>NC_018721.1:3395725-3704427 GCF_000153485.2 Psychroflexus torquis ATCC 700755 | reverse complement strand
TAACATGGGAGATTGATAACTGTATCGAACAGCAGCGTCCAGTAAAGGAAACCCATCTAAAATAACTCCTTGACTGTTGAAAGCGTACATTCCTGCTGAAGATGCAGCAATCACAACATCATTACTGCCATCATTATCTATATCACCAATGGAAGGAGTAAATGCAGGAGTTGCAGGAACTTCAACAGGCCAATTTTCGTTAATTTCAGTACCATCTATATTTAAAGCATGTACAAAACCTTGTGAGCTCCCAAAGCGTTCGCCTGTAATAATATCTAAAGTTCCATCACCATCTAGATCTGCAATGGCAGGAGCATTAATCATCCACTTATCATTAAAAGTAATAGGCCAGCCAGGCAAATCATCTCCATTATTATCAATTACATACACCCTTCCAACAGTAGTTGGATAACCTGTATTGACTATGATTTCTGGAGAGCCATCGCCATCTAAATCTGCAATAGAAGGCGGAAGTAAAATAAGGCCTTCTACTTCTTTTTCAAATAGAATAGATCCGTCACCGCTTATTGCAAATAGTGTTGTATTAATACCATATATAACCTCATCTGTTCCATCACCATTTAAATCTGCTAAAGTCACACCTCTAGAATTTTTTACTATTGGACTCGCAGGCCTTCCAAAAGTGAAAAGGAGTTCTACCTCTATATTAGATACTCTGCTTTGAGGAATTTCAACTTCTGAAACTGAAATAGTCCCATCTTCATTTAACATAGCTTTTTTCCCCATCCCATTTTGTGAAAAAAGGGAAGTCACCCCTAATAATAAAATAAATACAATCAGTAATTTTTTAATTTTCATATGCTTTTGGTTTTAGAATGTTAAATAATTTACTATAAAATGGCCATAAATTTGTTAACTAAAGATTAAATTAGCAAATTATATGTTAAATAAGTGTTCAATCTAGGACTTGAAAATACAGCTTAAGTTCATAGAAAAGCAATTGCTAGAAAGTATTAATAAGAGCTTTTATTTCCGCAAGCGGGATTTTGGTTGCGTTAGCTTAAACTTTTAACGATATCCAGCTTAAGTGAGAAAGTTCACCTCAACATCCGTCTGGGATTGTAAGATCTAACTGAAGTCGGTGTGAAAAATTAAGATTTTGGCAAAAACAAACAAATTCCTCCTATCGTCGGTATGACAATACGCATGTGTCATTCTGAAGGAGCTTTTCAGCGACTAAAGAATCTCCCTACCTAAAAACAAGAAGATTCCTCGTCGAAGTAAAAAACTTCTTTGTCGGAATGACATTTCGCAAGTGTCATTCTGAAAGAGCCTTTTCGGCGACTGAAGAATCTCTCCATATCGAAAACACAAAGATTCCGCGTCGAAGTAAAAAACTTCTTTGTCGGAATGACAAGAAGATTCCTCGTCGACGTAAAAAACTTCTTTGTCGGAATGACATTTCGCAAGTGTCATTCTGAAGGAGCTTTTCGGCGACTGAAGAATCTCTCCCTAGCGAAAACGTAAAAATTTCGTGTTCAAATAAAAAGATTCCTCGTCGACGTAAAAAACTTCTTTGTCGGAATGACATTGAGATTTCTCCTATCGCCGGAATGACAATTTACTGCTGTCATTCTGAAGGAGCTTTTCACGACTAAAGAATCTCTCCCTATCGAAAACATAAAAATTCTGTGTTGAAATAAAAAGAAGATTCCTCGTCGAAGTAAAAAACTTCTTTGTCGGAATGACATTGAGATTCCTCCTATCGTCGGTATGACCTTTCATTACTGTCATTCTGAAAGAGCCTTTTCGCGACTGAAGAATCTCTCCTTATCAAAAACATAAAAATTCGTGTTGAAATAAAAAAAAGATTCCTCGTCGAAGTAAAAAACTTCTCTGTCGGAATGACATTGAGATTTCTCCTATTGCCAGAATGACAACACGCCACTGTCATTCTGAAGGAGCTTTTCAGCGACTGAAGAATCTCTCCCTATCGAAAATGTAAAAAATCCGTGTTCAAATAAAAAGATTCCTCGTCGAAGTAAAAAACTTCTTTGTCGAAATGACATTTCGCAAGTGTCATTCTGAAGAAGCTTTTCGCGACTGAAGAATCTCTCCCTATCGAAAACACAAAGATTCCTCGTCGAAGTAAAAAACTTCTTTGTCGAAATGACATTGAGATTCCTCCTATCGTCGGTATGACCTTTCATTACTGTCATTCTGAAAGAGCCTTTTCGCGACTGAAGAATCTCTCCCTATCGAAAACACAAAGATTCCTCGTCGAAGTAAAAAACTTCTTTGTCGAAATGACATTGAGATTCCTCCTATCGTCGGTATGACCTTTCATTACTGTCATTCTGAAAGAGCCTTTTCGCGACTGAAGAATCTCCCTACATAAAAACAAGAAGACTCCTCGTCGAAGTAAAAAACTTCTCTGTCGGAATGACAACACGCTACTGTCATTCTAAAGGAGCTTTTCGGCGACTGAAGAATCTCTCCCTATCTAAAACGTAAAAAATCCATGTTGAAATACAAGAAGATTCCTCGTCGAAGAAAAAAACTTCTCTGTCGGAATGACATTTCGCTACTGTCATTCTGAAGGAGCTTTTCGCGACTGAAGAATCTCTCCCTATCGAAAACACAAAGATTCGTATTCAAACAAGAAGATTCCTCGTCAAAGTAAAAAACTTCTCTGTCGGAATGACATTGAGATTTCTCCTATCGTCGGAATGACAATCCGCCGCTGTCATTCTGATGGAGCTTTTCGGCGACTGAAGAATCTCTTCCTATCGAAAACATGAAAATTTCGTGTTCAAATAAAAAAAAACCTCGTCGAAGTAAAAAACTTCTTTGTCGAAATGACAATACGCCGCTGTCATTCTGAAAGAGCCTTTTCGGCGACTGAAGAATCTCTCCCTAGCGAAAACGTAAAAATTTCGTGTTCAAATAAAAAGATTCCTCGTCGACGTAAAAAACTTCTTTGTCGGAATGACATTGAGATTCCTCCTATCGTCGGTATGACATTTCACTACTGTCATTCTGAAGGAGCTTTTTCAGCGACTGAAGAATCTCTCCCTATCGAAAACATAAAAATTCCATGTTGAAATAAAAGGATTCCTCGTCGAAGTAGAAAACTTCTCTGTCGGAATGACATTGAGATTTCTCTTATTGTCGGAATGACAATTCGCCGTTCCTCGTTATCTAAAGTTCTGGCTTTCTCCCGCAGATTTTATTCTTAGGTATTAACTAATTTTTTCATCCTCCAGACTTTATTTCCTTTTTAACTCTTTTACTTTCTATAGATCATTAAAATACGTCAATTTCCTACGCTGGATAAATTATTTTAGCACTAGTCTCAGAGTGAAGCCTAAGATTGACGTGGCAGGCCAGCTTTTCTCATTTCATCTTTTAATGCCGGCAAATTGGGTTTATGATGATACGCGTTCAGGATGATCCCATTGGTTTTTTCTGATTCCCCAGGTATTTTTCGGAGGAGTTCCATCCATTTTAAAATCCTCTTATAAGAATTTCTTCCTCGCTCACTGGCTAGCGATTGAGAAATTTTGTTTTCCAAAATCTCAAAACAATCCTTGGGGTAAACAGGGATAATTGGCAGGATCATTTCATTCAACTCCCAAGAGTCGCGATTGGCATTTACCAAATCGAGGATCCGGCCGTAGTAGTTTTCCAGTTTAAAAATCCTTGTCAAAAAAACCTTGTCCCATATCCTTTCAAAAAAAACTTCTTTTTCTTCTAAAGAAAGCAATTCTTTCAATGTTTTATAGGCGTGGATATCCTTTTCATGCTCGGTGATCCTGAGCAACACCATTTTGTAATACCCCCTTTCTTTCTTTATATCTAGGTTTTCAAGTATAAAACGGTCAAAGGTATGTGGGAAAGCAGTAAAAACTTCTCCAGCAGTGTTTAGGAAATTCTTGTTGTCCTCTTTGAGGTAATGAAACATTAATTTCTCGGCCAGCTCCTTATCTTGCCTAAAATAGCGATGGGCATGATCCAGCCAGTTTTCCCGGGTGCCCAAAAGTTCATATATCTGGAGTAAAAGCTGTGGTAAAAATTCTTCCCCAACCTTGTATTTTTTCAGCAGTTCCTCCACTTCACCAGCCATTTTTTCATTTTGTACCAATGATTTCAATAAAGCTTCAAAATACTTTAGATCGTCCCCAAAGCCCAAATATTGAGTGAATAGGGCATCAAAAAATACAAGGATTTGGTTATCGTTGGTAATTACAGATTTGACCTCTTGCAGCACCTCTTCATAGGTGGGCTGTAACAGTCTTAAGAATTCTTCTTCGGTATCATCGAAAGCGTAATTTTCTTCATAATAAGCTTCGGTACAAGACTGATAAACGGATGCTAAAAGCATGGCTCCTTCAGCAACTTTTCCTTGTCGGATGAAAACCAAAATCTTTTCTCGATATTTATCGAACATTTTTGTTACCATATCTTCCGCCATATACTCACAGGCCTCATATTCGGGAATATAACCGCTGTGCCGTGGGATATAGTTGTCCCAATCAAAATCCACAAAATTAAGTCTTTCAAGCTCGTTAAGAATCCCAGCTTTCTCTTCTTCAAAAAGCCTTAAAAGCGACGCTCTGGTCAATGAGGGATCACTAAAAGATTCCCTCCTAAACCGGGATAAAAATTGCGAGCGTACCGGTTCATTTTTTTCAAGCAGTTCCTCTAAAAACAGCACTTTATCCTCTGTTGTTAAAACATCCAATATTCGTTTCCAATCCATTATTAAATCATTTTTAAAATAAGGCTTTTTTACTTCATCCCTTTTGGTTTAACCGTATTGCGCACCTTAGGAAATCCTTTAAATATTTTTTCCCGCTCAAGCCGTATGTATTCTTTCTCGTCAAATTTCTCCACTTTTTCTGCCCCCATTAAATCGTAAATGTTCACCCAATCTTCCTTTATTAAAATCTCCAGTTCAGGATTTAAGACATAGAATCCCCTGGAGACTCTTAAAAACAACTTTTTACTGATGTCTTCTCTGGCATCTATTTCATTACGGGCAATGGCCTGATTTAAATAAGCCCTTTGCTTCCTAAAATGCGGTAATACGGTTTCTGGATAATTGTACACAGTGCTTATAAAGTCAGCCATTTTCACCCCTTTTGCCCAACTCTTGTTTTTGATAAGTACAGATTGTAGGGCAATCATATAATTGAGCAAAAAATATTCTATCTTGTGGTTGTCGATTTTGATCATCCTGCTATCCACCTTTACCTTAATACTATCTGTAAGGATATGTTTGTAGATGCTGCCCAGTTCATTTCCAGCATATCCTCTCGAAAAATGAGATTTGTTTAAAGCGACTTGCAGGGCATTTTTTCCTTCATTATCCAAAACAGAACTGTCTGCCCCATTTTTCTGTAAAAACCTGATCAGTTTCACCGAGCCTGAATAAACAGCCGCCAGTAAAGGAGTGAGGTTGAACTGATCCCTATAGTTGATACCGTACTTATTGATATTTACAGTCAACATTTTGATGTTATCAGTTTTATAATGCGAATAGTATTTTCGGAAAAGGGAATTCCTTTCTTTTTCTGGGCTCTCAGCACGCCTGTATTTATGGGCTACCAACTCATCAATGGCATCGCTATCGTTATAGACCAGAGAATAATGGAAAAGAAGATCTTTTGCTTTTTTATTATAACTATTCGGGTCTAATGCTTCTATTTTTAATTGCTGTATATTTTCTTTGAGAAGAGGCTCCCAGGGCGTTGACTGGACCTTTAAGAGATTTTGTCGAATTTCATCTGCCTGTTCTTTTTTGCCCTGCTTTTCCAGTTTGTTTGCTTCCTGCTTCCAATCATCTAGGGAAGATTTTTGCTCCTTGACCCCTACTTTGTCCCGTGTTTCAACCAGGTCAAGGAGCTTAAGGATCTCATGTTTGGGAGATGCCTCCAGCAAGTATAGGTTCTCTACTGCACGGGTAATCGCGACATAAAGGGAGTTGATGTAAAATTTATAGACATCAAGGGATTTGTCCGTCTTGTCCTTCCCGCGGGAAAATTTGATGCCTTGCGCATCGCTAATATCGGAAGGATCCACACCATCCGTAATTTCACGGAACTCCCTATGGTTGTTACTGATAAAATTCATCAGGATAATATTGTCGTATTCCAGACCCTTTGCTTCATGAATGGAAAATAGCAAGGGGGTTTTGAATATTTTCCTAGCTTCTGCTTTGTCTTCATTCCGCATCACAATGACCGCAAATTTTGTGGAGCCTTTGGTATTTTGGTTCAGATCAGCTTTAACCTTATCGTTGCTTTGCAAAAACACCACTTCCCCATTTTTTTTGCTAATGGAATTGACTAGGTAAGCACTCTCCTTGTCAATGGAACCAAACCTGCTGGTTTTGATTTTAAGTAGTTTGTTGGCTAGGTCAGTAACGGCAGGAGCATTTCGGTAATTTGTTTTGAGGATATTGATTTCCTTGCCCTTCAGCTCACTTTTAAACAAATAAGACTTGACACTTGACCAGGAGAAAAAATTTGGATGGACAATTTGATTGGAATCTCCACAAAGAATAAAATTCTCAGGTTTTTTCAGGGATTTTAAGATAAGGTGCAACTGCACCGTGGTAAAGTCCTGTACTTCATCCACGATGATAAAATCATAGATAGGTTTGACCAAAGGCAACCATTGGTGTGAAATTATGTTGATGTCGTACAAATTGCTTTCTTTCAGGAATTGCAGGTATTTTTCAAAAAAAGAATATACTTCTGATCTTTCGCCGGCGAGAAATACAGATTGTTTTACGCCCAATGCTTCATATTCCTGCCTGCTCAGGAATTCCTTTTCTACATTGAGCCCCGTGAGCACTCCTTTGAATTCCTCGTAAAGCTTATGTGAATCTTTGATCTTTGCGATGTTACGGAACTTGTTGAACCAATTTTCGAATGTTTTGTAATCTATTTCCCTTCCTTGTGTAACACGGGTGCTTTGGATGAAATCATGGAAGGACAGGAATTCCACTTCCTGTTTATCATTATCATATTCGTACGAATAATAGAGTTTTGCTGAATTTTCTATGAGATAGGGCGAAAGAGTAATATATAGAATCTTTCCTTTGAGCATCTTGATCTTTTCCAATGTAAGTGCTGTTTTTCCACTTCCGGCCGACCCAATAATGATAACGGGGGGGCGCTTGTGAAAAATAATCTCCTGACTTTCATCAAAAGAGATAGCTTTATCCAACAGGTTGAAACTGGTAGCTTTGGAATTGATATAGCTAAGGGAAAGGATATCTTCCTGCTGTACTTCCTTTATTGATGGCAATGCTTTGATTTTTCCTTCATCCACTTCAGCTCCCCTCAAAAAACGTGATTTCTCGTATTCATGGTTGAGGATCACTTCCAGTAAAAGTATATAGGTTTTACCTTCATAAGACGCAAATTTAAAAAGCAAACGGTTTTCAACATCAAGTTTTGACCTGTAATAGGGTGTGGGCTGCATTTTTTTTATCTCCGCCGATTTGAAATCCCCATTGCGGAGAAAGCCCAATGTTTTTTCAAATTGTTTCTTTACTTTGGAAAAGTCAAGGTCGTTGTAATAAAGAATCTTCATTTAAATTTTAATTTATTGGTATTTCAAATTGATAAGGCTGCAAAGTAATATTAAACCTTAAATCTGGAAGTAATTGTTAATAAAAAAGTGGAAAAAGTCAATAAAAACAATTCTTCACAGTATTTTCCCTTTCCATTGTTTCTACCTATTTGGGTGAAAATATCCTTGCAGTTGAAATGTACATATTCACAAGAAAACATACAATCTTAAGGGGGATAAATTTCACCGATAAAATTTTACACAACACTGATATCTAATCCACAAGTTTCAAAGAAACCTAATACAATAACAGCCCGATTAACTCCGACTGTTATTTCCAATTATAAATTCCACGACGACTCAGAGATTTCCTTCACCTCTCATTCGGAGAGGTCGGAACTACTTTTTAAGCAGTTCCGGGAGAAGGATTTATAGTGTAAATTATGCCAATACCTTCTGAACTTCATATATGTCGACACTTTTGTTGAATTTCTTTGTCACAGAAAGCGTTTGTTCCCCCGGAGATCCAAATCTTTAGTTCTGCCGCCTGATCAAAACTTTCGGCAGTTTCTATGCTAAACCAGAATGCTTCTATAGTTTACTGAAAAATATTCGATTTTTTTACATGTAAGCCACTGAACATCAACAATGATAAGCCACTTATTTATAAAAATAAAGGTATCCCAAATCAACTTGAATCCAACTTCAATATTTTCAGAAGAAATTAAAAGTTTGCCGAAATCCTTTTCCAGTTTGCCATTTTCAATAGCCCCCGTGTTTCTTAAAAGAGAAGAAAAAATACCCGTAGTTTAATTCTTCGTAACTAATACCAATTTAGCATTCAAATGTTGTATAAAATCAGTTTCTTTTTCATTTACTAATTGTCATAAAATAAAACCGTAACTATTGCTATGCTTATTTTTTTTCCTCAACTAAGTAAAAAACCTGTGCTGAGCTACGTCGTAGTATAATTCAAATTTTTAATGCAACATTTAAAAACTAAATTGGTATAATTCTATAATCTCATCGGGATGAGCTGTCATCTCTAAAGTTTTACCTTTTCGTCCTTTTTGACCGCCTACTTTTCGATCAGATGATTTGCGCAAACTTTGATTTGGTTTAGGATGGTTTTCATCCTTTGAATGAGGCATAGAGCTGTTGCGACTGTTTTTTGGATTTTCGTAGGTAAATAATTTATCCTTTAACTGTCTATTCTCTTTTAACAGTAGCTGATTTTGCTTTATGATACCTCGGTTCTCTTTAATTAATTCTTGATTCTCTTGGATCAATTCTTTGTCCTGATTTGCCAAGCCTTCAAGTTCATTTACTCGTCTAGCGCGAGAAGTAAACGTCGCATACAACTCTTGATATGTTGGCTTTATTGACATTTCACTACTGTCATTCTGAAGGAGCTTTTCGCGACTGAAGAATCTCCCTACCTAAAAACAAGAAGATTCCTCGTCGAAGTAAAAAACTTCTTTGTCGGAATGACAAGAAGATTCCTCATCAAAGTAAAAAACTTCTCTGTCGGAATGACAACACGCTACTGTCATTCTAAAGGAGCTTTTCGCGAATGAAGAATCTCTCCCTAAAGACAAAAAGATTCCTCGTCGAAGCAAAAGGGCTTCTCTGTCGGAATGACAAGGAGATTTCTCCTAACGAACGTCGGAATGATATTTCGCAAGTGTCATTCTGAAGGCTTGAGATTATCCTGAAATAGAAAAGACTAGAAGATAACTTCTAGTCTTTTCTATAAGCAAATTCAGAAGAAATTTTATTCCTCCAGTTCTCTGTTTTTAACATATTTTTCTAGCCATTGATCTTGCTCCCATAACATATGCATGATACTTTCTTTCGCAGCATAGCCGTGACTTTCTTTTGGTAACATAACCAATCTTGCGGGAGCACCAAGCCCTTTTAAGGCGTTGAAATAGCGCTCACTTTGCATAGGATAGGTTCCTGAATTATTATCGGCTTGTCCATGAATAAGCAATAAGGGTGTTTTCATCTTGTGCGCATTCATAAAAGGAGACATCGTGTTATAAACCTCGGGTGATTCCCATTAATTGCGTTCTTCAGACTGGAAACCAAAGGGGGTTAACGTACGGTTGTAAGCTCCACTACGAGCGATACCTGCCGCAAAAAGATCTGAATGTGATAATAAATTGGCGGTCATGAACGCACCATAACTATGCCCTCCAACAGCTACTTTATTTCTGTCGATATATCCTAGCTCATCCACAGCGTCGATAGCTGCTTTGGCATTGGCGACCAATTGAGTTTTGAAGCTGTCATTGGGTTGCTCCTCCCCTTCTCCAATGATAGGAAAAGCAGCATCGTCCAAAACGACATAACCTCTGTTGACCCAATAAATTGGGGAGCCATAGTATGGATAAGTAAATTCTTTGCTACTAGAGGTCACTTGAGAAGCACTATTTTTATCCTTATACTCCCGTGGATAAGCCCACATCAACATTGGCATTTTTTCCTTCTTCTCTTTATCATAGCCTACTGGAAGATACAAGGTAGCAGAAAGCTCAAGACCATCATCACGCTTGTAAGTAATAACTTCTTTATCTACATTTTGTATGGCCTTAAATGGATTTTCGAAGTTGGAAATTTGCTCTAGACTTCCGGTTTTATAATTTCTAAAGTAGTAATTTGGAAACTCATTACTACTTTCTAATCTAGTTAGAATCAAGCCTTTTTTAGCATCGATCATATTCACAAAAGACTCTAAATAGTCAGACTCTTTAACTTGGAAAAGGCGTTTACTGGTTTTAGATTTCAAATCATATTCATCTACAAAAGGAAATTTTCCTTCTTCGGAATACCCCTGTCCAGTAAGCGTTAGTTTTCCGTTCAAGATCTGCAAGACAGATTGATTCAATTTATTTTTTGTGGTTACAAAACTCCCTGGATCATCGTAGGTATTTTGATAATTTCTTTCGTTAAAAAGGACAGACTCCACTTCTGAATTGGAGGGATTAAAAATACTCGTTCTCAAGGTTCTCGTATTCCACCAATATTCACTTAAAACAGCGGTAGTTTTATCTCCCCAAGTTATTCCAGAAAAACGCAATTTAGTTTTGGCTAAATCCTCTTTTTTAGCAGTAAAAGGGGCTTTTAATTGATACACTTCATCTCTAAACTCTACTTCGGTATCGGCATCTCCACCGTCTAAAGCTTCTACCCAAACTAGGGTTGCTGGTTGGTCATCTCTCCAAGACATATTTCTAGGGCCTGTTCTGGTAGACATAAATCCTTTGGGCATTTCTTCCATAAGGGGGATATCTGCAATAAGGTGAGCTAAGTCACCATCTGCCGTATAAATTGTGTGTGAAGTTGGAAATCTACCGTAAGTAACTATATAAGAAAATGGCTTTTTAATTTCTGAAACCATCACATAATTACCATCTGGAGAAATAGACATACTTCCATACATCGCCGCTGTTTTCCAAAGACTTTGGTTGCCTTCTAAATCTACTTTATGAATTTCTGAAGTTGCCAAAACTTCAAAATTAAATTCATCAACTTTATTCTTTAAAAGATCCTGATAGGTTCGGTTTTGAGCCTCAACACCTGCTTCATTAACGGAAACTGTAGGTCCCGTTGGAACTTTATTATCAGCATCAATGAGGTTTTGCCGCTTTTTTGGTAAAGTCTTAACCAAAATACCAGATTCGTCTGGCAACCATGCCAATGTAGTTCCCAAATTTCCATTAACCACAGCAGAAGTCAACCGACTAGCAGATTTCTTTTTATAATCGATGACCCATAATTCATTTCCTGTAGGTAGAGTAGTTGTGAATGCTATATAATTGTAGTTTGGAGACCAATTGATATTTGAAATCTTAAGATTGGAAGGCAAATCTTGAATCTCAAATTCTTTTTTCTTACTTGGATCAAATAATTTTAAATCCACATAAAAACGGGTACGACTTGAGATATTTGTTTTAGGATTTATTCTTAAACCAGCCAATCTTAACTCATCTTCAGCTAGATCTACAATAGTTTGGTATTGATTCCTGTAAATAAGCAAAGCCTTACTCCCATTGGGATTTATACTCATAGATGGTGGCATAGGGGCATCTGCAAGTTCAAGTATGTTTTTGTGTGGTAGTTGGTAGTTTAAATCCAATTGACTAAAGCCTATTAAAGGCAAAAGGGTGCACAGCACTAATAATTTATTTTTCATAGTTTGTGATAATAGTTGACATTAAATTTATAAAAACTATGAGTAACTTTCAAATATTTTTTTTTGTTAAATCAAGTTTATTAAGTTTATTAAGTTTATTAAGTTTATTAAGTTTATTAAGTTTAACATTACATGTTTTATTAATACTACGCAAATGAATATATTGTAATAAAAAAAACATGCTTAAAGTTTTACTTTCCTCATTGCTATTATTCACAAGTTTTACAGGATTTTCACAGATTTTAGAAGATGATTTTGAAGGGAATTCGACCATATCCACATGGTATGAAGACGAAGCTTTGATGGATATAAACTTTAGTAATCCATTTATAGATTCCTCCAACCCTTCTGAAGCAGTATTGAAATATGAAGATGCAGGCGGACTGTTTGCAAATAT
The DNA here is from genome assembly GCF_000153485.2 of Psychroflexus torquis ATCC 700755. Taxonomy (NCBI): domain Bacteria; kingdom Pseudomonadati; phylum Bacteroidota; class Flavobacteriia; order Flavobacteriales; family Flavobacteriaceae; genus Psychroflexus; species Psychroflexus torquis. The sequence goes on along the minus strand of NC_018721.1, from coordinate 3,692,287 downwards.
TGGGTTTGATAGTTCTTCTGCTATCCTTTTAGACCAGAATTCAACATTTAGCTTAAAACTTTATGTTCTCTCCTCAGAACTAACAGGAAATCAAACCAATCAAATTTCTTTGAAACTTCAAAATAGAAATCAGTCAACTCCATGGTCCACCCAAAGTGAAATTATAAAAACATTAGAATTGGATCAATGGCAAACTGTAAGTTTCAGTTTTTCTCAAGATGAATTTATCAATTTGGACTCTAATTCTCCAGATCCATTAATGAGGACCGATTTCAATCGAGTGGTGCTTCAACTTAATGGAGAAAACAATACCGACCAAGTAATTGCCTTTATAGATGATTTTTATTTTGAAGGCAGAGATAGTGAAGATGAACCTGGAAATCCAAATGATCCTGTCTACGACGAATTAGTATGGTCTGATGAGTTTGATACAGACGGTGCCATAAATACAAATAAATGGTTCCATCAAACTAAATTACCTCAAGGTGACTCTTGGTTCAATGGAGAAATACAGCATTATACAGATAGAATTGAGAATACGTTTGTTGAAAATGACAACTTAAACTTGGTTGCTAAAAATGAAACCTTTACAGACCAAGGAGTGACTAAAGAGTATACTTCTGCCCGACTCAACTCCAAATTTGCTTTTACCTACGGACGGGTTGAAGTGAGAGCGAAATTACCTACAGGTGTTGGTACTTGGCCTGCTATCTGGCTACTGGGTCAAAATATCCAGGAGACTGGTGGATATTGGGATAACGAAGGCTTTGGAACCACCCCATGGCCTGCCTGTGGGGAAATTGATATTATGGAGCATTGGGGCGATAACCAGAATTATATCTCAAGTGCATTACACACCCCTTCTAGCTTTGGAAACACATCTAATTTTGGAGGTCAAATTATTCAAACGGCTTCAACAGCTTTTCATAATTACGTTCTAGACTGGTATCCAGACCGCATGGTGTTCAGTGTAGACGGAAATGTGCATTATACTTATCAGCCTGATGTACAAAACGACGAGACTTGGCCTTTTGATGAGGATCAATACATTTTATTAAACACGGCAATCCAATCCATTATAGATCCTAACTTTACGCAAAGCACTATGGAAATAGATTATGTAAGGATATACCAAGAAAGTAACTTAGGGATTAGTGAAGTTAACTCAGAAGTGAAACTAAACGTCTTTCCAAACCCTGCTCAAAATCAAACCACTATCCATTCTCCAAAGGAGGCTCTCGGACAAGAGGTCTTTATATATAATCTTCTAGGTCAACTTATTAATAATTTTGTTCTCCGCTCTCAAAACACAAGTATTGACACCTCAAATTGGTCACCGGGGATATACTTCTTACAAAGAAGAGGACCTCAAACAACCGAGACCTATAAAATCATTAAAGAATAAGTTAGACATCTTATGAAAATGGTTGACTTATTTAATTTGTGGACGAGATTTGGCTTTTTAAATGGTTGTGACATTATAGCTTTTATAAAAAATTCTAAATTAGAGGATGAATCTTAGTTAGAATAAGTAAGTAGTTCTGAAATTGTAGAATCAAAATCTATAAATTTTCGTGAACTATAAATTTCTATACTATGTTTCTATTCTCTTGGATTAGAACATGCATAAGATTGGCTACTCTTCGCCAAGAATATCGGCACCTATTTAAGTCTAGACGAAACCCCCTTATCTAAAGGTGAGCTATACACCATCTTAAACAACAAGAATGCTCAGGGTAAAAAAGCGAGTATAATTCCTATTGTAAAAGGAACTATAACCATTGATGTCATTAATATACTCCATAAGATCCCTCTAGAGAGACGAAATGTGGTAGAAGAAGTTACAGTTGATATGGCAGGTAGCATGAATTTAATTGCTAAAAAATGTTTTCCTAAAACATAAATAGTTGCTGATAGATTTCATGTCCAAAAATTAGCCTCAGAAGCAGTACAAGAAGAGCGTATAAGATTAAGGTAGGAGATATTAGAGCAGAAAAATAGCGATATAATAAAGGCTCTGGAGAAAGGAAATACATATAAGTAAGAACTTCCGAGCAATGGAGATACGCATAAACAACTACTCGCTAGAAGCAGATATTTATTATTCAAATCCAAAACAAAATGGACTCTAGAACAGAGAGAAAGAGCTGAGGTTCTATTTATATTATACCCAACCATTGAAAAAGCATACAATTTAGCACAAGGATTAACCTATATTTTTAATAACAATGCGAATCAAGGTTTGAAATAAAGATAAAAAACAAGTTTAATTAGTTGAAAATCAGCCTCTTAAACTTGTTTAAGTTATTGATTTTCAGTATCTTAATAGTCAATTTCAACGAGATTATTTTGAATACAAAGAACAATAACAAGGATTATAAGTTAGTAAAATTATATGATTATGTATGTAAAAAGTTTGATGAACAGCTACAATTCGAATCTATGCGTTTTAGCAATAATAATACTCCAAAACTTACAGATCAAGAAATCGTCACGATTTATCTATTTGTAATGGAGCATCAAGGGATTTTTAAAATGAATAAAATACATCAATTTGCAAGTGAGTATTTATTGAGTTGGTTTCCAGATTTAGTTAGCTATCAAGCTTTTAACCGCAGAATAAATAGGCTTTCTAATGTTATGAATACTCTTGTAGGGATGATTTTAACCGAATTTACACCAAAGGAATGTTCGACAAAATTTAGCGTATTAGATTCAATGCCTATTGTCACTTGCTCTGGAAAACGCTCGGGTAAAGTTGCACCCGATATTACAGATAAAGGATTTTGCTCCACAAAAAGCATGTATTATTATGGAATGAAATTGCATGCTTTAGGGTTTTGTAACCCAACTAAATTACCACATCCAGAACAAATTATATTTACTGCGGCTTCTGTAAACGACTTTGCGCTATTTAAAGAAGCTTGGTCAGAAAAAGAAAATCGAACGTTTTTTGGGGATAAAATATATCAATCTAAAAGTTTTTTCACAGATATGTATGCTAATTTTAATTCGGAAATGTTAACACCAGTGAAGGCTGTAAAAGGAATGCCCGATGTTTTAAAAAAGTTTGATCGCGCTGCAAACGATTTATATTCAAGAGCTGTATCCAAAATTAGACAACCAATTGAAGCGCTATTTAGTTGGCTTATTGAAAAATCAGACATACAAAAAGCTAGCAAAGTAAGATCTACTAAAGGCTTAAATCTACATGTTTATGGTCGACTGGCAGCAGCATTTATAACACTATTGTTTAACTCTTGATTCGCATTAATACATTTAATAAGTGGATCACTCTCCGCATCATCCTCGATCTAGCTCGAGATAATTTATAAAATTTATGACAGATTTTGAGAAATGGCAGATTGGTATTAGTGTTGTTGGAGTGCTGGTGGTTTTATTTACTGGAATCATGGCTGTATGGATAGGTCAGAAGCAAATCGAAATCAACAACCGACTTGTAGGATTGACAGAAATTGAAAAAGAGCCAATCCTTTACTTAACTGTAGATAATTTCAGAGGTTTTGATGAAGTTGCATTATCAGGTAAGGTAGAAATAAGAGCCAAAAATTACAGTTCTGTACCAATAAGTATTACAGAATATACAGCTTTAAACATGCATGATAGTTCTGAAGCTGTTGAGAAAACTAGTCTAACTGTTTTTCCAGGTACTAGTGTACTAATGGATGTGTTTATTGGTGGAGACAGACCAAAAGGAGATAGGGCTGTTGAGTTCAAATTTCGAGTTACATACAGCAGATATTTAAGTGATATTAATAAATGTGTCGAGGTTGTGTACGCTCTTCCCAAAGGAAAAAGTCTAGCGTTACTGACTCCTTCAAATGATTGTAAGGAGTAGTTAGCTAAGGCTCTAGAGCTATAAAATCAGAATCTCAAAATAACTAAATTATCAAGTTTACCGTGGCCACTGTCCTACCTCGAGACAGCCTGCAAATACCAAAACCCAAACAAGGTCTAAGCTTCGTTTGGGTTTTGGTATTTGCAGAGGCAAAGAGATTCGAACTACATGAGTCGCAACTCACTAATATCACCAAATATTTTCTTCACAAAAAAAGAGTGAAATAAATCATTTTTTTATAACAATTTAGGCAAATGAATAATAGAAGCACTAACGGCTTCAGCAGAATCTTTTAATGCGAAAATTAAAGAGTTCAGAGCTCAGTTTAGAGGCGTTAGAGATGTGAAATTCTTTCTATATAGATTAACTAAATTATTTGCTTAATCGGGACTGCTCCCCTAAAATAGTGTTTGATCCCTTTATAGGTCTAATTTGGTATTAGTCTTTCCTTTCTTGATACAAGTGCCTAGATTCATCCCAATAGAAAAAGCCGCACCTATAAAACAGGAACGGCTTTAACATCTAATTATATACTAACTTTAATTTATTATATTTTAATAGATTATTATCTCTTGATCACTTTATATGTTTTTGATTTAGAACCAACTGATACTTTCATAAAGTAAATTCCAGTTCGTAAGTTAGAAACATTCAATTGGCCAGAAATAGCATTTACTGATTGAGCCACTACTTGTTGCCCAAGAATGTTATAGATAGTGATGCTATCGATATTTACTTGAGAACTAAAGTTGATAGTCTCGTTTACAGGATTCGGATAATAATTAAATTGAGAAAAATCAATATCATCAATTCCTAAATTTCCGCAAGAAACAGACATTGAGAAATCTCCTGTGTTAGATTCAAAACCTTCTACCATAATAGTGTAAGTAGTTGTTCCATCGGAGATAAATGTTACTTCAGACCGCGTGCCACAAAAGTCATCGTTAAATGCAATCTCGTTTAAAGACCCGCAACTATCATCAAATACGTATAAAATAGAATCGTAGTCGGTGCCTCCATCACAAAGCGACAGTGTTACTTCCTCTTGAATTCCTGTTCCCGTAAAGCTATAAAATACGTCTCCACTAGGTTCTCCTCTAGAATCAGTAGCGTCTGTTGTGTTTCCTGTAACAGTTTCACCACAATCAACCGCGATAGCATCCGTACAATCGTCATTGACTACACCTCCGGTGGAGTTACAACTGTACGTTCTAAATGTAAAGTCGAAATTTGGAAAAGTATTCCCTCCAACAAAAGCCTTCCCGCCTGAATAAACATCGCTAAGTACTCCATTTAAACATTGGTTAGCTGATCCCGTTACTCCAATAAAGTAAGTATCTCCAAGAACAACATCAGTTATAGGCCAGAATACATCTAACCATACTGCCGTTCCGTCAGCAACTGCGGTTCCACTAGCTAAAGCAACGCCTGCATTACTTGGAAGAGCATCGTATAGTGTTAATGTTAAATTTGTACCAGCGGTTGGCGGATTTGTAAACTGGAAACCTGCACCAGAACTCTCTGCTTCAAAAGGCTGATAAGACTGTGTAATAGCTCCTTGACTAATATTAGCTATACAAGCGTCTCCGAAATCTTGATTGATCTCAAGCGATGAATCGTCACAGGAATCTCCAAGAACAACACAGCTTACTGCTAAGCTAAATGCACCCGCACTAGAACCAGAACCTTCTATCATAATGAGGTATGTTGAAGCCCCCTCAGATGTAAATGTAAGTTCGGATTGTAATCCACATGCGTCATCATTCGCTGCAATTTCAGTACCGCCACACTCATCAAATACTCTAATTACTGAATCAAAGTCTGTTCCGCCATCACATAGTGATAAAGTTACATCTTGGTCATTTCCATTTCCAGTAAATGAATACCAAAGGTCTGGAGCAGCATTTCCTCCAGAATCGGTGGCATCTAATGTGCTTCCTGTAACAGTTACGCCACAATCAACCGGAATAGCATCTGAACAATCGTCGTTTGCTATAGCATCGAGGGCCTTACAACTGTAGGTTCTAAATATAAGGTCTGCATCTGGAGAAGGATTACCACCAACAAAAAAGTTCCCGCCTGGATACAAATCACTAGTTGATCCACTTACACATTGGCCAGCTGTTCCCGTTAGTCCAATAAAGTAGGTGTCTCCAGGAACAACAGAAGCTACAGTCCATGATACATCTAACCATACAGCCGTTCCATCAGCAACAGCAGTTCCACTAGTTAAAGCAACACCTCCATCACTAGGAAGAGCATCATATAGTGTTAATGTTAAATTTGTGCCAGCGGTTGGCGCACTTAAAAACTGGAAACCTGCTCCAGAGCTTATGGCCTCAACAGGCTGATAAGACTGTATAACATCTGCTTGAAAAAGAAAAGCCAAACATGCATCTCCAGCATCTTGATTAATCTCAAGGATTGGATTTTCACAGGGAACAGGGCAAGCAATAGAGCTTACTGCTAAGCTAAATGCACCTGCACTAGAACCAGAACCTTCTATCATAATAAGGTATGTTGAAGTCCCTTCAGATGTAAATGTAAGTTCAGATTGTAATCCACATGCGTCATCATTCACTGCAATTTCAGTACCGCCACACTCATCAAATACTTTGATCACTGAATCAAAGTCTGTTCCGCCATCACATAGTGATAAAGTTACATCTTGGTCATTTCCATTTCCAGTAAATGAATACCAAAGGTCTGGAGCAGCATTTCCTCCTGTATCAGTCCCTATAGAAGTGTCACCTAAAATTACATTATTTCCACAACCAACAGGTGCTGCATCTTCACAATTGTCGTTTGATCCTGGATCACCTGGACTACAAGAAATGCTTAAGCTAAAATTACCAGAAGCAAAAAAGCCTCCATCAACCATAATGATATATCTAGAAGTTCCATCAGATGTAAATGTAAGTTGAGATTGGTCTCCACAAAAGTCATCATTTTCAGCAATTATGTTTCCACCACATTCATCAAGAATTAAAAGTTCTGTATCAAAGTCTGTAATATCGTTACATAATGAAACCGTAATCTCCTGCATAACACCTTCACCTGTAAAAGAGAAAAATACATCTCCTCCAAAACTGGTGTTAGAGTCTGTTGCCGTTATTGTTTCACCTACAAAAGTATCACCACAGTTGATATCAACTGCATCAAGACAATTGTCATAATTTATTGGATCGTCTGGGCTACAGCTTAACTCTAAAGTGAACTCACCAGCATTAGAGCCTGAGCCTTCTACTAGAATAAGGTATGTCGATGTTCCATCAGACGTAAATGTGAGTTCAGATTGCGCTCCACACGAGTCATCATTTAGGGTAATTTCATTTCCGTCACATGCATCAAATACACGGAGTACGGTATCAAAACTACTCCCACATAATGATGCAGTAACCTCCTGCGTTATGCCTTCTAGACCTGTAAATGAGTACCAAACATCTGGTGAAGAATTACCGCCAGAGTTCGTTGCTTGTGACGTATCTCCAGTTACAGCTTCACGACATACGAGTGGGGTTGCATCAACACATTCGTTATTGTCTGGAAAAGCAACTTCACACGTCACCTCTAAGTTGAAATCCCCAGATTGATTCCCTATACCTTCAATCATAATAAAATAGGTTGAAGTCCCGTCAGATGTAAATGTTATTGAAGGTGTAAACTGAATTGCTAGGGTTTCAAAACCGCCGCAACTGTCAAACATTCTAAATCCTTCAAGAAAAGAGGTGTTGCCTCAGGGCAAACGCATTAAACTTTCATTAGATTCAGCACTTTTATCAGATAGTGATTGTCCCATCCCGCTTGAAGTCTTCTGCTCTTCACCCCTGTTTTTAATGATTTTTCATTTTTCAATAAATTTAATGCAATTTTATTGAGTATGGAGAAATTTTGAGTGGAGTTACCTGTTCTTTTTCTAGAAGCATCTTCTGAAAAAGCAACATCTAAAGTCCAGTGTAACTTATTTTCTATAGACCAATGAGAACGAATGGCTTTTTGAAAATCTTGGGAGCTAGCCTTTATACTTGAAATATAATATCGTATAGCGTGTTGTGCAGGCTTTTGTGAGTTTTTAAACTCACGTTTGCTTTCTATTTTTATAACACTTGTTAGGTTTTCCCAGTTATTGTTTTTTAAAATAAACTTAAAGTTGCTGATTACACTGCACGTCCTGGTTTCTATTCTGCCATGGTCTAGTTCTTGGCTAAGGTTTGATTCCATAGTTTTTCCAAATCTAAATTCATCTTCAATATGCTCTAGTAACTGAGGTTGATTCTCTTTTACAGCCAAGATATAGTCTGCATTTTTTTTAACGATGGCCTTAGCTATTTTAGTTTGACATCCCATAGCATCAATAGTTACAATAGTATTTTCTATGGATAAGACTTTTAATAATTTTGGAATGGCAGTGATCTCATTTGACTTCTGGGAAACTTTCACTTGTCCTAAAACCAAATTATTGTCATTTGCCCAAGCACTAACCATGTGTACTGGGGATTTTTTACCACCAGCTTTAGCACCTCTAATTGTTTTACCATCTATAGCAATGATTTCTCTGGGCTGTAGTTGTGCAAGAGCACTAACCCATTGTATAAAGCATTTTTCAAATTGATTACTGTCAATATTAGAAAAAACGCGATTAAATGTGTCGTGCGAGGGGATACCATTAGGCAAATCAAGGAAGCTACGAAGAAATTCTTCTTTTGAGTTGGCGTAGTTTTCCATTTCATTCCATGAATCTGCTCCACAAATCACTGAAATAATCCCGATGAGAAGGATGCTTTCTAAATCGTAAAGTTGCTTGTGAGAACGTCTAAAGTCGGGTATTTGACCAAATATGGTCTTTAGCTTTTGGGTAGTTTTCAAAATGTATAAAGTATTGGTTATCAATATAATATACAATATTTTAAACTAAAAAACAACAAATAATATGATGAATTTTAAGTGATTAACACTCATTTTTACCCAATTAACTTAAACTTTTTTTAATGCGTTCGCCCTGGGTGTTGCCTTCACTTATAGACACAGTGACATCTTCCATAATTCCAGATCCAGTATATGAATACCAAACGTCTGATGAAGGTTCTCCACCTGTGTTTGTAGCATATAAAGAACTGCCACTATAAGTCTCGCCACATACTAATGGGACTGCATCTTCACAAAGATCGTTATCTGGTGTACATGAAACAGATAAGCTAAATGCACCACCAGTAGTAACACTACCGGAACCTTCTACCATAATCAAGTATGTAGAAGTACCGTCAGATAAAAATGTAAGTTCAGATTGTTCTCCACAAAAATCATCATTCACATTTATTTCTGTACCGTCACACGCATCAAATACTCTTAAAACAGAATCAAAGTCTGTTCCATCACCACATAATGACAAAGTAATAGGTCGTTCTACACCATCGCCGGTAAATGAATACCAAACATCTGGTGCAATGTTTCCACCTGTGTCTGTAGAAGATGATGTGTCTCCTAATACAGTTTCACTACACGTAATTGGAATTGCACCATCACATGAATCGTTTTCAGCTGGGTTATCTGGATCACATGAAACAGTTAAGCTAAATTCACCACTAGCACTACCAGAACCTTCTACCATAATTAAGTATGTAGAAAAACCATCAGATGTTAATGTAAGTTGAGATTGGGCTTCACAAAAATCATCATTCACATCTATTTCTGCACCATCACACGCATCAAATACTCTTAAAACAGAATCAAAGCCTGTTCCACCACACAATGAAAAAGTAACAACTTGTCCTGCAACAGTTCCAGCATATGAGTACCAAACATCTGGTGTAGAGTTTCCACCTGTATCTGTGGCAACAGAAGTATTACCTGTAAAAGTATCATTACAAACAACTGCAACTGCGTCTGTACAAAGGTCATTGGTAGGGACGCTACCATCAGGACAAAACACGTGGTCATTAATAAGAGGGCTAAAACCAGTTGGGCCACCATTGATTCCCATAATTCTTATTGATTTGATACCCGTAGCAGCTATAGAAACTGGAACTTGTGTGCTTACTGGCACATCTATTGGTCCTAGTGTCCCTAGTGAGACACCGCTATCATTAAAGATGTCTATTGTAACAGATTCTGGAAAACCATCATATGCACTCAAGTTAAAGTCAATAGCATCTACTGTTAGATCATATCGCATTATAAGTACACCATCGAGACTGTTGGAATTGATATTTTGATCTGCCTGACCAAAATAACCTTCACCATTCCATTGGATTGGACCGTTCGGCGATATATAAACACAACCATCTTCTACAAGACCTGGTCCTTGACCATTTACAACAGTAGCATTGAAACATCGGTCAAGATAGCCGCTAACCCACTAGGGAGATTATATGTTTCAAAATTTTCTGTAATACAACTACCAAGAGAAGCGCTTTCCAGCATGTTAACATCTCCGAAAATAATAGATTCAGATTGACTCACAGCCTGTCCCTTTGTTGGAACATATCCATTATTGTCCGTATTAGTTGGACTAGGAGATTGACTAAAGCCAAATGCAAACACTAGAAGTGTTAGTAAAAATGTAATTTTTTTCATTTTTAGAACTTTAATTTACTTGTTAATTTCTAGAATATCCTAGATAATTTAAACTAACGTAGTTAAAATTATTAACATAAATAATCTTTAAAAAATAATTTTTGTTAATTTTATGATGTATTTATTATGTTACTTCTGTCATATCTATTATTTTCACTAATACTCTTTTTTAAAATCCTTTGAATAGTTCTGTATGATTACTCCTTATCATAATCTGGTCGCAAAATTGTAAAAATAGAGTCTCGATTTCATTTTCTAAATTTTATTAAAACATGCGATTGCTGAACATATCCTTTCTGGTTTTTCCTCATAGGTGTCTCCTATTTAACATTTGGCATCTCAAATAGGTCTAATTATTAGATTGAATTTTTCTTAGTGTCTAATGTATTTAAGCAACCACCTTGCTCAAAAAACAATCTGATCTTAATGGGCATCATAACTTTTAATATTGATTTTTTTATAAAAAGTAATTTGATTTATTATTCGGATTTTAAATCGCAGCTCCAACTATTACTCACATCATCTATTTCTGATCAGTAATAAACTTTTTCTCCAAACCCTGCTCAAAATCAAACCACTATCCATTCTCCAAAGCAGGCTATCGGTTAAGAAGTCTTTATATATAATCTTCTAGGTCAACTTATTAATAATTTTGTCCTCTACTCTCAAAGCACAAGTATCGACACCTCAAATTGGTCGCCGGGGATATACTTCTTACAAAGAAGAGGACCTCAAACAACCGAGACCTATAAAATCATTAAAGAATAAGTTATAAATCTTATGAAAATGGTTGACTTATTTAATTTGTGGATAAGATTTGGTTTTTTAAATGGTTATGACATTACAAACCTCCAAAAGTCTGAAAAAGAAACGGCTTTGTTATGCTCCAATTCCTGGACAACATGTAAACCTTTGGACTTTAGAGCATCCACATCCAACTTACTGCAAGTTATAGGGATTTGTCTTTCTTTTAAGAAATCGATTCCAGCTTCATCCAAGTGGTCTCTTTGTTGGTGAGTAATCAAGGCCTTCGTGGTTTTAACTAATACGTCTGAGGCTTGATCTGGTAAAGCGACTAAAGAATTCATAAGAGGCGGAAAGTGTTTAAAAGTAAATGATTCTATACTTCCCACTCCGCTAAACGCACGATAGATATGCTCAGTTTCTGTTTCGATAACAGAAGTAGCATCTCTAAGGTGATGATATGTCATTATTCTGATTTTATTTTTAATTGACTCGATGTTCAATGATAATTCAACTTTTATTATGACGTTAAATTGGTGCTATTGCTTTTATTTGCAAAAAATCAAAAGATGCAGATAAGTATTAAACCTTTTAGTTCCTCTGAAGTTGAATCACTCGCAGAGTTAAGCCAAAAGACATTTTAAGAATCCCATGGACATAGCGCCACTGAAACTGATATTCAAAACTATGTTTATTATCAGTTCAACACCCAAACTTTATTAAAAGCTCTTAATAACTTCAATATCTACTTCCATAAAATACTTTTTGACAACCAACTAGCTGGTTATTCCAAATTAACAGTAAACAAACCTCATCCTCTTACCGATATCTCGCCAATAGCTAAATTTGAAAGGCTTTATCTTTTAAAAGATTTTACGGCCTTGGACTTGGCAAAGAGTTTCTAAAACACGATATAAAAATTGCTAGAACACATCAACAAAAAGCCTTTTGGATATTCGTATGGACTGAAAATGAGAATGGACTTAAGTTTTATAAAAAAAATGATTTTAAAATCATTGGCACTCATAACTTCAAAATAAGTGACCAATATTCCAATCCCAATTTCGTGATGTTGAAATTGTTATAAGTTTTTATAAAAAGAAATCACAAAACGCAAAAGAAGCTTCTTTTGCGTTTTGTGATTAGCGTTATTTTGGCTCCATTAATTCTTATCATACCCTTTTGGTAGCTTCCACCTCACAGGGGCTTCTAGCTCAGGTTTCATCTTAAATTCCTGAGTATTTAGAGGATCTAAGGCTTCTTCTTGTTGAGTGTCTCCGCCTTTTAGAGCTATTTTATGGATCAAGATTAATAAGAAAACTTATGAAAAATAATATAATTCATATATAACTATACGTTTGAATTGAAAATACAAAACAATTAAATTTTACGTTAAAAATGCGTTTAAACAACTCGGCACTCATAATCTTATAATCGATAAGTATTATACCAATCCCAACTATGTACTAGGCTATAGATTTTAGAAATTAAATTTTAATGACATAATTTCAAAAAAAAACGCTTAAGTTTATTTAGACTTAATATAAATAACTATGTTTGCAAAAAATTATACAATGAAACACATTTACTTATTATCAATGTTAATGATCATTTCAATTGGTCTAAGAGCTCAAGTAATTCTTGAGGCAGACATCAATTCTGGGATTGAAAACTCCGGTCCTACAAATCTTACAAATTTTAATGATGAATTGATATTTAGAGCAACTAATGGAGATTCAGACAACGGAGGGAGTGGAAGAGAATTATTCAGATTTACAACAGATGGTAGCGCTTCACTCATTACAGATCTGAGACCTGAAGGAAGTAGCTCACCGAATAATTTAGTAGTTTACAATAATAAATTGTTTTTTACAGCTTTTGATACTAACAAAGGTGGAGTAGATTTATTTTCTTATAATGGAACATCTGCCAACAGTGAGGGTTTATACCCTAATCAATTCTCAGGTCTTTTTAACCCAATAGTAGCTTATGGAAAAATTTATTTTGTTGGTTTTGATTCCAATTTTACTCCAAACAAATTTATAGAGTATGATGGAACGACTGGTGGTGAAGTTTCAGGGTCTGGATCAGAATCTGTCGTTGGAGGCAATTTTATAGATTACAATAATGGATTTTTGTTATATATGGCATCTGATAATTTAGATGTAGGCATAGAATTATTCTTTTACGATTTAGACTCATCAGAATTTAGTCTTATTAAGGATATCGATGAAGGTACTGGGAGCTCTAGCATAAGTGAATTTATAAAACTAGACGGAGATGTATATTTTGAAGCAGAATCTCAAGTTTGGAAAACTAATGGTAGTAACGAAGGAACTGTATTAATTGAAAGTATCGCAAATGCTGGAATAGATAATACGAGAGCTTTTTTTGCTTGGAATGGAGATTTATATTTTGAAGGAGATGCTGGAAGTGGAGATCAACTTTGGAAATACAATCCACAAAACGAACTAGTTATACAATTGAGCAACAATACTGGAGAAAATATGAATCATGATCCAGGTGACTATATCGTATTTGATGGTTTCATCTATTATTCTGCAGAAGATGAAACTGATTCTGAAACCCATTTATGGAGAACCAACGGTACAAACGTAGAACAACTTAATGAAACCTTTATTGATGTTTCCGAGCTAGAAATTTTTGACAATAGAATTTTCTTTAGAGCCAATGAGGAAGGTATTACAGGAAATGAGTTGTTTTCTTTCGATCCTAATACACTTTCTATACAATCTGAAAATCCATTTGCTGAGTTGAAATTATATCCAAACCCAACTCAAGATCTTGTTAGATTTACCAATAACCTTAATGGAGTAGAATACAATCTATACAATCTAAAAGGACAACTTATTGATAATGGTGTTATAGAAAACAATTCCATAAATCTTTCATCATTTAAGGGCACTTTAATTTTGAATGTTACTATAGATCAAAAGCAGAAAAGTTTTAAAATCATTTCAAACTAATTGATGAATTTACGCTTAATTTCTCTCTGCATTTTATTAAGTATCAATTGGATATCCCTTTCACAAAACGGAAGGGATATTTCTGGTATAGTTTATAATGCCAAGGATAGTATTCCTCTTCCTGGTGTTAACATCATCATAAAAGGCACCAATGCTGGAGCAGTAACCAATTTAGGTGGCAGATTTTTTTATACCGTAAAAAAAAAGCCAATTAGTGGTCAAAAGCTAGTTTTTAACTATTTAGGTTTTAAAACTATAACTATAGCATTAGAAAGCCAAAATTATTTTACAATTTATCTTCAGCCTGAAACAGACCATCTAGATGAAGTTATTATCACAACTTCTTATGGCACAACGAAGCTAAAGGAGGAAGCAGTCGCGAGTATTTCTCAAATCAATGAAAGGGATCTTAATGTTAATCAAAGTTTTGAGACTATCGATAAAATGATAGATGGCCTTGCACCTGGAGTGCAAATAGAAGGGAATTCACAACTAGGAACTTCAACACGAATTAATATAAGGGGTCAAGGCACATTTACGCCTCTCAATGGTAATCTATTAAATGCATCTGCTCAGCCGCTTATTATTGTAGATGGAGTAATCCTATCTGAAGAAAATGGATTTGATGATAATCTATTTGATGGTGGAGGTCGGTTTAGCGAACAGTTTTTAAATCCACTTGCCAAGATCCCTCCAGAAGATATAAAAAGCATTTCTATACTTAAGGATGCCTCTGCTGTAAGTATATACGGAGCCGATGGGGCAAATGGGGTAATCTTAATCACCACAAAAAAGGCAGGGAAAACTGATTTTTCAATTAACTTTTCACAACAAGCAGGCTTCTCCACGCCTATCAACCCTATTATTTATTTGAATGGTCCACAATACCATTCCATACTAACAGATTATTATATTAATAGTGGTGAAAGTCCAAGCAATGCGAGTGCTCTGGCTGGATCTAATAGTGTAAACACCAACTGGTTTGACCTAACTAACGAAACCGGGACCTTTACAAGATCTCAGCTCAATTTTGAAGGATCTACAGGGCAATTGGGGTATAGAGCCAATGTATCTTATTTAAATAATGATGAAGTGCAAATAAATAATCAATATGAAAACATAAGAGGGTCGGTTAGCTTCAGCTATTCTAACGAAAAACTAGAAGCCAATTTGAGATTTATTCCTTCCTATGTTATTAAAAATAATCCAAATACTCTTTTTAGTTTTCCCTTGCGACCTAATATATCTCCAAGAGATGAAAATGGTGAATTTAATATTATAGGTGAAGGATCTATAGGTAATCCTCTTGCAGTATTAAATCAAAATAAGGCTACATCAAAAACTATTGGATTATTAACCACACTTAACCTTAAGTATGATGTTGATGAAAATTGGTCGATTTCTACAATTGTAGGAGCCGATCTTACAGATAAAGAACAAGATAATTTTTTTTCAGGTAATAATTCTAGTGGTCGATTTTCTGGAACCTTTGAAGTAGATGAAGTAACATTCCCAAACTGGGGAAGAAAACTGATTCAAAATAGAAGCGTAGAATCTTACCAATTCAACGCTGTTTTAAGCTACAATAAGCAATTTGGAGATCACTCTATTGATGGCATACTGGGAACAGAAGTCAGAGAGGAAAGTATTAAAGCTGAACGCTTTTTTGGGAGGGGATACATTTTGCAAAATAGGGATAACAGTTTGGAAGAAGCAAATGAGGTCGTCTTCAATTCTTTCACCTCAGAAAATGCGAGGACTTCTCTTTTTACTCAGCTCAATTATGACTTTTTAAAAAAATACTTTATAACGACTAGCTTTAGGGAAGATAAAAGCTCTGCTTTTGGAGGAGATATTAACGCCGCATATAATGGTGCTGTGGGATTAAGTTGGATATTAAGCAAAGAGGATTTTTTTAAAATTGATGCCGTATATTTCTTAAAGTACCGCATCAGTTATGGGTCTTCTGGAAACTCAAGAATAGGAAGTTTTAGTGCTAGAGGACTATATAATACCAATGTACAATCAATTGCTGGAGGTTACAACTTTGGCTCAGCCACGTTTCCTTCTACTGCTCCTAATCCAGATCTAGGATGGGAACGCAATATCAAATTCAATATGGGTATCGACTTCAATCTTTTGAGCAGATTTAAATTTAGTGTAGATTTCTATAGAGATAAAATAACCAATATTATATCATCTACTAATGCAGTCCCCGAAAGCGGATTTATTAATGTTCAAGCCAATACTGGTAGTATGGAAAACAAAGGGATTGAGTTCTCCTTGTCTTCTGAGATTATAGATAAAGACCAATTCAAATTCAATCTAAATTTTAATTTGTCTAGAAATCGAAATACTGTCCTGAATATAGAAAATTTAAGCTCAGAGTTTTCTGCTTCTCAACGGGCCTCAGCTTTGAGAGTTGGTGAAAGCACTAGTGCAATATGGGGTTATCAATGGATTGGTGTAGATCCAGCAAATGGTCAAGATTTATATCGTGTGGATGGTCAAATCTTTTCAGGCAATTATGTTAGCCAAAATTTTGACTCAAGTCATTGGGAGGTTATAGGTGATCGATTGCCCGAAGTCTACGGCGGATTACAAGCCAATTTTCAATTTTTTAATCAGTGGAGTCTAACAGCTAGGTTCGTGTATAATATTGGTGGAGATATTCTTGTAAATAGAAATTTTGAATCTACAGACCAACTATTACCAAACCGTAATATGATCGTAAATTTGTTAAATTATTGGCAAGAACCTGGAGACATTGCTAGAAATTCTAAACCATCACCTGGACAACCTATCGTTAGTAATTCTACAAAATACGTCTACGACAATACTCACATCAAATTTCAAAATTTTAGCCTCAATTATAAAATTGGTCCTAAATTCTTAGAGATCTTGAATATTTCAAATGCCAATATATTTATAAATGCAGACAACATAGGATATTGGTATAAAAACGGAAGCAGTGAAGGACATAATGGGATTGCAGAATTGCGTTTTGTTTATCCTGAAATGAGAACAATAACAGCAGGAATAAATTTAGGAATATGAAAAAATATAGCCTTATTTGTTTAGTGTTAATTCTAACCTCGTGTGATGATTTTTTGGATAGAGAACCCGTAGAACAAATTTCGTTCAACGAACAACTCTC
This sequence comes from Psychroflexus torquis ATCC 700755, assembly GCF_000153485.2. NCBI lineage: Bacteria > Pseudomonadati > Bacteroidota > Flavobacteriia > Flavobacteriales > Flavobacteriaceae > Psychroflexus > Psychroflexus torquis. The sequence continues at coordinate 3,674,967 of NC_018721.1, read as the reverse complement.
AACCCTCGAAGGTCACTACCAAGCTTTAGAAGGGGCATATACAAAGTTTGAAGAGTTGAGATCTAGTCTCAAGTTTGTATACGCTGATGCTCTAGCTGGAAATGTGAAGTTTGCTCCTAATACGCAAAGATTAGTCTCAATTGATCCACTTTTTGAAAGGACATATCGTTTTGAAGAAGTCGAAGATGATAGTAATTTTAAATTTGTTTACTTAAATTCTTACCAAATTATAAACGCTGTCAATCTAATTTTAGCTAGAATAGATGATGTAGATGGTAGTGAAGCCGATAAAAATATTATAAGAGCGCAGTCTTTAGCTATGAGAGCCTACCTCCATGCCGACCTTCTTAGACTTTACTCACAACCCTATAATTTTACATTGAATGCTGAACATTTGGGAATTATTTATAATACAGAACCCATAGATATTGGTGTGGATTTTCCAAGTCGGCTCTCTGTTTCAGAAGCTTATGCTTTAGCAGAAGCAGATTATCTTCAAGCTATAGAGTTTTTTGAAAACGCATCTGAAAACCCGAATGAACCCTTGGTTTATTATATGAATTCTCTAAACGTTAAGGCTTTGTTATCCAGACTTTACCTTTACATGGGACAATGGGAAAATGTAATTGTCTATTCCGATCAAGTTATTGCTGAAGGTCCAGAACTTACCTCTAGAGATGTATTGCTTGAAGAATGGCTCAGCTTTCTCCCTATATCCGAGGCCTTATTAGAACTTGTTCCTCCTAGGAGCTTAGATGATGGGTCAGTTAGATCCTCAGTTTCCACTTATTTTCAAGTCATCACAAATTCAGAAGGAAGTATTCTAGAAAATAAACGCTACGCAACCTCTAGAGATTTATCGTCTCTTTATGCCGAGAATGATATAAGGGGGACAAATAGCCTACTCAAAACTTATTTTATACCTACCGAAACATCGTCTGGTCTCCAAGATTTACCCTTCAACTTTACTCAGAAATTTACAGAACAGGATGGTGCAATAGTCATTAGACTTTCCGAAATCTATTTGAATCTAGCTGAAGCTTATGCTAAGACTGGGCAGCAAGATTTAGCTTTAAACAACCTTAATCGAATAAAATTGAGAGCCAATCCTGATGCTGAGCTCTTATTTTCAAATGGAGATGAACTTGTAAATGAAATTTTAGTAGAACGAAGAAGAGAACTTGCCTTTGAGGGTCATCTGTTTTTTGATTTGGCTAGAAATAACAAAAATATAGTTCGAAATGATGGGTGCACAATTTCAGCTTGTACGCTTAGTTATCCAAACCCAAGATTTGTATTGCCTATCCCTGAGAGTTCTATACTTATAAATCAAAACATGATTCAAAATGAAGGATATTAGTTTTACTCTCAAATTTGTATTCTTAACATTAATTTGTGGACTTATGTTATCTTGTGAAAATGATAAACCTGGGTCTGAAGCAAGGTTAGACGTCTCATTTATAAGATTTAGTTTTCAGACTGATTCTAATAACGAACCTCTACAATTTCCAAATTTCGGAAATAACCAAGAGGAACGCTCTGGTTTTACTCTCTCAAAACGCGACACTATCAAACTTCCTTTAGTTTTAACTACTCCAAACTCAATTACAAATATTGAAGTCGTCTTCAAAACTGAATACAATAATGTAGATGAGTCTAACTTTTCAATTTTTACGACAAGTGGTAAACTTCAATTTGATCAAAATCAGCTTTCAGACACCATTTATATTGTCCCAAATAAAAGATTACAAAACTTAAGCAATGCTTCAATTGATTTCCAGATAAATTCGATATCGGATTCAAGTATTAACATTGGATATCCAAATACTTTAAATCCACTAGATAGATTCAGTCTTAGCCTAGTCAATTTTGAGCCAGTCACCTATCAATTTGATACTTCTAGTGTAGAAATTGAAGGGGTTCAGGATGAAAATTACTTTATCGATATTGAATTCGATCAAATAGTGAATTCAGAAAATGTCAATAACTTAAACTGGCTTGATAGTGATTTTGTTCAAAATTCTTGCTCTGATGAAGTGACTTTCAATTTCGACTTTAATCTTGAAATTCAAACTCTTGAAACTCCTAGTAAAAAATTGAGGTATTCAATTGAAATTCTAGAAAATTTCGAAAATATTCCTTCCAGTTTAAATATAAGACTGCAAGATATAGAGGACATAAACTTTACTCGACAAGGACAAAACCTCATTCAATTTTTCAAATCTGGTGAAGTGCCTATACGATCTGGAGATCCTGCAGCATCGTTTTATAATGTTTCCAATCGTTTTTACAGAACTTTTGGTAAAGCTTGGGCTTTTGATGAAACTGATAATGAATGTCAGTGGCAAAATTTCCAGAGTTTTACTAGACCTGTAGAAGTTGAATCTGGCAGTGAATTTGATAATGGCACAGGCTTTCACAAGTACAAAATAGGCTTTAGAAATATCATTAGAAATCCAAACGGGGATATAATAGGTACCAACCCCTTCAACTTAAGACGTTTTTATGATGGAGCATCAGTCCTTTCCCCAGCTTTCTCACAAATGGAATCTTTAGAATTTTTTCCAGAAAATGAATTTGGAGGGAGTGTGAAGTTGAGCATTCAAAATTTAGAGTTTTTAGTGAATGGAGAAACTATCAATATACCTGTATGTGGAAATGGAACTTATACTTATGATAGTGAAAACGACCGCTGGGAGATTTTTTTAACTTTTATCACCGACGAAACTCAGATTAGCGGTAACCCAAGCGTTGAAAAATTTCTTTATATTTATAATGAAAATGTAGGCGAAGATCCAGAGCCTCTAAATGGCTTTGAGTGCGGAACACAAGTAATTTTATGACATTGAAAATTAAACACATTTATTCATTTTTAATACTTGCAGGTTTAATTTTTATAGTCTTAGCTTTTAAAGCCAATGATAAAAATGAAAGTGCAAGTTATAATGACTATGACGAGTTAAGAAAGTTATATGGCAGTGGAGACCAGACTCTATGGCCAGAACCCGTATTGGATCCTAGTATCGATGAAAATAAATTCCAAGACCTTGGAACCTTACTTGAAGTAGAATTTCCAGAGTCGAATCCTTACTCCAAGGAAAAGGCTGAACTTGGTGAACAACTTTTTTTTGAAAAACGCTTATCCCAAAGTGGACAAATAGCATGTGCATCTTGCCATGATCCCTCTCACGCCTGGGCAGATCCCAATCGAAAATCTAAAGGTCACAATGGATTGGAAGGAAACAGAAATTCTATGAGTATCTTAAATACCGCCTATGTAAAAAAATTATTTTGGGATGGCAGAGTAGAAACCCTAGAAGAACAAGTGAAATTTCCTATAGAAGACCCTAGAGAAATGAATTTGTCCTTAGATCTAGCTGTAGAAAACATAAAAAATGCCTCTGGGTATATCGAAAAATTTGAAAATGCTTTTGGTACCAAGCACATTACTGCAGAACTCATTTCTAAAGCTATTGCTACTTTTGAAAGAACTAAAACAAGTGGATTCAGTAAATTCGATAAGTTTATAAATGGTGAAACTAATCTGTTTACAGATGAAGAAGTTTTAGGCTTACATATTTATAGAACTAAAGCTAATTGTATAAGTTGTCACAATACTCCTCTTTTCAGTGACAACCAATTTCATAATGATGGTCAATCTCTTTTTGGCTCCAGCCATCAAGATTTAGGATTATTTGAAAAAACAAAGGATAGCTTAGATATGGGTAAATTTAGAACCCCAAGTCTAAGAGAAGTCAATGAAACTGGTCCTTGGATGCACAATGGTAATTTTTTGACTTTAACAGAAATCATAGATTACTATAATTTGGGTAATCCTTCACCAATTCAAAAAAAGGTTTTAAAAGAGCATAAAGGAACTTTACCAAAAACCTCTACTGTTCTAAGAAATCTGAGATTATCTGATGAAGAAAAATCTGCACTTATAGCATTTATAAAAACCTTATCTTCAAATTTTTAGTATAAATGAATAACTAAATTAACTTATTAGGTTAAATTAGAATTCTTAAAAAAATACCTTAGTTAAATTATAAAATATATTTACATGAGTCTCCTTAGAATCCTATTTGCGATCATTTTGCCTCCACTAGGTGTATTTTTAACCGTTGGGATTCGAGGGGCCTTTTGGCTGAATATTTTATTAACACTTTTAGGCTTTGTTCCAGGGATTATGCATGCTGTATGGATTATTGCTAAAAACGATAAGTAGCAATTATGTTCACCACCATTATTATTTACTACGTCCTAGTGTGTTTATTCTCATTTATAACCCTCATCAAGATAGAGCATTGGGTGATAAGGTTATTTGATTTTCCCAAAGTTTAGCTTTGAGCCTTTTGGGTTTGTTTTCTTGCTGTTTTACTTCAATTTGATTCTATATTGAGATGTATGGGTATGGTGACACCAGCTATTATCTTTCATTGTATAAAACTAATTCCCTGCACTGTATTTTTAAAAAAAGAGGTCGTCAAACAGCCGAGACCCATAAAATTATTAAAGAGTAAGTTAGAAATCTTATGAAAATAGTTGACTTATTTAATTTGCAGACCAGATTTGGTATTTTAAGAGATCATTAAATTTTAGTTTACACATAAAATTCTTCATTATAGCATGACTCTTAAGCTAAAATAAGAAAGCACTTATGAAATTATGAAGTCAAAATCTATAAATTTTTGTGGACTATAAATTTCTTTAATATGGCATATATTCTCTTGGATTAGAACATGCTTTCAATTTCATTTTTGGCCCTTCTCTATTCACAAGAAGCAATGCCAATCATATTAATTTCAAATTTCAAAAAAGACGTTAGCTGCCTTTCGATTTCTATTTAGCAGTAAAAATTAGTAAGATTATCAAGAAAATAACTTGCCGATTTGAAAAAATTGTTAAAAGTTTATCTGAAATATAATGACTTCGTGAGCTATTTTATTAAAACTTTAATTATTAATGGGGCATGAGCACTAAGGATTTAACGCCCTATTACGATGAATTCTATAGATATAAACTATATTGATAAAACTAATAAATTATTAAATAAAATACTATGTCGAAGGATTTTAAGCTTAAAACTATAAACCCTGCAACGGGTAAAAATATCAAACACTATGATCTAATGTCTGATAGTGAAATGAATAATGCTGTAGACACTTGTCATGAAGCCTTTTTAGACTGGAAAATGATGCCAACGGAAGATCGAGCAAAAATCATTAAAAATATAGGTAAAATTAGCCGAACATAAAGACGAACTTGCCAAATTAATGACTCAGGAGATGGGGAAATTAGAAAAGCAAGGAAAACAAGAGGTCGATCTTTGTTCAGCAATATGTGATTATACATCCGAAAATGGCCCAGAGAGTCTTAAAGATGAGGAAAGAGCATTACCGGAAGGTGGCAAAGGATTTATTACTTATTCTCCAAGTGGAGTAATTTACGGAATACAGCCATGGAATTTCCCTGCTTACCAAGTAGTGAGATATTCTATTGCTAATCTTATGGCAGGTAACGGAGTCCTATTAAAACATGCTGAAAACGTTACTGGAAGTGCATTGCTAATAGAAAAGATATATTTGGAAGCAGGATTACCTGAAAATTTATTTAAAGTATTATTGATCTCTCACGATCAAAGTGATGCAGTAATCGAAAATGATTATGTGCGTGGTGTTACTTTAACCGGAAGCCCAAGAGCAGGGAGAATCATTGGTGAAAAATCTGGCAAAGCTTTAAAAAAGACTGTATTGGAACTTGGTAGTAACGATGCTTATATCGTATTAGAAGATGCTGATATTGAACTAGCAGTTAAAACCTGCGTTATCGGAAGACTTTATAATAATGGAGAAACCTGTGTTGCAGCAAAAAGATTTATCGTTGTAGAGGCGGTATATGACAAATTTAGAGATGCTTTTATAGAGCAGATGAAGAATATCAAACTCGGAGATCCTACACAAGAAAACAGTGAACTTGGACCTATGGCCAGAAAGGATCTTAGAGATGAATTACATGAGCAGGTCGAGAAAAGTGTTGAAAAAGGGGCGAAAATACTATGTGGTGGTAAAATTCCAGAGGGCGAAGGATACTATTATCCTGCCACTATTCTAGACAACTTAAAGCCTGGACAACCCGCTTATGATGATGAGCTGTTTGGACCTGTAGCTTCTCTTATAAAAGCAAAAGATACCGATGATGCGATGAGAATTGCTAATGATAGCAAATATGGTCTTGGAGGAGGAATTTTTTCCAAAGATGAAAATAAGGCTAAAGAATTGGCTCAAAAGCATTTTGATACGGGAATGGTATTTATTAATTCCTTTGGAATTGCAAAACCTAATATGCCATTTGGAGGTGTTAAAGAGTCAGGTTATGGAAGAGAACACGGGGGCTTTGGACTCAAAGAATTTGTAAATGTTAAATCAGTATTGTTTGCATAATGAATTCGAGTTCTTAAAATATAAAAAAGGAGCAACTGGCGTTGCTCCTTTTTTATTTGACTTACTCTAAAAAAATATAAAGCGTGCCTTTCTGCTAAGATAATGGTGACACCATTTTTTATTTCAAAATATTTAAAAACAATTATCACATTTATGATACTTATCTCTCGCTGAAGTAAAGTTTAAATCTACTTTGGTTTTCGCATCAAAATAGTTTCATAAAATAGTCATTGATTTTAAATTTAACCGTTTTATAAATGAATACACTTATTGACAGCTTAAAATTAGATTTCTAGAGTTTGTGTTTATTTGAAAGTAAAGATACCAATCACAGAAAGTCATTAAATTATTGAGGAATAAATTAAGAACCCAGGCGAGCATCTACAACATAACCCACTTTCAAGCCAGATTTAGTTTTCAATAAAGTCATAACATTAATTCCTTTATAAGGTAATTTTCAATTAAGGTAAAACTCATACAGCAGAGTAAACTGATACAAAACATCGACCAACTGAGCTTCAAAATAAATTTTAGCTACAGATCGTGTAAAAAAAATGAAAAATCCTGTTATTGTTTTTGAGGATTTGAAGGATTTAGCTTGGTCTGTGAGTCCATTATTATTTAGAAAAATAAGTGGATTATTAAATTCAAGAGGAGGTCGGGGTCCCTACAGTAGTTTTCATGCGCCATATAAATTTTTAAGATTGCAATTGGATCACTTTTTCATAGCGAAGAGTTTAGCCTCACCAAAATGCAAGTCTTACCTGAAATGGAGTTCGATTATTTTCCTATTTACATCAAAATGGACCTAAATAAAAAAGTTGAAACTCAACAAGAGGAACTTGAAGCTAGTCCTGAAGAAGATAAAATAGCTGATGATAACATTGAATAGGCTTTTAAGACTATCAAAGTTTATATTCCAAATTAAATTCAAACTAGCTTTGCAGTATAAATTTCAGAAAACTATATTTGTATCATGGAACATTTTATTGTCTCTGCTAGAAAATACAGACCCGAAACTTTTGAAGATGTTGTAGGTCAGAAAGCAATCACCAACACACTTCTTAATGCAATCAATAACGATCATTTGGCTCAAGCCCTATTGTTTACTGGCCCAAGGGGTGTGGGAAAGACGTCTTGTGCTCGTATTTTGGCCAAGAAAATCAATCAAGAAGCCACAGACAATGAAAATACGGACTTCGCTTTCAATATTTTTGAATTGGATGCCGCTTCCAATAATTCTGTAGACGACATCAGGAATCTAACCGACCAAGTTAGAATTCCACCTCAAACTGGAAAATATAAAGTTTATATTATAGATGAGGTACACATGCTTTCTCAACAAGCCTTTAATGCCTTTTTAAAAACGTTGGAAGAGCCTCCAAAACATGCTATTTTTATTTTAGCAACAACAGAGAAGCATAAAATTATCCCCACCATATTATCGCGTTGTCAAATTTTTGACTTTAAACGAATCACCGTTGGGGACATCAAAGAACATTTAGCTAAAATTGCTGAAAAAGAAGGCGTTATAGCCGATGAGGATGCGCTTCATATCATCGCTCAAAAAGCAGATGGAGCCATGCGAGATGCTCTTTCTACTTACGACAGAGTTGTGAGTTTTAGCGGTAAAAATCTTACTACGGAGGCTGTTACCGAAAACCTAAATGTTTTAGATTATGACACGTTCTTTAAAACAACAGATTTACTTTTAGAAAATAATATCCCTGAAGTTCTGGTTTATTTTAACCATATCCTTTCCAAGGGATTTGATGGACAACATTTTATTGCGGGATTGGCCTCTCACTTTAGAGATTTAATGGTATCTAAGTATTCAAAAACTATAGAGCTTCTCGAGGTTGGAGAGCGTTCAAAAACAAAATACTTTGAGCAGTCGCAAGCGACTTCGTATTCCTTTCTACAGGAAGGTATCGACTTAGCCAATACCTGTGACTTTAATTACAAGTTGAGTCAAAACCAACGTTTGCACGTTGAATTGTGCTTGATGAAACTGGCTTCATTAACCGACCCAGACTCGTCTCAAAAAAAAAAGACTGAACACCAGATCTTAAGCCCTCAACAGGTTCAAGAGCAAGCCGGACACTATTCCAAGACTTCTGAAGTTGAAATAAATGATAAGCCCAGTGTCCAAAATGCTTCAAAAGATCGTCATCTTAAATCTGCAGATAAACATTCAGAGAAGCCTAAAACCCCAGACGCACCAACCAAGACCTTGGAATCTAAAGTTTCTGCTGTCGAGGACAACACATCAACGGGAGCAAATTCAGAAGAAAAAAAAGAAGATGTACCTGTTGAAATTGAGAGAAAGGCAGAAAAACTGACTCCCAAACTTGAGGATAGGCCAAAAAAAGTGAATAGCCTTTCCATAAAGAGCATTCAGGAAAAGAAAAAATTAAAGGAACAGCTTAAGAAGAATAAGCCTGAAAATACTGAACTCACTGGGCATTTTACGGAGGTCGACTTGAAGAAAGCATGGAAAGATTATATTGAAATTCTAAACCAAAGAGGAAGTAAAATCGTGTCATCGGTGATGTCTACAGATGAGCCTATATTGGAGGGAAAACAGATAAAAGTACAGTTGCCCAATGAGTCTATGAAGTTGAATTTGCTCCAAGACCAAGGCGATTTAATGAATTTTTTGAAAGACAGACTAAAGAATACTCAAATCAGTCTCGATATTACTATAAATCATAAGTCTGAAAAGAAGTATGTGTATACACCGCGAGAGAAATTTGAAAAATTGAATGAGAAAAATCCAAATTTAGAATTACTAAGAAAAACGTTTGATTTAGATATCTAATAATTATGCTAGGACTAAAATTACCAACAGATCCACGATGGGCAAATATTGCTGAAAAAAATATTGATGACATCTTGATAGACCATGCCTATTGCGAGCAAAAAGCAGCATCTACGGCTATTTCATTAATTGTTTCCTTCCCTGAGTATACCGAGTTAATCACAGCGATGACTGGATTGGTCCAGGAGGAAATGAGTCACTTTAAAATGGTTCACGATCTTTTGAAAGAACGAAATGTAACTTTGGGACGAGATCGTAAGGACGCTTATGTAGCTAAAGTTATCACTTTTTTCCCTAAAGGAGGAAGCCGACAAACGCAATTGGCACATCGTTTACTTTATGCTGCACTTATTGAAGCTAGAAGCTGTGAACGTTTCCGCCTCTTGTCTGAAGAGTTAAGCGATGAAAAGCTAAGGCGCTTTTATAGAAAATTAATGATAAGTGAAGCAGGGCACTATACTATGTTTTTGAAGTTTGCAAGGCAATACCATGATGAAGCCGAAGTGAATCAAAAGTGGTCGGACTTACTTGATTTTGAGGCAAAAATACTAGAGTCATTTCAATCTGGAACTTCGGTACACGGTTGGTAATCGACTTGATTTAGCTTAAGATGAAAAATAATAACCCCTGAAAATACACTTGCATTTTCAGGGGTTATTATTTTATACCAATTTAGTTTTTAAATGCTGTATTAAAAATTTGAAATATACTACGACGTAGCTCAGCATAGGTTTTTTACTTAGTTGAGGAAAAAAATATAAGCATAGTTATGGTTCTATTTTATGACGATTAGTAAGTGAAAAAGAAACTGATTTTATACGTCATTTAGATGATAATTTGGTATATGTTACTCATCGTAAATATTGAAATACTTTCCATCTGAAGTTTCGAAAAATTTCCCATTGACGTATCGGTAATGATTATCAATAGATTTTAGACCCTTCATGTCATCTTCATCTAAATTAAGCTTTTGACTATCTAAGTTTTCTTGAATTCTTTCTTTATTGGTGGATTTAGGGATAGTAGCTACATTTCTTTCAAGGTGAAACTGGATAAGTATTTGTGCAGGAGAAGCATCATGCTTTTTGGCGATGGCAGTGACCACTTTATTTTCCAATAGAGAAGGTTCATTGTCTGCTTTCATGGCTTCGATTCTATCTTGGCTGCCCAAAGGTGAAAATGCCGTAACGTTAATACCCTGTTTATGGCAAAAATTTACGAGATCGTCTTGATGTAGATAAGGATGTAATTCAATTTGATTCATTTCTGGAATCACCTCTGAGTTGGACATTAACTCTTCTAATTTCTTTTTGCTGAAATTGGATACACCAATATGTTTTATAAGACTTTGATTTTTTAGTTGAACCATAGCTTCCCAAGTTTCTTTTATAGGAACTTCCTCTAGGGATAGAAAATCATCATCTGAAGAAGGGAAGCCTTCTAATCCAGGTCTAAAAGCTACTGGCCAATGAATTAAATACAAATCGATATAATCTAGTTGAAGATCTTTCAATGTGCGTTCCAAAGCTGGTTTTACATCTTCTTCTTTGTGGTTGGTATTCCATAATTTTGAAGTAATCCAAACCTCAGGTCTGGAAATAGTCCCTTCATCGAAAACCTCTTTTAGAGCTTCGCCCACTTCCTTTTCGTTTCCATAAACTGCTGCACAATCGATATGCCTATAACCGATTTTTAAGGCGTGTTTGACAGCTTTTTTGACAGCACTGGGTTCAGATTTCCAGGTTCCTAAACCAATGGCATCCATCTCATCGTTAATTAGTGTATCGCAAAGTTTTCATAAGTATTATTTTATATAAGTAGAGTTTTGGAGATACTGAAAACAAAAACAAAGTTTGGGTTTAAACTAGTTTTAACTACAAATCTTTATCTTTATTGGTATCGGCGCTATAGCGACGCTTCTCGTTTAGCGACTCGTGAGCTTCAATTTCACTTTCTGGAATCACCTTAAGGAACGAGGGATGTTGCTCTATAGCATATTCAATTTTTTCTATAATGCTATCCACTCCTTCAGTATCATAATCTATATCTAGTGGCTCTTTAATGACCATAGATTGAAGAATATTTCTCTTTTTGATACGGATTCCTTTTTTATCGAAAGAACGTCTAAAGCCATCTATAACTATAGGTATAACAATAGGTTTGTATTTTTTTATGATGAAGGCTGTTCCTTTTCTTATTGGTTTCCAGGGTTTCGTCGTGCCTTGAGGAAAGGTGATGACCCAACCATCATCTAAAGCTCTTCCTATATCAGAAATATCGCTCATTTTTACTTGGCGATTTACATTTTGCCCATCAGCTCTCCAAGTTCTATCTATACTTATGGATCCTGCATAGGCTAGAATTTTTGGCAAGAAACCTTTCTTCATTGTTTCAGCAGCTGCGACGTAGTAAATATTCAACTTAGGATCCCATAAATAGCCTACGTTTTTAATACTGTCATCTCTTCCGCTTAAGGAAGCATTAAACACATGATACATAGCAACCACATCTGCGAAGTAAGTTTGGTGGTTGGATACAAACAAGACATTTCTATCGGGCAAATTTTTTAAAATGGAAGATCCTTCTATTTGGAGATCATTGAAACCTCGATAACGTTGATGGGTCATTCCACCCATAATCCTTATTATCCACTTTTTTAAAAACAGATAATGTCCAAAAGGATTTTTCTTTAATAAGCCCATATCTCAAAAAAATTAATTTTCAAATATACGGTTTTATAGGCTTATGCTATCCTAGAAAAGAGTTCTCTTATTTCACTTAAAATCATAGCAGTAGCTCCCCAAACCACATTACCGTTAAAATTGAAAGCAGGTACTTCTACATTTTTAGCGTAAGAAGCTTGAATGATTTCTGTATTCAAATTGTTTTTATCTAAACAAATGGACAGAGGGATTTCTATCATATTTTCCACTTCACTTTCCTGTAAAACGAAACTTGGTTCAAAATCAACATAGCCCAGAAATGGATAAACCAAAAAATTGGAAGGTGGTATATAAAGCTGTGTAAGTGGCTTTATCAATTTAATCTTGTTTGCCTCTACTCCAATTTCTTCTTCCGTTTCTCTTAAGGCTGTTCGTTCAAGATTCAAATCAACCTCTTCATAGCGCCCACCAGGAAATCCAATCTGATTTGAATGCACCCCTTTGTAAGTTTTCCTCAAGATGAAAGCCATATGTATTTCACCATTTTTAGGGTATAATAGCGAAATTACCCCAGCATAATTGGCGTTTTTTCGTTTCTCACTTAAGGTTTCCAATTCTTTTTGACGAAATAAAGGCGCGAGTTGGTAATGAAAAGATTCGCCAGGAAGCTCTATTTTCTTTAATTTTGTGATTAAATATTCTAATGATGAAAATTCCATTTTTAATTCTAAGTATAGTATTCGTTTTTACATCTTGTAAAGAAAACAAAGATAATTCAACTATACAAAGCAGCCTTGAGAAAAAAATGACTGAAAAGAAAGTTGAAGTCAATATTCCCTCTAATGGACAAAGTGATCGAGATTTATCAAAAATCAAAACAATAACACAAGAAGAATTAATACCATTTCTAAAGGCCTACGCCGAAGACAATCCTGAAACTATTGTTGAGGTGATCACCGATAAGGGATCCTTTACTGTAGAGCTTTATGCTGAGCCTATTTTACACAGAGCGAATTTTATAAGACTGGTTAAAGTTGGATATTTTGACACCACTGTTTTTCATAGAGTCGCTAATAATTTCGTGATACAAGGTGGAAATAGCGATAGAATGGGCACATACGACTTTAGAAATGCTTTAGGCAATTTTTTAATACCCAATGAATTTATAAGTCGGCATAAACACGATTATGGTACTTTATCCGCTGCAAAATATGCGGAGCAAAATATAAGTAATGCCTCTTCTCCTTTTGAATTTTTTATTGTCACAAAACTTGATGGCGCTTATCATCTAGACCAAGATCATACGGTCTTTGGGAGAGTAATAAAAGGCATGGAAGTGATAGAAAAAATAGACGATATGGAAACCGATGGAAGCGAATGGCCACTCACCAACGTAGGCCTAGACATGAAAGTGATTCGGTAAACTTACCAGTAATCCCTAATATCCTCATCTTTTTTGTAGACAGAAGGCAGAGATATTTTAAAGATCACCGCAGAGAGTCTAACAATAATAACGACCAATCCTGAAATGAAAAAAATCAGGCTCTCTGGGAAGTTGAGTTTTAGAAAAACAAAATAGCTCAATCCACCTAAAATACAGGCAGTTGCATAAATTTCCCTTCTGAAAATCTGGGGAATATCGTTACATAAAATATCCCGAATAACTCCACCAAAGCAAGCACTCATCGTGCCTAAGGCTACACAAATGATTGCAGGTAGCTCCTGAGAAATACCTTTTTCGACCCCTACAACCGTATATAAACCTATTCCCAAAGTATCGAAAAGAAAAAGTGATTTTCTTAAATAAGATAATTTTTTTCTAAAAATCACAGCCAGAACTGTTGTCACTATAATCACATACACGTAAGTCATATCTTGCATCCACATGACTGGAAGACCTAGTAGAACATCCCTTAAAGTTCCCCCTCCTACCGAAGTCACAAAAGCAATAATCAAAATACCAAAAGCATCCATTCGCTTTCTTAACGAGGACAATACACCCGATATAGAAAAAGCGATAACTCCTAAAATGTCTAAAATTAAAATGTAATCCATTAGCGAGTACTATAATAGTGATAATCCTTTAACAGGGTTTGTATAAATGTTTGTGGAGATTGGTCTAGTTTAATGTTCAATTGAGAGGCTACTTTGTCACTGAGTTTTATAATGATAAAGTGATCGGATTTTCTATGAGCTTTATCAAAAACAGCTTTAATTTTCCTCACATCTTTGTCTGTCATCGAGGCTGCTTGTGGATAGCGGGGAGTGTAAGACTCTTCAATTTCGAAATTCAACATCTTATCAAAGCCTGTTTTCCTTCGTTCAGAAATCACTGCTGTTTTCGCAGCAAGATCGCCAAGCCGTTGTCCTTTACCATTTAGCAAAATAACCAAAACCGCAATAGCACCACTCACCAAGCTTATGTCTATAATCCTAAATAACCAACGAATTAAATATCCAGAAAATTGAGGCTTTGAGCCATCTAGGTTGACTACTCGCAAATGCATGGATGCTTTACCTACGCTTTGTCCATTTAGAAAAGTTTCCATCAATAAATGATATAGAAACGGAGGCAAACCGATGACAAGAGAGGTGGCAAAACCCTCAAAAGGAGAGACGTTTAGCCCACTCATCACAGCGATAGTAGCAAATACATAAGCTAGGATAATAGTAAAATCTATGATGTAAGCTAGAATCCTATCCCAGACTGTAGCTACATTTTGTTGAATCTTCACATTTTGTGCAGTTTCTATTTGAAAATGACTCATGAATTGCGTTTCTTTGAATAAATTTAATAAAGATGCGTGAGGCCGCTTTTGTTAAGCAAAATAAAGACAAATGGTTAAAATTCGAAAGAGTTCTAGTAAATAATATTCATATTTTACCAGATGAGATATCTCAACTCTACGTGGAACTGAACGAAGATCTAAATTACGCCCAAACTTTTTACGCTAACAGTGAAACTTTAGCTTATCTCAACGAGCTTTCTGTAGGAGCTCATCAGAAGATTTATAAAACCAAAAAGGAATCCAAGAACAAAATATTTCAATTTTACTTTAAAGAATTTCCACTTTTTTTTCACAAGCACCGCTCGATGCTTTTACTCGCTTTTATTCTTTTTGCGAGTTTTACCGCTATAGGAGCTTATTCTGCATCCTCCGACGATGCCTTTGTGAGATTAATTCTGGGAGATGCCTATGTCAACTCCACTATCGATAATATCCAAAACGGGGACCCTATGGCAGTGTACAAAAAATCCAACGAAACAGATATGTTTCTTGGCATTACTATAAATAATATAAAAGTGGCTCTTTATGCATTTATTGCGGGTATTTTTGCTGGGTTAGGTACCGTCTACATCATCTTACAAAATGCAATTATGCTTGGATCTTTTCAGTATTTTTTTTATGACCAAGGCTTGCTATGGGAATCTGCAAGAACCATCTGGATTCACGGCACTATAGAAATTTCTGTTATTATCGTTGCTGCCTGCGCTGGCCTAGTTATGGGAAAGAGTCTCCTATTTCCAAAAACCTACACAAGACTCCAATCTTTTATTCAAGGAGTAAAAGCTGGGCTCAAAATTGTTATAAGCACGATACCCTTTTTCATCATAGCTGGATTTTTAGAAGGTTTTGTTACCCGTTTAACTGGCATGCCAGATTGGTTGGCTATATTAATTATTATATCGTCTTTAGCTCTTATTCTCTATTATTACGTCTTTTTACCACACATAATTTATAAAAAACATGCTGAACAATTACATCCTCTTTAAAAAACAACGAGATCTTGGTGCCATTATCTCAGATACTTTTAAGTTCATAAGGCAAGAGTATAAAACTATTTTCAGGTTATATTTAAAACACGTGGGATGGCTATTACTCCTTGCAGTTGCGACTGGCACCTATTATCAGTATACTTCATTGAACTCTGCCAATTTGCTTTTAGAAAATGGCGCCGAAGCCTTTTTACTCAATACGTTTCAGAATACTGGATTTTCCTTACTTCTCGTTTTTTTAACTTCCATAGCTTACACAGCAATGAGCTTAACTACGATCAATAGTATTATCAAAAGCTATGTCGATAATAAAGGAGAGATCAAGGATGAGGAGGTGAGTTTAAATATTGGACGTTTCTTTGGTCAAACCCTTCTTAGTTTATTCGTCTTTGGTATCCTTTGCTTTATTGGTTTTTTATTATGCTTTCTACCAGGCGTATATTTAGTGGTGCCTTTATCCTTAATTTTTTCGATAATCGTCTTTCAAGAGAAATCCTTTTCTGATGCATTTTCTGAATGTTTTCAACTCATAAAACAAAATTGGTGGATTACTTTTGCAACCATTTTAGTCATAAGTATATTAGTATCAGTTATAGGCGGAATATTTCAACTTCCAGTAGTCATATTAAGTGCTGTAGAAACATTTACGTCACTTGAAGAAGGTGGTGATACAACTGGGGTTCTAGGCTTAGGAAATAATTGGCTATACCTTAGCTTGTATATATTCGCTTCCATTGCTCAATATATCTTAGGATTAATCACTCTTATTTCACTGGCTTTAATTTATTTTAATTTGAATGAGATCCACAACAAAACTGGTACTCTAGAAGATATAGACGGCATTGGAAATTAAAACAAAAGCCATTAGACTATTCGTGTTTTTACTCCTCTTTTTGAAGTTAGGAGGCTTACCTCCTGCACTATACTCTGCACCTATTTTACAGAAAGAAAGCCTTCAACTCGATACTACACCTATCGAATTTGATAAAAGTATTATAGAGTCCTATAAGACTGATGATAATTATAATTACTTCAAAACGATCGTTGAGCCTTCAGCATGGGATAAATTTAAAAATTGGCTAAACTTACAGTGGAATAAATTTTTGAATTGGTTGCTGTCTGGTATAGAAGAGGGAAACCTTTGGAATTACGTGGCTTTAATTTTAAAAATTCTCGTTATTATAGGTATTGGTGTGCTCATTATTTGGTTGTTTAGCAAATACTATAGTTCTAGACAAAAAACAAGTGCTCAACATCAAAACCTGGTCAACTTATCTGAAGAGGAACAGCTTTTAAGACAAAAAGACCTATTGAGTTTGGTGGAAGAAGCCGAGCAGAATGAAAATTACAGGTTAGCTTCTCGCTATTTATTTCTAAATACCTTGAAACATTTAAGGGAGAAAAAAATAATTGACTATCAATTTCAAAAAACCAATTCTGATTATAAATCTGAAATCACTCAAGATATAATCAAAACAGACTTTAACTATCTGTCTCGATTATATGAATTTGTCTGGTATGGAGACTTTGAATTGAATGTATCTGATTTCAAAAAAATCAAATCCCGATCTGAAAATTTAATCATCAACCTTAAAAATCTAAAAGCTGATGGATAAACGCAACAAAGGCTTAATCATCGGATTAATTGGAGTTATCATTTTAATCATTGTCCTTGATGCTACCACCGAAAAACCTGTAGATTGGTTTCCCAGTTATGTGCATACAGACAATAGAGCTTTAGGAACAGAGGTCTTTTACAAAAGCTTATCTTCTTTAGACACCGATATTCAACATGTCGAAAAATCTCCCTTTGAGAGCTTTCAAGATAGCGTTCAACAAAAGGGTACTTATTTTTTCTTGAACGAATATATCAATTTTACCAAAGAAGAAATCGATCAACTTTTGGAATGGGTGGATCATGGAAATACAGCTTTTATAGCCTCTCAGGGAATTCCTAAATCCCTTTTGGATACTTTAGGTGTTGACATAAGTTTTTACTTGAGCAATTCTCAAATAGAATATCAGCCAAGCTTCAATTTAGTAGAAGAACACCTTCAATTAGAATCGGCCAAAAAGTCCAGAAAGGCATTTGAATATCTTTACTTTTCTGAAATAGATTCAGCAAAAACTCAATCTCTAGGATTAGCTCAATCCACATTAAAAGAAAGTGAAGATGAGAATGCTCGTCATATCAATTTTATAAAGGTGAGCTGGGGTGATGGCTATTTTCTATGTCACCTAGCTCCCCAAACCTTTACCAACTATTTTATGGTAGATGGATCCAATAGTGATTATACAGCAAGAATCTTAAATTATATTGATTTTGATGAACCTATTCTTTGGGATAATTACTATAAGGCAGGCAAGGAAAAAATAACAAATCCTTTATATTATTTACTCTCCAATATCTATTTGAAAACGGCCTACTATTTAATTATCATATCCTCGATTTTATTTATTTTATTTGGTGGTAAAAGAAAACAAAGACCTATCCCAATTATAGCTTTAGTCGAAAATAAATCTCGGGAATTTGCACAAACCATTGCTGGTATGTATTTAGATAAAAAAGACCATAAAGCTATCGCCCAAAAACAAATTCAGTCGTTTCTAGATAAAATCAGAAATCGTTATGGACTATCAACTCAAAAGGTGGATGCTAGGTTTCTAAAAGATCTGTCGCAAAAAACAAATCAGAATTATGAAGACTTAGAGGAATTATTTAAATATATTGAATTTATAAATACCTCAGAAACCATTAGTGAAAAAGAACTCATAAATTTGGATCAGAAAATATCCCATTTTAACTATTAAATTATGCAAGAAGAAAACCCACTAGAATTCAATAATAGAATACCCTTAGATGAATTAAAAAATTCAGTTGAAGCCATAAGAGGTGAACTGGCTAAAGTTATTATAGGTCAAGAAGATTTTATAAAATTACTCATTGTAGGCTTACTAACCGATGGCCATGTTCTCATTGAAGGTGTGCCAGGGATTGCCAAAACTATAACGTCCAAATTGTTTGCTAAATCCATTCATACCGGTTTTAGCAGAATTCAATTTACGCCAGATTTAATGCCTAGTGATGTTTTAGGTACTTCTGTATTAAAAACTGATAACTCTGATTTTGAGTTTAAAAAAGGCCCTATTTTTTCTAATATTGTCTTGATTGATGAAATTAACCGATCTCCTGCTAAGACGCAAGCCGCTTTGTTTGAGGTAATGGAAGAAAAACAGATTACTATGGATGGCGTTGAGTACAAAATGCGACCACCATTTATGGTAATAGCTACACAAAACCCTATAGATCAAGAAGGTACTTACGCTTTGCCTGAAGCTCAACTGGATCGCTTTTTATTCAAGTTAAAAATCGACTATCCAAACTTAGAAGAAGAAGTGAAAATTCTCAAATCTCATCATTTACGCAAGTCAAAGTCACCCATGGATGAGGTCAAAGCCGTCATGGATGTTGAAACACTCTTAAAATTCAGAGATCAAATACACGATATTATTGTAGAGGATAAAATCTTCGATTATGTGGCAGAAATTGTCTTACAAACTAGATCTCATCCCCATCTCATCTTAGGAGGTTCTCCTAGAGCTTCATTATCTATATTGAAAGCAGCAAAGGCATTTGCCGCTATACAAGGTAGAGATTTTGTAACCCCCGAAGATGTAAAGTCCAGCCTTAAACCGGTATTAAACCATAGAATTATTCTGTCTCCAGAAAAAGAAATGGAAGGGACTACACCAGAGCAAGTCATTGATTTAATCCAAAATACTATAGAAATCCCTAGATAGTGCGTCAATTTTTTTCATCTCTTTATTTCGGTCAAACTTTCTTCAAAATCCTTTATGGTTTTTCGGGGCTGTATTTGCTTTCGTTTTGGTTTCATAGCCTCTTCACCATTAGCACTATACTTATAGTAGTATTTAGTATTGTCTTCGCTATAGATCTTTACAGACTTTACCGAAGAAATGGTTTTTATGCTTCTCGGGAAGTCGCTCATAAATTTTCGAATAGCGATGCCAATCCTGTCCGTATTCGACTTACCAATCTTTATCCATTTACAATCCACACGGATATTATAGATGAAATTCCGGAACAATTTCAAAAGAGAGATTTCTTAAAATCTTGGACTGTACAGGCAGACTCAAAAGATAAATTCTCTTATACCTTAACACCAGTTCAAAGGGGTGAATATAGATTTGGTTTTCTCAACTGCTATGTGAGTACAAAGTTAAGGTTAGTCAAAAGGCGCTTTAGGTTTGAAAATGAATCTTTGGTAAAAGTATACCCTTCCTTTATGCAGATGAGAGCATTAGATTTTATGGCTATCGATCAGAAAATGAGCCAATATGGGATGAAAAAGATCAGGAAGATTGGTCATACCATGGAGTTTGAGCAAATTAAAAACTATGTGACAGGCGACGATATTCGCACGATCAATTGGAAGGCCACAGCCAAGCATAGACGTTTGATGGTAAACCAATATCAAGATGAAAAATCACAGCCCATATATAACATCATTGATGTTGGCCGTGTGATGAAAATGCCCTTTGAAGGTTTATCTTTATTGGATTATGCGATAAATTCTTCACTTGCCTTCAGTAATATCGTCCTAAAGAAAAACGACAAAGTAGGGATGCTTACTTTTGCAGAAACAGTACGTAACTATGTTCCTGCCAATTCCAAAAAAACACATTTAAATACACTTTTGGAAACCTTATATGGAATAAATACTGGTTTTTCGGTTTCTGACTTTAATCGACTCTATGCCAATTGTAAACGAACGATTGCGCAGCGTAGTTTATTGATGTTGTACACAAACTTTGAGCATATTACCAGTTTAAAACGACAAATGCCCTACCTTAGAGCTATTGCCAAATCTCACCTTTTGGTGGTTATTTTCTTTCAAAATACTGAATTGGAGGATATGGCTTCACTTAAAACAAGCAAAGTGAGTGAGATTTACGATAAAACAATTGCTCAAGAATTCGTTTACAACAAAAAGCTTATGGTAAAGGAATTGGAAAAAAATGGCATACAAGCCATCTTGACAAAACCTAAAGATCTATCTGTAAACACTATCAACAAATATTTAGAAATCAAAGCAAAAGGACTTTTATAAATGACACTTATTTTCGCTACACATAATCCAAACAAGGTAAAAGAAATTCAAGCCTTGTTACCTGAGCACATTCAGCTTAAATCACTAATCGATATAGGATATGTGGAAGACATTGAAGAATATGGAAGTACCATGGAAGCTAATGCAAAAATTAAAGTTGAGGCAATTGTGAAGAAATACAATTATCCCTGTTTTGCAGATGATACAGGATTGGAAGTGGAAGCCTTGGGCGGTAAACCTGGGATAAAATCGGCTCGCTATGCTGGAGAAGATAAAAACGATGACGCCAACAAAAGAAAACTCCTTGAGGATCTAGAACAATTTAAAGACAGATCGGCAAGGTTTAAAACAGTTATTTACTATAAAAACCAAGGGGTAGAACACCAATTTACAGGGATTTGTGAAGGAGAAATTACGAAAGAAGAGTCTGGAAACCATGGATTTGGGTACGATCCTATTTTTAAACCTAAAGGGTACAAACAAACTTTTGCTGAAATGCAATCGGATCAGAAAAATAAAATAAGTCATAGGAGTTTAGCCTTCCAACAGCTTATAGAATTTTTGAAAGCATAAAATAAATACAATAAATTGGCATTACCAATATAGGAATACATACCTTTGCATTTATTTTTAAAATATATATGACTACATTTGAATCATTAGGCTTAAGCCCTGAAATCTTGAGAGCAATCGAAGATTTAGGATTTGAGTCCCCGAGTGAAGTACAGGAACAAACAATTCCTGTTTTACTCGAAGAGTCAACCGATATGGTTGCACTTGCCCAGACAGGTACAGGAAAAACAGCCGCATTCGGTTTTCCTCTCATTCAGAACATTGACCTCAATTCCAAAAAAACACAAGGTTTAATTTTGTCTCCAACTCGTGAATTGTGTATGCAAATCACCAACGAGCTAAAACAGTATTCAAAATACTACCAAAACCTAAGTACTGTTGCTGTATATGGAGGCGCGAGCATCACTGATCAAGCCAGACAAATTAAAAAAGGGGCACAAATTATTGTAGCGACTCCTGGACGTATGAAAGATATGATCCAGAGAAACATTATTGATATTTCAAATATCAGTATATGTATCTTGGATGAGGCGGATGAAATGTTGAACATGGGTTTCTTTGAAGATATAAAAGAAATTCTGTCCCATTCTTCCGATCAAAAAAACACATGGTTATTTAGTGCAACGATGCCAAAAGAGGTATCGATTATCGCTAAAAAATTCATGAAAAATCCAAAGGAGATCACTGTTGGCCAGAAAAATATCTCTACAAAATCTGTAAGTCACGAGTATTTTATCGTGGGTGGTAGAGATCGTTATAGCGCGGTAAAACGTGTGGTTGATGCCAATCCAGACATCTATGCTGTTGTCTTTTGTAGAACCAAAAGAGACGCTCAAAAAGTGGCTGAAAAACTCATAGAAGATGGGTACAGCGCTTCTGCTTTACATGGAGATTTGAGCCAGGCTCAAAGAGATATGGTAATGAACAGTTTTAGAAGAAAGCAAATCCAAATGTTAGTAGCAACAGATGTTGCTGCTCGTGGAATTGATGTAGACGATATCACACACGTGATCAATTACCAACTCCCTGACGAAATTGAAATTTACACTCACCGAAGTGGAAGAACTGGTCGTGCTGGTAAAGAAGGTAAATCTTTAGTCATTGTCACTAAAAGTGAAGTGAGAAAGATTAAGCAAGTTGAAAGAATGATCGGACAGAAATTCACTCAAGAGGAATTACCTTCTGGAGATGAGATCTGTAAACGTCAATTATTTCATTTGGCAGACGAGATTAAAAAGACTGAGATCAATCATGCAATAGATCCTTTTATCCCAAATCTAGAAGCTGAATTTGAAGAACTAAGCAAGGAAGATATTATTAAAAAATTCTTTTCTGTTGAATTCTCAAGATTTCATAATTATTATAAGAATGCTCCAAAAGTAGTTCAACACTCTGCTGATGAGTCTTATTCCTCAGGAAAAGATTACGGAGATGAAACTCGATTTTTCATAAATATTGGTGAGAAAGATGGTTTCGACTGGATGTCGATGAAGGACTTCCTAAAGGATCAGTTGGAACTAGATCGTGATGGAGTTGCTAAGGTTGATGTTAAAAACACCTTTTCATTCTTCAATGTTGCGACAGATGATGTTGAAAAAGTGGAGGGCGTTTTTGAAAGCTTTATGTTAAAAGGTAGACATGTAAATGTTGAGATCACCAAAGATCAAAAGAGCGGCGGTGGTGGCGGTGGTAGAAAAGGTGGCGATAAGTCACGAGATCGCAAACCTAGAAAACGATTTGACAAGAATAATTCTTCCGATTTTAAAGGTAAAAAACCAGGAGGATCAAACGTTAAGAGTTCTTTTGAAAGAAGACGAAAAAAGAACTAAATTTAGGGTCTAAAAAAGTCATTTTGAAGCTGTCTAATCGCTTCAAAATGACTATTTTTATGAGTATGAGATTCAAAACTATTTTAAGTTTATTGGTGATTATCACTTTCACCACTTTAGTTTGTAGCCAAGAAAAAGAGCTTCAAACCATAACAGGTATTGTGATGAATGCTGCCAATGATAAACCTTTGGAAAACGTAAATATTGTAAATATCAATACGGTAAGAGGGTCTATTACTAATAAAGATGGTCAATTTAATGTGAAAGCTCATATTAGTGATACGATTTATCTTTCTTATTTAGGTTTTAGATCTATTCAAGTAAAAATTACTGAAGATTGGGTTAAGTTTGGTGATGTAAAAATCAAGATGACAGAATCTGCAATCGCACTTCAGGAAGTAAAACTTCAAGAAATCCAATTGACTGGTTATTTGGAGATCGATGCCAGAAATATTCCTATCTACGATAATTATAGATACAGTATTTCAGGTTTAGATTATGCATACGAAGGCGGCAACTACCAAAAAAGCGCTATTTCTAAAGTACTTCAATCTATTTCCAATCCTGCAGATTTACTCTACAAAACATTTAGCAGTAAAGAAAAGCAAATGCGACGTTTACGAAAAATGAAAATGAACGAAAGTATAAAGGATATCCTTCAAGATAAATTTGACCGTGAAACCCTTTCCGCAGTTTTACAAATCAGTAGAGACGACATAGATCAAGTTTTGGAAAAATGCAATTATTCTCGAGACTTTATTACCACTGCAAACGATTTGCAAGTGCTTGATGCTGTAAGCAATTGTTTCGAGGAATACAGAGCCATTAATAGATAATAATTTGAAACACATCAGCATACTTACTGGAGCAGGTATAAGTGCAGAAAGTGGTGTAAAGACTTTTAGAGACCACGACGGACTCTGGGAAGGTCATGATGTTATGCAAGTTGCTACACCACAAGCCTTTGAAAAAAACCCTAGTTTAGTCTTAGACTTTTATAATAAAAGGAGGCAGCAATTACTAGCTGTTCAACCCAATTTAGCACATCAGCGTTTAGTAGATCTTGAAACGAAATTTAAGGTAGATATCATTACTCAAAATGTAGATGATCTTCATGAACGTGCTGGAAGTTCCCAAGTAACTCATCTTCATGGTGAACTTATGAAAGTCAGAAGCACCTTTGACCATCATCTTATTTATAATTGGAAGAAGGATTTAAATCTTGGAGATTTTTGTGAACACCATCACCAATTAAGACCACATGTGGTTTGGTTTGGAGAAGCCGTACCAATGATGGAAAAAGCAATTGACATTTTAAAACAAACTGATCTCCTTATCATTATTGGAACCTCCATGCAGGTTTATCCAGCCGCTGGACTTATCGATTTCGCTCCCTCCTCTACCCCTATTTATTTTATAGATCCCAATCCCTCCATATCAGAATCAACTGATGTACATATATACGCTGAAAAAGCAACCACAGGAGTAGATAAATTGGTTCGAAAGCTTTTAGCTTAAATAGCATACACTCGAATTCTATAACTTGAAAAGCCATAAAAAGTAAGCCTATATTCCATAAAAATATGATTATGAAAGCTTATATTTGCTAGCGAAATAAAATAATATTACATGAATTCGCTTGATGCAATTTCCCCAATAGATGGCCGGTATGCCAACAAAACTGAATCTCTCCGAAAGTACTTTAGCGAACATGCTTTAATAAAATATAGAGTAAGGGTAGAAATAGAGTATTTTATAGCGCTATGTGAACTACCACTTCCACAGCTAAAAAGCTTTGATTCTTCCCTATATCCAAAATTAAGAGCAATTTATGTAGACTTCAGTATAGAAGATGCTCAAAAAATTAAGTCCATTGAAAGCATTACCAACCATGACGTAAAAGCTGTAGAATATTTTATCAAAGATCGAATGGATAATTTAGATTTAAAAGCCTCTAAAGAATTTATTCACTTTGGATTAACCTCTCAGGACATCAACAATACAGCTATCCCCTTAACCTTGCTAGAGGCTGTTCAGGACGTATATATTCCACAATTGGAAGATATTTTAGAAAAAATTAAAACAAAAGCAAAAGAGTGGAAAGATATCCCTATGCTGGCAAGAACTCATGGTCAACCCGCCTCCCCTACTCGACTCGGCAAAGAGTTTGAAGTATTTGAAGTGAGACTTCAAGAACAGTTAAATCAACTGAAAACTATTCCATCGTCTGCCAAATTTGGCGGAGCTACAGGTAATTTTAATGCGCATAAAGTAGCTTATCCAAATATTGATTGGAAAGCTTTTGGAAAAGATTTCGTAGAAAGACGTCTTAAGTTAAAACATTCATTTCCAACAACTCAAATAGAACATTACGATAACATGGCTTCCTCTTTTGACGCTATGAAACGAATTAATACTATTTTACTAGATCTGAATAAGGATATTTGGAGCTATGTTTCAATGGATTACTTCAAACAAAAGATAAAAAAAGGTGAGATTGGATCTTCAGCAATGCCTCACAAAGTAAACCCAATTGATTTTGAAAATTCTGAAGGTAATTTAGGTATTGCCAATGCTCTACTAGAGCATCTCTCTGCAAAACTACCTATAAGTAGACTTCAAAGAGACCTGACAGACAGTACAGTTTTAAGAAATTTGGGGGTACCTCTAGGTCATATGCTTATTGCACTTCAATCCACAGGAAAAGGACTCGATAAATTAGTTTTAAATCCAGATAAAATACAAGCAGATTTGAATGCCAACTGGGCGGTTGTGGCGGAAGCTATACAAACGATTTTAAGACGCGAAGGTTTCGAAAATCCCTATGAAGCTCTAAAAGGATTGACTAGAACTCATTCTAAAATTGACGAAAAAAGCATTTTATCTTTCATTGATACACTTGACGTATCTGGAATTATTAAGGCTGAACTTAAAGCCATTACGCCTTCCAATTATACAGGAATTTAAACATGAGTAAAACAGCAGCTTGGATTTCAGCAGCTAGATTACGAACCTTACCACTATCCATATCTGGAATTTTGGTAGGGACTTCTCTTGCTTTGCCGTCCAATCAATTTGATACATATATTTTCTGGTTAGCCATTGCAACAACTTTGGGGTTACAAATTTTATCGAATTTCGCAAATGATTATGGCGATGGAATTAAAGGAACCGACAACGATGAACGAATTGGCCCTGTGAGAGCTTTACAAAGCGGAGCCATTTCTGCTAAGGAGATGAAGAAGGGTATCATTTTAACAGCAATTATAACAGCCATACTAGCCTTGAGCTTAATTTATACTAGTTTCGGAAAAGAAAACTTTTTACTGAGTTTGCTATTTGTTGGCTTAGGAGTTTCTGCAATTATTGCCGCTATTAAGTACACGGTTGGCGATTCTGCTTATGGGTATAAAGGTTTAGGAGATATATTTGTCTTTCTTTTTTTTGGAATCGTAAGTGTTTTAGGGTCTAATTTTCTGATGACAAAACAATTAGACGTTTGGCTATTTTTACCAGCAATTAGCATAGGTTTATTGAGTAGCGCAGTTTTGAATTTGAACAATATGCGAGATGAATTGAGTGACCGCAATTCAAAAAAAATGACTCTAGTAGTTAAAGGCGGGAAAAAATTTGCAAAAATTTATCATTTCTCATTGATTCTTGTGGCTTTCATATGTATGGTAATTTTTCTTAATCTAGACTCCTATTCTAGTTACTATTTAATATTACTACCTTTGCTAGCCTTCGTTCCTTTAGCAATTCATCTTAGGAAGATATACCACTATACGGATCCTAAAACCTTAGATCCTGAATTAAAAAAAGTAGCTTTAAGTACCTTTGCACTTGGTTTTATTTTATTTTGGATAGTATTCTTAGAATTTTAACCGAAAGCAGTATTGGAAAAACTGAATTTGATGATTTAATTCGTAAATTGATAAAAAATATTTGATGGATTTTAAAAAGAAAATGTTACGAGATGATGCCTTAGAAGGCAAAACAATTATAGTAACTGGAGGTGGAAGCGGACTGGGTATGTCTATGACCCGTTATTTTCTAGAGCTTGGAGCTAATGTTGTCATCACCAGCAGAAACTTAGAAAAACTTAAGACTAGTGCAAAAACTCTAGAAGAAGAAACTGGCGGTAAGTGTTTACCTGTTCAATGTGATGTGAGGCTCTATGATGAAGTTGAGAATATGATAGAACAAGCGCATACCACTTTTGGTGAAGTTGATATTCTTTTAAATAATGCTGCGGGAAATTTCATTTCTCCAACAGAACGATTGTCTACAAACGCCTTTGATACTATCATTGATATTGTTTTGAAGGGCAGTAAAAATTGTACGCTTGCCTTAGGTAAATATTGGATAGATAAAAAACAAACTAATAAAACAGTCCTTAATATAGTGACCACTTACGCCTGGACAGGGTCTGGTTATGTTGTCCCAAGCGCCACTGCGAAAGCAGGTGTATTGGCCATGACGAGATCATTGGCTGTGGAATGGGCTAAATATGGAATTCGATTTAATGCGATTGCTCCAGGACCATTCCCTACTAAAGGGGCGTGGGATAGATTATTACCAGGAGATCTTAAAGAAAAATTTGATCTTGCTAAAAAAGTACCGCTTAAACGTGTTGGTGATCATCAAGAATTAGCTAATCTTGCCGCTTATTTAGTTTCAGATTTTGCACATTACCTTAATGGAGAAGTGATCACCATTGATGGTGGTGAGTGGCTAAAAGGCGCTGGTCAATTTAATCTTTTGGAAATGGTGACACCTGAGATGTGGGACCAATTAGAAGCAATGATTCGCTCTCAAAAAAAGAAATAACTGCTAACTTTCTATCGTTATAATAATTAATTGGAGCAAGTTGACATGCTACAATTAATTGTAATTTTACATCAGAAAATTCGAAAAACTTTATGGGAAAGATAATTTCAATTGCAAACCAAAAAGGCGGTGTAGGTAAGACTACAACAGCTGTAAATCTAGCTGCTGCATTAGGTGTTTTGGAAAAAAAAGTACTATTGATCGATGCAGATCCTCAAGCCAACGCTACCTCTGGACTCGGCATTGATATTGAAACAGTAGAAATAGGAACTTACCAAATTTTAGAACATACCAAAAAAGCAGAAGAAGCCATTATGGACACTGATTCACCAAACTTGGAGTTGATTCCTTCTCACATTGATTTGGTTGCCATTGAACTTGAGCTTGTAGATGTTGAGCGAAGAGAATACATGCTTAAAGAAGCTTTGCTACCTATTAAGTCTAAATTTGATTATATTCTTATCGATTGTGCTCCTTCTTTAGGCTTATTAACATTAAATGCATTGACTGCTTCAGATTCGGTATTAATTCCTATTCAATGTGAATATTTTGCTTTAGAAGGTTTAGGTAAATTGCTTAATACTATTAAAAGTGTGCAAAAAATTCATAACGATCAGTTAAGCATTGAAGGCTTGTTACTGACTATGTATGATTCTAGACTGCGTTTATCCAACCAAGTGGTGGAAGAAGTGAAAAAACACTTTAATGATATGGTTTTTGAAACAATCATCCAAAGGAATGTGCGTTTAAGCGAAGCTCCTAGTTATGGTGAAAGCATTATTAAATACGATGCAACCAGTAAAGGAGCCAGTAATTATTTAAGTTTAGCTGAAGAAATTATTAAGAAGTCAAATTAGAAATCAATGGCGAAAACGACAAAGAAAAAAGCTCTCGGTAGAGGTTTATCGGCATTATTGAACGACCCAGATAATGATATTAAATCTACAGAAGATAAGAATGCAGATAAGGTTGTAGGTAGTATAGTGGAATTAAGCCTTGGGGCTATTGAGGTAAATCCATTTCAACCTAGAACGAGTTTTAGTGAAGATACTTTAAAAGAATTAGCCTCTTCCATTAGAGAACTTGGTGTGATCCAGCCCATTACGGTTAGAAAACTTGAATTTAACAAGTACCAGCTAGTTTCTGGAGAACGCCGTTACCGAGCTTCCAAAATGCTTGGCCTAGAGACTATTCCATCCTACATAAGGATAGCGAATGACAGAGAGTCTTTAGAAATGGCCTTGGTAGAAAATATACAACGCCAAGACCTCGATCCAATAGAAATCGCTTTGTCTTACCAAAGATTGATGGATGACATTGATTTAACTCAGGAAGAATTGAGCGATAGAGTTGGTAAAAATAGATCTACAATTGCAAATTACCTCCGCCTTTTAAAGTTAGACCCTATCATTCAAACAGGAATGAGGGACGGTTTTTTGAGTATGGGCCATGGTAGAGCACTTATAAACATTACCAATACTGATATTCAGCTTCAGGTTTACGAGCGTATTCTTAAAAATAAGCTTTCTGTAAGAGATACAGAAAACTTGGTGAGACACATGCAACAAAACAAAGACACTTCTAAGCCTTCCTCTGAAGAGCTGAGGGTTGATGAAAAAAAGTCAAAATCCTTAAAACAAATCTCTTCCTACTTTGGCGCTAAAGTCGAACTTAAAGTCAACAAAAAAGGAAATGGAAAACTTATTGTTCCCTTCTCTTCAGATGAGGATTTCCAAAGAATCAAAAAATTAATACAAGGTGATTCGTAAATTTTTTTTCACTTCCATATTTTTCTTAGGTTGGTGTTCGTGTTCCTTTAGTCAAGAACAAGATAGTTTGACAGTTGAAACCACAATGACTTCTACCAAAAACGCTTTCAAATTGGATCTATACGATCCTTTAGCCCCCGCTAGATCAGCTTTTTACTCAGCTATTTTGCCGGGATTGGGACAAGCTTATAATGGCAGTTATTGGAAAATTCCTTTGGTCTATGCTGGCATAGGAACAAGTCTATATTTAGTGCTTCAAAATGACACGGAGTACCAACGCTACAGAGATGCCTATAAACGAAGATTAGCTGGTTTTCAAGATGATGAATTTCAAAATATTCTTGAGAATGATGGTTTGATTAACGCTCAGAAGCAATTTAGACAGAACAAAGAATTTGCTATTTTGGCAACTGTAGCTTTTTATTTATTCAATATTGTAGACGCAAACGTAGATGCGCACTTAAAGCAGTTTGATGTTTCTAAAGATCTTACGCTTAGACCAAATTTTGAGCCTAATTTCATGAGTGGAAATATCGACTATGGTCTAACTTTGAATTTTAAATTGAATTAAATGAAACTCGCTATACTTGGCTATGGTAAAATGGGTAAAACCGTAGAGAATATCGCGACCTCCAGAGGTCACGATATTGTTTATAAGACCTCAGATGATATAGACATAGACCGCTTAAAACAAGCAGAAATTGCTATAGACTTTAGTACACCTGAAGCCGCTTATTTTAATATAACAACTTGTTTGGAAAATAACATAGCCATAGTGTCTGGAACTACAGGGTGGCTAAATCGATTTGAGGATGCGGTTAAACTTTGTAAGTTACAGGCTGGTAAGTTTTTGTATGCCTCCAACTTTAGTATAGGAGTAAATGTTTTTTTTGAATTGAATTCTCAACTTGCTAAAATGATGTCTGGATTGAAAGAGTATGATGTTAAGCTAAGGGAAGTTCACCATTTGGAAAAGAAAGACGCCCCTAGCGGTACCGCCATTAGTCTTGCTGATCATATTATAAAAGAAACCGAGTATACAAATTGGTCTTATCCACCAGAAGATTCAAAAAATTTAATCCCAATCGAGGCTGAAAGAAAAGCGGGAGTTTTTGGTTTTCATGATGTGACTTATAATTCTGATATTGATACCATAACCATTTCTCATAACGCAAAATCCAGAGAAGGCTTTGCTCATGGGGCAGTGGTCGCAGCAGAATGGATATTTAAACAAAACGACGGGGTATATTCTATGAAGGATGTCCTTCAACTCAACTCTACAACTTAACGCTATTCATTATGTCATTTTTTGATTTATTACTTTTTATTTTATTTATACAAGTCCTACACTTTTTAGGCACCTGGAAATTATACCAAAGTGCTGGTAGACATTGGTGGGAAGCTGCTATCCCCGTTTACAACGCAATTGTGCTTTTCAAAATCATAAATAGACCATGGTGGTGGGTTTTTCTTCTATTCGTTCCAATTGTTAACCTAATTATGTTTCCGGTTATTTGGATAGAAACTGCTAGAAGCTTTGGTAAAAACAAGACCACAGACACCATTCTTCAGATCTTAACTCTTGGACTTTATACCTATTATATAAACTATTTTACCTCACATACTTACATTGAGGATAGAAGTTTAAAAGCGAAGTCAAAATCGGGAGATTTTGTAAGTGCAATCCTTTTTGCTATTGTGGCTGCAACCATAGTTCATACTTATATTATGCAACCCTTTACCATACCAACCTCCTCATTAGAAAAAACTTTGCTAGTTGGTGATTTTCTGTTTGTAAGTAAATTTCATTATGGTGCAAGAGTTCCACAGACAGCGATTTCATTTCCTATGGTTCATGATACCATTCCTTTGGCTGGTGTAAAATCATATACCAAGGCCCCCCAATTACCTTATATGAGATTGCCAGGTTTTCAAAATGTTCAGCGTAACGATATTGTAGTCTTCAACTGGCCTGTAGATACCGTAAGAATGTTTAGAGACGATTCCGGCAAACATTACGACAAGCCTATAGATAAGAAGTCTAACTATGTAAAGAGAGCGGTAGGTGTCGCTGGGGATTCGCTAGAAATTATAGACGGTAAAATTTTGGTTAATAATACCCCTCTACAACTTTCAGAAAGAGCTAAACCACAATATTCATATTTAGTACAAGGTAAAGGTCAAGGCTTCAACATGAGAAGTCTGGTCGAAATATATGGCATTACAGATGGGCTGCAATGGATTGACAGAGAGAGAGACCTGTATCAGGTTAATGCGATTACTGAAGATAATTTAGCAAAATTTAAAAATCATCCCAATGTAAAATCGGTTCAACGCATTATTTCCCCAAAAGGAAAAGCTGATTCTGGTATTTTTCCAAACAATGGAAAAGTAGATTGGAATAAAGATAATTTTGGCCCTATTTATATTCCTGAATCTGGTCGAACAGTACAACTGGATTTGGAAAGCTTTTCATTGTACAGAAGAATCATTGAAGTTTATGAGGGGGAAGAAATGGGAATCGAACAGAAATTGGAGGTGAAAGGCACTCAAGTTTATCTTAATGGAAAACCTGTAGAAGAATATACCTTTAAACAAGATTACTATTGGATGATGGGAGACAATCGCCATAATAGTGAAGACAGTAGGTATTGGGGATATGTACCACAAAATCATGTGGTTGGCAAGCCAGTTTTTATTTGGATGAGTCTAGACGGTAATGCAAGTAATTTAGTAGACAAAATAAGATGGGAACGTCTATTTACAACGGTAGGTGGCGAAGGAAAACCCACTTCCTATCTTGTGTACTTCCTTATTGGTATTGTTTTAATAATAGGGTATAATTACTTTATTAAAAAGAAAAAATAAAAGTTGAAACCTATACTACTACATCCTTGCTACTTTGGTCCTATCGACATGTATGCATCACTAGTGCAAGCAGATTCTTTCGTTTTCGAAAAGGAGGATAATTATCAGAAACAGACCTATAGAACACGGCAATACATCTATGGGGCTAATGGAGAACTCTTGTTAAATATCCCCGTAAAACACAGAGAAAACAAGACAGATCAACATCAAAAGTACAAAGACATCAGGATAGAAAATGCCTTCAAATGGCAACCCCTTCACTGGAAATCTTTGGAAGCAGCCTATAAAACGTCTCCTTTCTTTGAATTTTATGAAGATGAGTTTGCACCTTTATTTGAAAAAAAAGCTAATTTTTTAATGGATTTCAATTTGATGGCAACAAAAATAGTTTTTGAGTGCTTACAGCTAGATTTTAGTTTTAAAATTACTGAAGAATTTGAACTAGAACCAGACGGTTATAATGACCAAAGACATTTAGTCAATTCAAAGCGAAAATCAGTAGCAAATCTTGAAGAGTACATTCAAGTTTTTCAAGTTAAATATAGGTATATCCCTAATTTGAGTATATTGGATTTATTGTTCAATACGGGTCCTTCAGCATTAGGATATCTAGACTCACAAACCTTTATTCAGAAAGATTAAAACTAGCCATTATTGGATAATGGTCTGAAAGTTTAAGGCTGTAATTTTTGAAGTTAGCATTTTTAAGACTCTTTTCATTAAAAATAACATCTATACGAAAGGGTAAAAAATCGAAATCGAATGTTTTTCCTAGCCCATATCCAGACTCCACAAAAGCATCTTTTAAATTGTGTTTTAATAACTGACTAGCCACGTAAGAAAATGCTGTGTTATTCATATCCATACAAACGATTTTCGGAAGGCTTGTAGAAGAAAAGCTTTTCGACAGCAAAATTGCTTGTTCCTGTTGCTTTACAAAAGACTTCCCTACTCTATTAATCAATTGTTGGCGGTCTTCTTTTCGCAATTCTAGGACATCAGGAATAATCTTTAAAGACTCTAAATGGACAGCATAAACCCGAAGAGTATCCTTTTTCACAACAATGTCTGCGTAAATGGCATTATTATGAGTGTTTGGAAAATCTACAGAACCTCTATGGATAATTTTATATTTGCTAAAAATAGCAATCCCAACATTAGAGGATTTGGATTTATACTTTTCAAACACATAAGGATAAGAACTCATATCTAAATCATTTGCTTTATAATAATCTTGAAAAGCAACAATATCCGGAGTCTCAACTTTTATAAAATCTGAAATTTTTTCACCAACCTCAGTTTTTTCGATCCAGTTGTATAAGTTAAAAAGTCTGACATTATAACTCATAACTTTTAGAGAATTCTTAATCTCTACTGATGAGTTATCATTAAAAACAATGATTTTGCTGAAATACGAATAACCTCCCACTACTAATAAGGCCGATACAATAAAGTGTAGTTTAAGTTTTAATAGCCAATAAAATGCAAAGCCAATATTGATAAGTATAAATACGGGCAAGCCCAAATTCAAAATAGATAAAAAGGCTGAGAATTTTGGTGGTACAAAGGGGAGAATATAAGCTATAAGCAAACAGATTGCAAAAAATACATTCAAAGCAAAACCTACCTTTTGAAAAAAACTGAGTGGTGACTTCATGACAATTACATGTCTTTGCCAGCTTTAAATAGAAAATCTTTCTCTACTTTAGAGAGACTATCATATCCGCTTTTACTTATTTTATCAAGAATTATATCAATTTTTACTTGCTTTTCTGAACGGTTTGAAGAATTTTTATCCGATTTATTTGCAGATGTTTTATGAACCGTTTTCATGTTGCTCTTTCTCGCTTTGGGCACAAACAATTCTGCTAACCAGTTTGTAGTACTTTGTAACCAAGCCCCAATATCGTTACCCTTTTTAAGTTGAACAATATAAAGGTATCCAATAAAAGCTCCACCTAAATGAGCCAGATGTCCTCCCGGGTTTGATAAAGGGATCTGAACCACATCTAAAACTACTAAAAAAGCGGCTATCCACCATAATTTTAAATTGCCCAGAAAAAAAAGTCGCACTTGTAAGTTGGGAGCCTGAGTTGCTGTCGCTACAAGCGTAGCCATAACAGATGCAGAAGCACCGATAAGATAGGAACGCCCAGTACCGCTAAAAGCAGGTAAGAGGTTATAACTTAAAGCGTAGACTAGAGCTCCACAAATAGCTCCTAATAAATAGAGATTCAGCATTCGCCTACCTGAAAAATAAGTAAGAAAAAATTTACCAGAAAAATAAAGAATCAACATATTAGATAAAACATGAAATATCCCCGAATGCATGAAGGCATAAGTGATTATCGTCCAAGGTTTATAGGCATACTCTAGAAGGTCTTTAGGAAATACTAGCCATTCTATAAAAAAATCAGTGGGGATTTTAAATAAAAACCCAAGAGTTCTAAACACAAATGTGAGTATAAACAGAAGGACATTCAATCCTATCAGTTTTTCTAAAGTATCAGCTGTATTGTACTTATATTTTAATTTTTGCTTCCAATCCATATTAGTTCCATCTATTAGTGTCAAATGAATTCTTTTTCCAGTACCACATAGTAATAAACCCGATAACCGCACCTCCAATATGAGCCCAATAAGCAGTATTAGAGGGGCCTAGCAAGGTAACACCTGTAACAGCAGAAAACAAATTCATCAAAAAGTATCCACCTATTAAATATTTTGCCTTAATAGGAATAGGGATAAAAATTATAAATAAAGGTAAGTTAGGGTAAACAACAGCAAAGGCTGCTAAAATTCCAAAAATAGCTCCAGAAGCACCAACCATGGGAGTCAAATAATTACTGAAAAGCTGGTTGCTAAGTTCTTTCGGTATAGACGGATATACTCTATATTCTCCTGTGGATCTCACGCTTTCAAATATTTTAGAAATCTCGTCTGGACTTACATTTGCTTCAATATAGGCTTGATAAGCTTCATTAAAACCAATATAACTAAATAATATCTGAAGACCTGCCGCTCCAAGTCCAGCTGAGAAATAGATAAATATGAATTTACTCTGACCTAAGTATTCCTCCAATAAACTTCCAAACATATACAAAGCAAACATATTAAAAAGAATATGAGAAAAACTGCCATGCATAAACATATGCGTAATGATTTGCCAAATTCCAAAATTTGGGTTTTCGGGAAACCAAAGTGCAAAAATTTTATAGGCATAATCACCTAAATAATTGGCTCCAAAGAAGAATAAAATATTGGCTATTAATAAGACTTTTACAGTGTCGGTAATCCTTCCCATTTACATAAATTTTTTATCGAAGTCTGATGCTGATTGTTTCACGAAAACTAAGCGATTTAAAGGAGTTAGCATTGGTTCTTTGCAAGAAAATAACAGATTTACAAGTTCTGTTTGCTCTTCTTTATGCAAAACAGCTCCATTTTTAATAGCCATGCTTTGAGCCAAGGATTTGGCCAACCTATCTGTTTGATCAAATCCGGAATCTGGAATATCACTCTCGAAATCTGACAAGAGTTGATCTAGTAAAATCGAAGTTTCGCTCTCGGGTAAACGATTAGGAATTCCATTTATTTTCACAAAGTCTTCTCCGATTTCCGAAATTGAAAACCCGGCATTGGTTAAAGACTCTTTTAAGGTTTTAAAAACACTTATCTCATTGGTGTCTAGCTGAAGTTTTAATGGAAATAACAACTGCTGACTTAAGGCTGGCTTGGCTGTAATGTTCCTTAGAAGCTCTTCGTACAAAATTCTGAAGTGCGCTCTATGTTGATCTATAATAAGCATTTCAGATTTAGTTGAAGTAATGATATATTTTCTTTGAAATTGAAACGTCCCAGACGATTTATGCTGAGTGTGTTCTCCTTGAAACAACGAGCCAGAGACTTGTTCACTATCTACCTCGATATTCAATAAATCATCATCCTGCCCTTCAAGATTTGTATAAAGCGCTTCCCAACTAGGATTGGGTGTATTGCGTTTTGAAGATGGCAACTTAAATGTTGAGCTAAATTTATATTCAGCTTCAAAAGGATTAAAGTTCCGATCGACTACAACAGAAGGAATTTTAGCTCCAAGCTTATGTTGATCATAGCCTGTTTCCATACTTGCATCCTTATTGAAGTCCAAGACTGGCGATACGTTGAATTGACCAAGACTATGCTTTACACTACTTCTCAAAATTGAATAAATAGCGTGCTCATTATCGAATTTAACTTCTGTTTTTGTAGGATGAATATTTATATCTATAGACTCTGGATTTACCTGTAAATAGAGGAAGTAGGTTGGATAAGCCTTATCTTTTAATAAACCTTCAAAAGCACTAGAGACCGCATGGTGTAAATAAGGATGCTTTATAAATCTGTCGTTAACAAAGAAAAACTGTTCTCCACGTGATTTCTTTGCAAATTCAGGCTTACCTACAAAACCATAAAGTTGAATCAAATCAGTTTCTTCTTTAACGGGAACTAATTTTTCATTCATTTTAGACCCCATCACTCCAACAATACGATGTCTGAAATTTGCTACTGGTAAATTAAACAATTCACTATCGTTATGAATAAATTTAAAAGCAACAGACGGATGAACTAGGGCAACCCTTTGGAATTCATCGATGACGTGTTTATGTTCTACACTTGCAGATTTTAAAAAGTTACGTCGCGCAGGAATATTAAAAAAAAGATTTTTGACAGAAATAGAAGTCCCTATAGGGGTAACACAAGGTTCCTGTTGAGTAATATGGCTACCTTCAACCATAAGATGAGTTCCAACCTCTTCGACTTCTGTTTTAGTTTTCATATCAACATGAGAAACTGCAGCTATTGAAGCTAAAGCTTCTCCCCTAAAGCCTTTAGTATGCAAATGGAATAAATCTTCAGCCGCTTTAATTTTTGAGGTGGCATGACGTTCGAACGATAAACGAGCATCAGTATCGGTCATTCCCGAACCATTATCTACAACTTGGATGAGTGTCTTCCCTCCTTCTTTAATAATTAAAGACACTAAAGTAGCATTAGCATCTACAGCGTTTTCCATAAGTTCTTTAACAACCGATGCTGGACGTTGTACTACTTCTCCTGCTGCGATTTGATTCGCAACATGGTCTGGTAATAACTGGATAATATTGCTCATGGATTACTGGGAAGAAAAAATTGAAAGATCAAAATCTATGATCCACAAAAATATGAATGTAAGGATTAAGACTATCAAAATCACGGTCCGATTTACCCCTCTGTTTCCTCTATTCCTTGAGTTCTCACGAGCTTCAGCCCAATGAGAACCGAAGTCTATAGAATTATGGGTCTCTTTGTATTTGGAAAACTTAGAATCAAACTTATAAGGATTACCGGTATCTTTTCCCTTGTAATAACGTGGGGTATAGTTATACCTTGAATTCTTTCTTAATTTAAGAGAGTTAAGTTTAAACATGTTATTTATCTAGAATCACAAAATTAGAGAAAATCAATGAATTCTTTAGACTTAAAAACTTAATTTAAGTCTAAAGAAAAAACCGCTAAGCTTTATAAAATTTTGCATCTTTTCTCAGTTGAGCCATTTTGATAGCAGCAATTGCAGCTTCCGTGCCTTTATTGCCATGAACTCCTCCAGATCGAGCTTCAGATTGAGCTCTCGTATTATCTGTCAATACACAAAAAATGACGGGGATGTCACCTTTCAAATTGAGATCCATGATCCCTTGGGTCAATCCTTGGCAGACAAAATCAAAGTGCTTAGTTTCACCCTGAATAACGTTCCCAACAGCAACAATAGCATCGAGCATATCGAAACTTTCTTGCATTTTTTTACAGCCGTAAGGAAGTTCAAAACTACCAGGAACATTCCACCTTACGATGTTGTCCTTAAGAACTCCAACATCTATAAGAGCATCAAATCCACCTTGAAAAAGATTTTGAGTGATATCTTCATTCCATTCCGATACTACAAAGCCTATTTTCATGTCCTTACAGTTCGGTAAGGATTCCTTATCGTAAACAGAAAGATTTTTTTCTGAAGTTGCCATATTACAGAGCTTCTGCTTGTCCTAAATAAATATCAGCATTTTTAGCTTCAATAGAGTTAGGATATTCATCCTTGATACGATTGAGGTATTTTTCTGCTTTTTCACCATCTTTAAGGCTAATTGCAGTGACCGCAGCTTTCATCAAAAACTTAGGAGTTGTAAAGTCATTAGTGCGAAGGTTTGCAGCAGCAACGAAATAATCTAGAGCTTCTTCTGGTTGGTCTAGCTGCAAGAAAGCATCACCAATAGATCCTTTGGCAATAGGCGTCAAGATTTCATCTTCAGCCTTAAATTTATCCAAATATTCAATTGCTTCTTGATAGTTACCAATGTTAAGATGAGAGATTCCCGCATAGTAATTGGATAGCTCACCAGATTTAGTACCGCTATAATTAGAAGAAATGTCTTCAAATCCAAATTTACCGTTACCCCCTTTTAAAGATCTCTTAAATAGAGAGTCTTGTTCTGTTCCTGAAGCTTCAATTGCAGAGTCGAAAAATTGCTGAGCTTGATTCATCTCATTTGCAGCTTCTACTTCATTAGGATCCTGAATAAATTTCTGATACCCGATAATGGCGAATATCACTATAGCTACAGCTATAATTACCCCAAAGATTGGTTTTTGGTATTTGGATAAAAACTCTTCAGTACTACTAGCGCCCTCATCTAAAGTATTAAATACTTCAGCAGTTGTCGATTCACTTTCAATCTGATTTTCGCGTTCAGCCTTGTTCTTTGGTTTGTAACCTCTTTTTCTATATGTTGCCATAATTGTGTTTAGTTCAGGTGGCAAAAATATAATTTTTATCCATATAGAATACACTATTTATTTGATATTTTTACATCTGAACATTTAGTGAATTCAAAAGAAAAATTACAACGAATTAAAGCTGCTAGAACTTGACTTGATCTTATGATTATCAAAAAACTATCTCTTATCAACTATAAAAACTTTGAACAATTGACATTAGAATTTGATTCTAAAATTAATTGCTTTGTCGGTAAAAATGGCATTGGTAAAACAAATGTTTTAGACGCTATTTATCATTTAGCCTTTGGGAAAAGTTACTTCAACCCAGTAACAAGCCAAAATATTAAGCATGAAGAAGAGTTTTTTATGCTTGAAGGAGAATTTTTAAATGGAGAGAAGGAAGAGAGAATTATCACTTCTTTTAAAAGAGGCCAGGGGAAATTAATAAAGCGCAACGGAAAGGAATATGAAAAAATAAGCGATCATATAGGTACTATTCCTTTGGTGATTATATCCCCAACAGATCGTGACCTTATTCTTGAGGGAAGCGAAACCCGAAGAAAATTTATGGATGGTGTCATTGCTCAAGGCGACAAATTATACCTAAATACTCTACTGAAGTACAACAAAATTGTATCTCAAAGAAATGCACTGCTTAAGTATTTTGCTGTCAATAGAACGTTTGATGAAACCAGTTTGGAAGTTTACGATGACCAAATCATTGAATTTGGCGAAATCATTTTCGAAAAACGTCAACAATTCATCAAGGAGTTCAAGCCTATCCTAAAGAAAAGGTATCAGGAAATTAGCAACTCTAGAGAAGACATCAGTTTAACCTACAAAAGCCAATTTAACAATGGAGAGTCCTTTAAGGAAGTACTTAAGTTTGGCTTAAAAACAGATTTGCAACGTCAATTTTCGAATTTCGGAACCCATAAAGATGATTTGATTTTTAAAATTAAATCCCATTCTGTTAAGAAATTTGGATCTCAAGGTCAGCAAAAATCTTACCTTATCGCTTTAAAGTTTGCTCAGTATGATTTTTTAAAATCTCATTATGGTGTAAAACCAATTTTGCTTTTAGATGATATATTCGATAAATTAGATGAAGATCGTGTTTCTAAAATAGTAAAAATGGTGACCGATACAGAACTTGGACAAATGTGTATAAGTGACACCCACCCTGAAAGAACTGAAAATGTTGTAAAAAAGAATACCGATCACTATAAAATGATAAATCTTGAATATGAAGTTTAGTCTATTAATAGTATGCTTTTGTTGTATGATCTCTTGCAACACAAAACCCTCCTTAGAAGACGTTCATTATCTCAATGGCTTTTGGGAAATTGAGAAGGCCGAGACCCCATACGAAACAAAATCGTATAAGATAAATCTAATGGTGGATTATATCCAAGTAGAAAACACTGAAGGATTTAGAAAAAAAATGCAACCGAGTTTTCTGGGCAATTATAAATCCTCTCAAAATCGTGAAAACTTTACAATTCACGACGCAGGTGATAGTCTAGTCTTGATTTACGAAAATCAATACAACACTTGGACTGAAACACTATTGAGCATTGAAAAAGATAAGTTTGTAGTGAAAAATGATGAGGATTTCACATACACTTACAAGCGACATAAAAATTCGAAAATTAACCTTGATGATGAAGAATAAAAGAGCTAATGAAGAACAGTCTATGAAAGATTTAATGGACATTTTTAAACAAAAACACAAATTGAATCCTGGATTGGATAAGGTCGATGTCGAAAAAGCATGGATGAATGAACTAGGTCCAGCTATGAAAAATTATACGGACACTATTCGTTTTAAGAACAACATTCTCACGGTTCACTTATCGTCTTCTACTCTAAGGGAAGAACTAAGTTACGGAAAAGCTAAAATTATTAAACGATTGAATGAAAGTTTAGGGAGAGAACTTATTCAAAAAATAATTCTAAGATAAAATATATGAAGCCTCAGAAAGTTACTTTTAAAAATAATAAAGGAGAAGAGCTCAAAGGTCAATTGGTCTTACCAAAAACACAGGATCCCAAGGTTTACGCTATTTTTGCACATTGTTTTACCTGTGGAAAAAACCTGAAGGTCATAAAACAAATCTCATTAGCTCTTACTAATTTAGGGATTGGTGTTTTAAGCTTCGACTTTACTGGCTTAGGGCAGAGTGAAGGAGACTTTGCCAATACTAATTTTTCTCATGACGTAGAAGACTTGATTCAGGCTTCTCAATTTCTGGAAGAAAATTATACGGCTCCTTCGCTCTTGATAGGTCACTCTTTAGGGGGTACTGCTGCTCTATTTGCAGCTAAAAAACTCCAAAACATTAAAGCTATTGTAACTATAGCAAGTCCATCTCAACCCTCTCACGTTGAAAATTTAATTAAAAGCAGTGTTAAGGAAATTGAAAAGAACAATGAAGCTTTAGTAAATATAGGCGGTAGAGATTTTACGATTAAAAAGCAATTTTTAGAAGATATTAAGGCTAATGGTACCAAAGATTTCTTAAGCGATTTGAAAAAGCCGCTGTTAGTGATGCATTCTCCGTTAGATAAAATTGTAAGCATTAAAAATGCTGAAGAACTCTACCAATGGGCACATCATCCTAAAAGTTTTATAAGTCTTAATCAAGCAGATCATCTCTTAAACGAAAATATCGATGCTCGTTATATAGGTAATTTAATAGGAAATTGGGCAGCAGCCTATTTAAGTCTTCAGGAAGAAGACAACCCAGCTTTAAAATCTAAAAGTCAATCGTCTGCTATCTTAAAGTTAAAAAATAAGTTTACCACGCATTTAAAAATTGGTGACTACGGCTATATTGGAGATGAACCTATAGACTATGGCGGTAATAATTATGGTCCCACCCCTTACGATTTCTTAACAGCTGCACTTGCAGAATGCACTGCTATGACACTTCATGTTTTTGCAAAACATAAAAAATGGGATTTGCAGGAAGTTAAAGTTCACGTCGACCACGAGAAAAAGAAAGTAGAGCAGAAAGAAGGAAATACAATCCAACAAGATGTTATAACCAAGAAAATTGAAATTTTAGGAAATTTAGATGAATCCCAAGTGAAACGATTGGTTGAGATTGGAGATAGATGCCCAATTCATAAGACGTTACACTCTGACGTCCAAATATCTTCTGAACTCATATCGTAAAACTTGTGTTAAGGTAATCCCTGATTTTGAGTAGCTTTGCTTTAAGCTGTACATTTACGATTAATTTAAATATAATAATTATGAAAAAGATAAGTTTGTTAACATTAACCTTAAGCCTACTTGTGCTTGTTGGTTGTAACGAAACTAAGAATAAAGACGATAAAAAAGAAGAGGTGAAAGCTGTTGGTGTTACAGACTCAATTGTAACTCTAACACCTTTGGAGGGGTCTCCAGAGTATACTGAAGCTACGTTAACTCACCCAAGAGGGGATGTTATAGAGGTGCCTGCAGGATCTGTGGATTTTAATTTTGCAGTAGAAAATTACGAGCTAGGTACACAAACTGCTAATGCGGGAAAAAATGGATTAGCAAATTCTGGTAAGGGTCAACATATTCATTTTATCCTTGACAATGGACCTTATTCTGCCCATTACGAAAGTGATTTTAGTAAAGATATAGAAGAAGGTGATCATGTGTTATTAGCTTTTTTGTCAAGATCTTACCACGAAGCTGTAAAAAATCCAACCTCTTTTATTGTTAAGAAAATAAGAGCTGGTGATCCTTCTGAAGATCAACAAATGGATGTTGATTTTTCTGCTGAACATATGTTTTATAGCAGACCAAAGGGAACTTACTCTGGAAAGGATACTGAAAAAGTACTTTTAGACTTCTTTTTAGTTGGAACTAAAATAAGTCCTGATGGCAACAAAGTAAAAGCTGTTATTAACGATGGAGAAGAATTTTTGTTAACAGAATGGAAACCACAAGTTATTGAAGGACTACCAATGGGAGAGAATAAAATACAATTGACATTAGTCGATAAAGATCTTAAACCTATTCCTGGTCCATTTAATACCGTTACACGAACTATTACTTTAGAGAAGTAAAGAACTTTCAATTATACTATATTAAAAGAGCCAGGCTTTTCAGCGTGGCTCTTTTAATTTGTACTTTTTCTTAAATTTCAAACTCAATAATAACTTATACCAATTAGGCATTCAAATGTCGTATAAAATCAGTTTCTTTTTCACTTATTAATCGTCATAAAATAGAACCGTAACTACCGCTATGCTTATATTTTTTTTCCTCAGCTAAGCAAAAAACCTGTACTGAGCTACGTCGTAGTATAATTTAATTTATACGACATCATAAATTTAATTTGGCATAAATACTCAGTTCATCGTTAGTAGGTACATTTCCATCAGATGTCAATATCCATTTAGATTGAAAAGCTGAA
Source organism: Psychroflexus torquis ATCC 700755 (assembly GCF_000153485.2). Classification (NCBI taxonomy): domain Bacteria; kingdom Pseudomonadati; phylum Bacteroidota; class Flavobacteriia; order Flavobacteriales; family Flavobacteriaceae; genus Psychroflexus; species Psychroflexus torquis. The sequence continues at coordinate 3,631,051 of NC_018721.1, read as the reverse complement.
GTTGTACTCGAAAAGCTCTTCCTTGTTGATGAGAACATTCCACCAGACATGTTGAGTTGTCATAAGTTACGAGTCCCTCATTCTGTTTCAATCAAAACCACATAATTTCCCTTAGAGGATTTAAGCGATCCGGAGAGATCGAGTTTTCAACTTTAAGATCAATTTTGAAGTTTCCGTTAGATCTCTTTTTACTTTAGCATTTACGTCTGCTGCAGGTGCAACTTTTGAAATTGGAAAATTACTTTTTAGCGCAAGGCGAAACAACAAGTTTAAGAACAGCTGCTAGAAAAAGTAATATTTTTATTTAGCGTAAAAGTCAGTTTAAAATTCGATACAAACTTAAGGTTAAGCTAGAGCTTAGTTTATATTTTATGATTTCTTAAGAAGAGTATTGCTTCTTGAATTTCGGTAGACATAATTTTATCTTCTCTAACGATGGGTACTTTGCTTCTAAAATGAGACAACAATTCCATCACGACCGGAGAACTAGGTAAAGGAGCCCTAAAATAGATAGCTTGTGAAGCATTAAATAATTCTATAGCCAAAATACGTTCGACGTTATCTACCACTTTTGAAAGTTTGGTTACAGCATTTGCCCCCATACTTACGTGATCTTCTTGGCCATTTGATGAAACAATAGAATCTACGCTTGCAGGTGTGCACAACTGCTTGTTCTGGCTAGCAATGCTTGCCGCTGTATATTGTGGAATCATAAAACCACTATTGAGACCAGGAGAGTTTATAAGGAAAGTAGGCAAGCCTCTTTGACCAGAAACCAATTGATAAATACGTCTTTCTGAAATATTACCAATTTCACTCATGGCTATAGCCATAAAATCGGCGGATATTGCCATGGGTTGACCGTGAAAATTACCTCCAGAAATGATTTTATCGTCCTCTACAAAAACGTTAGGATTGTCTGTTACACTATTAATTTCGGTTAAAAGAGTTTGTTCAACATAGCGAAGGGCATCTCGACTAGCACCGTGGACTTGTGGTACACAACGAAATGAATACGGATCCTGCACATTTTGCTTATAATTTTTAGCAATTTCACTATCCTTTAAAATCCTGCGAATGTTACTCGCTGTTTCTATCTGTCCTTTATGAGGTCTTAACTGATGAACCAAATCGTCATATGGTGACATATTACAGTCGAAAGCATCTATAGAAATAGAAGCAATAGTGTCTGCCCACTTCAGTAATTTATTCGTTTTCAAAATATTATACAAAAGGTGAGCACTCATAAATTGAGTCCCGTTAAGCAAAGCTAAACCCTCTTTAGACTGAAGAACTAAAGGTTTCCAACCGAAATGGTGTTCTAGTTTAGAGGAAGCCGAGACTTCACCATTTATAGAAACTTCACCTTTTCCTATTAATGGTAATGAAATATGAGCCAATGGAGCTAAGTCTCCCGATGCTCCAAGGGATCCTTGCTCATAGATAAGGGGATAAACTCCTTCATTAAAAAAATCTATAAGCCTTTGAACAAGGTCAACAGTTACACCAGAATATCCGTAACTCAAAGATTGTATCTTAAGAAGTAGCATCAATTGCACTATTTCATCCTTCACCCTATCACCCGTACCGCAGGCGTGGGACATGACTAGATTTTCTTGTAAAGACGTTAACTTATCATCATCTATTTTGATGTTACAAAGCGATCCAAAGCCAGTGTTTACACCATAAATTGGAGCTGTATTTTCTTTCTGCTTAGCATTGAGATAGTGACGAGCTTTATTGATTTTGAAGACAGCTTCTTCACTTAAGGCTAATTTGTACTTATTATCAATAATAGTTTCAATTTGAAATAAACTTAAAACGCAAGTATCGATATAGTGGGTATTCTGCATGTTATTATCTTTGATTTCAAAGATAACATTTATTAAATTTTAAGTCTTGTTTAGTTTTTAAGATTTAAGAAGGAGTGACCAAGTTGGTCTATCAAGTCTGAAGCGATTAAACTTTCCTCAGACATCAACTTCAATGCTAGATCTCCTGCAAGACCATGAAGGAACATTCCTAAAATTGCAGATTCCATACTGGAATACTTTTGAGCTAATAGTCCTGTGATCAATCCTGTGAGAACATCTCCACTTCCTGCTGTCGCCATCCCGGAATTACCCGTAGAATTTACATGAATTTGATCTTTATAAACACAAAGACTATAAGCCTCTTTGGCTAATACAATTACATTTAATTTCTTAGAAAAAGACTTGATTTTTTTAAGCTTATCAAAGTCATCTTTCCATTCGCCTATTAGTCGTTTCAACTCTCCAGGATGTGGCGTGAGGATAGATTTCTTCGGAATGAAATCCAACAAGCTTTTATGCTTGGCTATTAAATTTAAGGCATCTGCATCTATAACCAATGGTGATTTTGAATTTACCAACCAACTTTTTAAAGCTTCAAAAGCTTCGGTTGATGTTCCTATTCCAACTCCAATACCAACAGAATCAGGTTTAAACTCTAAAGATTGATAAGAAATAAAATTTGATGAAGAGTTTTCAATCAACATGACTTCTGGTTGATGTTGAATCATCGTTAGATGAGCTTTATTAGGCATCATAACACTTGTTTTTCCTACTCCAGATCGCATACATGATTTTGCTGCCAAAATAATACTTCCCAACATAAGATGGCTACCCCCTACCAAAACGGCATGGCCATATGTTCCTTTATGTGAAAACCTAGACCTTAAGCGGTAGAGCTTTTTAGCCGCTTTTGAATCTACATAAGTCAAGTTGGAGGATAAGGAATTTAAAAACTCTTTGTCAAGACCAATATCGATTATGTCTAGATGCCCTACCGAATTTGCATAATCAGGTAGAAAAAGAGATAATTTTGGAGTTTGAAATGTATACGTAAAGTCAGATTGAAAGACCTGCTCGTTTGCAGTGGGAATTCTATCCAAAAACATCCCACTAGGAACATCTATAGAGATAGACAACGGCGACATTGAATTGATATACTGAATTAAATCTTGAACAAAATCGGGCATCGATCGATTTAGACCAACACCAAAAATAGCATCTATAACAACATCTTCGGAAGTCATTTTAGATAATTTGCTAGCTGTATTGAAGTCTATAATTTTAACCTTAGCGTCTTTTAATCGATGTAAATTACGCTGATTATCTTCAGATCTTTTTTCTGTAAAGTTGACTAAAATAACTTCAACATCGACTCCCTCTAAAGTCAGAAAATTAGCAATAGCTAAGCCATCACCACCATTGTTACCAGGACCGGCTAGAATATAAACTTTGCAAAGAGATTTAGGTAAAATTGATTTTAAACGCATAAAAACCAATCTTGAAGCACGTTCCATCAAATCCCATGAGCTTATATTTTGTCGATCAATACTAAGTTGGTCAAGTTCTGCCAATTGGGAAGCCCCTAAAATCTTCATAGCCTAAATTATATCATTGCAATACTCTTTATTTTTCAGTCAGACTCTTTTCCCAAGCCCAAGCATCTTTTAAAGCCTGTTCAAGTGATCGTTTAGCTTTCCACCCCATTATTTTGTTTGCTTTTTCTGTATCGGCATAAGCTGCAACAACATCTCCAGCGCGTCTATCTACTATGGAATAGTTCAACTTTTCTCCGGAAGCGTTTTCAAAAGCATTGACGACTTCAAGCACAGAGGAGCCTATGCCCGTTCCAAGATTAAAAATTTCAAAATTAGTGTCGGTTTTTGAAGACATCAATCGTTCTAAAGCAACCACATGAGCTTCAGCAAGGTCCATCACATGAATATAATCTCTTATGCAAGTTCCATCATTTGTGGGATAGTCGTCGCCAAAAACAGATAAATGATCTCGCATGCCTATAGCTGTCTGAGTGATGTAAGGAACGAGATTTTGAGGGGTTCCTAGAGGTAATTCCCCTATTTCTGCTGAAGGATGAGCTCCTATAGGATTGAAGTACCTCAAGGAAATCGCTTTGAGTTTACCAAAGGCTTTACACGTATCTAAAATAATTTCCTCCCCGATTTGTTTGGTATTACCATAGGGAGAAATAGCTGATTTAATGGAAGCATCTTCAGAAATCGGCAATTGGTCTGCTTCACCATAAACAGTACAAGAAGAACTGAAAATAATGTTTTGATGGGGAAGTTTTACAATGTTCTGCAACAAATACGTAAGTGCTGCTAAATTATTTTCATAATATAAAAGAGGGTTTTTAACACTCTCCCCTACTGCTTTAGAAGCAGCAAAATGAATAACTCCACTAATATCTTGATGAGATTTAAAAAACTCATTGACATCTAATTTATCCCTTAGATCCAGTTTATAAAAATCTGGTGTTATTGAAGTGATATTTGTAATCCCCTCTATAACTTTCAAAGAAGAGTTAGATAAATTATCTATTACTATAACTTCATATCCTTTATTTTGGAGGGCTACAACGGTATGTGAACCTATAAAACCCAATCCACCAGTCACTAGAATTTTCATTAGTTAATTTTATTAAAATTGAAGTGCAAATTACAAAAAATTCGAGTTTAAGGATTTTGAAACTATTATTTTTACAAAAAAAAATAGTTATGACCACAGATAATCTCAGCATTCAAATTTTTAGATGGATAAGCACCTTAGAAGCCATTTCCTTTTTAGTGCTATTATTCATCGCTATGCCCCTAAAATATATCTGGGAAATACCAGAATACGTAAGGATTATCGGTATGGCTCATGGTATACTATTCATCCTTTATTTGCTTGGTGGGTTCTGGATGTTCAAAAAACTCAACTGGTCTGTAAAGACACTTTTTATTGTATTCTTAAGCTCAATTTTACCCTTTGGACCATTCGTTGTTGAACGAAGGTATCTTCCAAAATCCTAAATCAGCTATCTCCTAATCTGTCTTTTACAAATTCAACTTTTATTTTTCCATGGGGCTTCGTATTCCCCTCTTTATCGAGACTTACCATTACTATTTTATCGATTTTTATAATGGTTTGCCTAGTCATTTTATTCCTAACCTCACATTTGAGAGCAAGAGAAGCGTTTCCGAATTTCACCACTTCAATGCCAATTTCAATAATATCACCTTGAGTCGCAGAACTTTTAAAATCAATTTCGCTCATGTACTTGGTTACCGTGTTTTGGTTTTCCAATTGTATGATAGAATATAAAGCAGCCTCCTCATCTATCCAGGCTAAAAGTTTTCCGCCAAATAAAGTTCCGTTAGGGTTAAGGTCTTCAGGTTTTATCCACTTTCTGGTATGAAATCGCATAGGCTTAAATTTTATAATTTAAATTTTGTGTTTTTATTTTTGAATACTATCAAAATGATCGAAGGCAAAATTAGATATTTTTCGAGACATATCCATTCAGATTTTTGGCATCGTCATTACCTTCTACTCTCGAAGGTCTTTCTAAATTTCTCCAAAAATTAAAAAAAGGATTCTACTACTGGAATCTCTTTTAAGATTATCAAAATAATCGATAGATTAAAAAGTGTGTATTCGTCTTTATAAACCCGTTTCTTCTTTCAATTCGGGTTGACATGCTCTCTTCACTATTTCGTTATCCTCTACAAATCCAATAGATGGTAGATAATAATTTTAAAAAAGAAGATTTTTCACAAACTAATTTAAGGACGAAAGCACAATAACTGCAGTTATTCAAAAAGATTAAGAAATGAACATATCTCTTTTGGAATATAAACAATACAGAATTGACATTGGTATATGTAAAACATCCTCGTTTGTTAACAAACAAGTTCTAATCGCAAAATAGTTCTGATGTCAACTATAATTTATAAGTTTATTAGAAACCTTGCAGATGTATTAAGCTCTCACTTTGAATAAACACAACATACATCCAATTTGGATTTTAAATATTTAGTTTGCGTTGCTATAATACTCTTGATCTAATGACTTAGACTATTCCATAGCTTCTATAAAATCAACTAATAGTACTAAATTAAATTTATAATGTTGTATACATAAATTGGATTATACTACGACGTAGCTCAGCACAGGTTTTTTGATTGATTGAGGTTAAAAATAGTTAACATAACCTTAGTTGCGGTAATTGTTTTTGGTAAAAAGTAGGCGAAAAAAGCTTGTACCGAATTCGTATCGGTAAAACGATTTATTGCGATATTAAAGGTTTAATATGAATAAAATCAGTTTTAAAAATTATAGCCTTTTGGAGTTTTTATTTTAAACAAAACTAAGATATGACCTCTATTTAGCTGAAAGCATTAAAAACTGACTCCAGAAAAGTTTTAATCTCAACGTCTAATATTTAAAAAACCCCTCATTGCTGAGAGGTTTTGTATAATAAATTATTGTGGTTGTATTGTATTATGACTTAGGCATCACAACTGAATCAATAGCATGTATGACACCATTAGAAGCATCAACATCAGCAATAACTACAGTAGATTTATTACCATTAGCATCAGTTAAAATTACACTTTCACCTTCTAAAGTTGCAACTAATTCTTCACCTTGTACTGTTGGAATCGTAAAACTTCCATCGTTTTCAGTAATAGCGTTAACAACATCAGCTGCCATAAATTCACCAGAAACTACATGATAAGTTAAGATTCCAGCTAATTTTTCTTTATTCTCTGGCATAACTAAAGTAGGAACTGTTCCTTCTGGTAATTTTCCAAAAGCATCATTGGTAGGTGCAAAAACTGTAAATGGACCTTCACTACTTAAAGTTTCTACAAGACCTGCAGCTTTTAAAGCAACAACTAACGTACTGAAATTTTCATTTCCAACTGCAATTTCTACAATAGTTTGCGGCTCTTCCATCATACCTTCAGTAGATGTTTCAGTTTCAACTGCAACCTCTTCTTGTTCTGCTACTTCTTTTTCTTCAGTTTCGCTGTTCTTACAAGAAGTAAATGCAATCATTGCAATTACACTTAAACTTAAAATTAATTTTTTCATATTTTATGTTTTATTTTGTTCAAAAATATTTCAAAAACCTTAAACAATACTGATTCACACTATAATTTTTTGTTAATTCTAATTAATCATTATTGGCTAATATATCGCTGGGTTTAATACTATATTCTTTTTTGTCAAAATAGTCAACAAAATGAAAATTAATTTTAGTGTGAACTCAAGTTTCGCACCTAATCAATTTCACTTAACACCTTGATGATTAAAGATATGAGTATTTTTTAGAAACCCATAACTCTCAATATCCTCTATTATTTTGGATGTAATAAGTTCAATATCAATTGATTCTACTAGTTTTTCCAAATTGGTTAAAATTAAGTTGACAACTGCCAATATTCTGATATTCAGCTTATTTTCAATATAATCCTGTTTTAAATCTTTAAATAATCCGCCTATGGTTTCATAAGCCTCCATTCTGTACCGAATACTTGTAAGCAGATATTGGGTCATTGCAATTGTTATTTGTGCAATCTGGACATCAAAATTGGTAGACTGACACTTTCCAAGGCCAAAGAGCTGCTTGGCTTCTTTAAAAAAGACTTCAATTGACCATCGAATACTATATACTTCAATTGCTTTTACAAATTTGAGTGATGTATCAGTGGTTATTAAGGTGTGCCATTTGCCGTACTTCCCACGCTTTGAAATAAAGAGAGCAACCTTGAGCCCATCAATTTCAGCTATGTAATGATGGTAGTAGTAATTGAATTTACGACAGCGCTTGGGCTTTGCTTTCTGTTTTTTAAGTTGTGCTAAAGTTTTGACCTTTGATCTGACTTCAATTTTACTATTGTATTTGTACATCCCAATAATAGGGGTCGAACTGCAAATACTTCGTAACTTTTTAAGTAATCCCACACTTGTAAACCAGGTATCTATTAAAATATAGTCTACAGGAATTTTACGCTTTACAACCCTGGAAAACATTTGCACTACTAGGTCTGTTTTCTTTTTATTGAGTTCCCTATACCTCTTTGCCGCAACTGTTTTACTACATCTTGGTGTCTTCTTTTGAGCCTTACGCTGCTTTGCGGTTAGACCATATTTTAATCTTGATGTTTTGCTCTCACGGTGCAGACTAAAATCAATGGGGATAGAAACACTTCCATTCCAATACCCAGCCACAAGTAGCTTGAAACCTAAATAGTAGGTTTTTGACACATGGTTGTAGATCTTTGAGACTCCTTCAATAGTCTTTCCTGTTTTTGAAAGATCAGTATCATCAAAGATCAAGCATCTTGTAGGGTCTGCTGAGGGCGTGAAGAGTTCATCTTTCAATAAATATTGCTTTACAAACTGAGCCAAAAAAGCTCTCCAATTGATTTTTTGATTTGCCAAGATTCGATAGTATGAATCTTTTCCACATTTATTAAGTTCTGGATCTTTGTCAGTTGTAATACCAAATTATATTTATAATGCCGTATGAATAAATTGATAGAGGTAGCTATTTAGTTTCATAGTTTTTTGTATCTTATATGTGAATAAAATAAGAGTTGTATGATTAATTTTGAAGGGCAAAATGCCCAAGAGTTTTATGTTCGGTTCAATTCTGTGCTTTCTTGTAAGGAATACCTATCAGAAATAAAATGGGAAAATGGTTTCAAATGTGTAAAATGTAGTCATAGTGCTTGTCAAATTCGTTCCAATTATGATCGTACCTGTAATAAATGTAGTCATACAGAATCAGCATCTGCAAACACGCTTTTTCATAAAGTAAAATTTGGATTAGATAAGGCTTTTATCATCTGTTTTGAAATGGCAACGACTACTCGTAGTTTATCAGCAAGTTATTTGGCAAAACGAGTAGGAGTTACACCTTATACTGCCCGAATGTTCATGTACAAGGTTCGTGATGCTATGAAGTCTAGTGAGAACTTTCCAATGATGAATCGCGTTGAGGTAGACGAATTTGTGGTAGGTGGAAAAGAAGATGGTAAGGTTGGGAGAAGCTATAATACCAAGAAATAAAAAGCTGTAGTAGCCCTTGAATTAACAGAAAATGGAAAAGTGAAAAGAATGTACGTGAATCAAATAAATGACTTTTCTGCTAAAGAATTACGTCCAATATTTGATAAGCATATCTCAAAAACGGCAAGTATCAACACGGATTTGTGGCGCGGATATAGACCTATAGCTAAAGAATATAATATCGAACAGATACCTAGTAATTCTGGGAAAAACTTCAAAATATTACACACTATGATTCATCAAATCAAATCATGGATTAGAACTACCTATTCATATGTAAGTTCTTTCCATATTAGTGGATATTTTGATGAATTTTGTTATCGATTGAATAGGTCTAGAAGTAAGAAAACCATCTTTCATAACCTTGTTTCTAGAATGATGCAAAAACCGAAATTATATCAATCCAAATTAATATGTATTTAAGTAGCTACCTCTATAAAAAAAAATTCCAATAAGGGGCAAAATCAAGAGCGTAGCGATCAAATCCTCAAATGAAAAACCCGCCTTTTTGCACCAACTGAATTGTTTTTTTATTCTACTGAAGCCTAAAATATTCAGATGTGCCCGTAAGTAGTGTGAATTAAGCTAAACCTTATTAAACTTCCCTCTTATTTCTTGAACTTTTGCAATATCTTAGTGTTGTAGCATGTTTTGTACTTTGTGTTTGGTAACTTAAAAATAGCATAAAAACCAAGGGTTCCCCTTGGTTTTTATGCTATTTTTTCCAATTAAACCCTGTAAATAACGGGGGCGAAACTTGAGTTATTAATAGATGTTAACCTATAAAATATTATCTCCATCCACCACCAAGTGCTTCGTACAAATCTACGATAGCTACTAATTGCTGTAGTTTACTATCTATAATATTAAGCTCCGCTGTTAAAGCACTCTCTCTTGCTGTTAATAAATCTAAATAGTTCGCATAACCGTTTTTAAGTAAGGCTTCAGAATTGGATTCGGCTGCGCGTAAGGCTTCTACTTCATTCTTTCTAAATTCGAATTTTTTAGTTTCAGATTTATAGGAAAATAAAGCGTTGGACACTTCACCTCCTGCAACTAACAACGTTCTCTTAAATAGAAGTAAGGATTGCTCTTGTTGTGCTAGAGTAACTTCTTTTTGCGTTTTTAATCTTCTCTGATTAAAAAGTGGCTGTGTTAAGCCTCCTAGAATATTTGCAAATAATGAATTTACACTCAGCAAATTATCCAATTCTAAACTCTGAAAACCTCCGGAAGCTGTTAATGTTAACGACGGATAAAAGTTGCTTATAGCCACATTAGTTAGCTCAAAAGACTGAATTAAACTATACTCCGCAGCCATAACATCTGGTCTGTTACTAAGTAATGTTGCTGGCACACCAAGTGTTATATCTTGTTCTATTTTTTGTTTATCTAAACTGCTTCTTTCAAAATGTTGTGGAGCTTTCCCCAATAAAATACTGAGTGTGTTTTCTGTTTTAAAAATAGCAATTTCAATATCTACTTGTAAAGCTTTAGCATTATTATATTGTGCTACGTTTTGGTCCACTGCAACAAGCGTAACTTGACCTGCATCTTTTAACGCTTTAATAGTTTCTACACTACTTTCTCTGGTTGTAATGGTTTCTTTCGTGACTTCCAATTGTGCATCTAATGCTAATAAATTGTAGTAGGTATTTACAATACTAGAAATTAACTGTGTTTTTACGGCTTGATGTCCTGAGACACTTTGTAAGTAAGCCGCCTGTGTTGCCCTTTTATTACTTCTTATTTTTCCCCAAATATCTGCTTCCCAAGATAAATTCGCAGTAACATCGTACTGATCTATTGCTTCGTTAAATAAAGACCCAAATTGACTATTTTCAGATAGTTCTTGATACGTAGCATTTGCACCTATACCAACCGATGGTAAATAACCTGCTTTTCCTTGTTTTGCATAAGCTTCCGCAGCTATCATTTGCTGAATTGCAATGCGAACATCCATATTATTTCGCAAACCTTCTTCAACATAATGTTGAAGAAATTGGTCTGTGAATAATGTTTTCCAAGATACATCTGCAATAGATACACTATCTGTTGGCAAATTATCTGTTCTGAACAAGTTTTCTGTTTCTACTAATTCTGGTCTTTCATAATCTTTAGCTACAAAACAACTTTGTAATGTTAGCGAGATCAATAAAACGAGAATAGCTTTGCTGAAAAATTTATATTTATTTGTAAATTTCATAGTTTTTATTCTTCAATAGTTTGTGTTGCTGGTTTACTTGATACTTTTTCTTGTAACCACTGAAATAAGATAAATAATATAGGAATTACAAAGACTCCTAAAAGTGTTCCTATAAGCATTCCTCCTGCGGCACCTGTGCCAATAGAGTTGTTTCCTTCAGCACCTACACCTGTGGCTAACACCAATGGCATTAATCCTAAAATAAAGGCAAACGAGGTCATTAAAATCGGACGTAAACGTGCTTTTGCTCCATTTATAGCGGCTTCAACAATACTTTCCCCGTTTTCACGTCTTTGTATGGCAAATTCCACTATTAAAATCGCATTTTTAGCGAGTAATCCAATAAGCATTATTAAGGCAATTTGGAAATAGATATTATTTTCCAATCCAAAAAATTTCGTGCTTATATAGGCACCAAAAACCCCAAATGGAAGCGATAATATAACTGCAAATGGCAACAAGTAACTTTCATACTGAGCACTTAATAAAAAGTAAACAAACAGAATACTCAAGACAAAGATAAACGTCGTTTGGCTTCCTGCATTTACCTCTTCACGTGTTAGACCTGAATACGCAATAGTGTAATTACTCGGAAGATTTTTAGCCTCTTCTTCAATAATTCTAATGGCATCACCAGTACTGAACCCTGGGTTGGTTGCCCCTGTAATGGTTGTTGAGTTGAATAAGTTAAATCGTGTTACAGATTGTGGACCATACACGCGCTTAAGACTTAAAAACTCGGTGATTGGTGCCATTTCTCCCGAATCGGTTCTAACATACATACTGTTTAAATCGTCAACATCTGCTCTATCTTCTGGTAAGGATTGAATATAAACTCTGAATTGTTTTCCAAATCTTGAGAAATCTGATGCATAAACCCCTCCAATATATCCCTGCAACGTTGAGAAAATACTATTAATAGGCACCCCTTTTTCTTTTGCTAAAGGGACATTTATATCCATTTCATATTGTGGATAATTGGTATTAAAAGAGGATTGTGCATATTGAATTTCTGGATGCTTCATCAACGCCATACTAAACTCTTGATTTGCTTTATCCAAATCACTAAATTCCCCTCCAAACTTATCCAATAAGTTCACTTCGAAGCCAGCAGAGTTCCCAAATCCTCTAATACTTGGTGGTGCAAAGAAAATAATATTTGCTTCTGGTATGGTTGAAGCAATACCAAATAGTTTCCCTATGATCGCTTTTGACGATAATGAAGCGTCTTTACGGTCACTCCAATCTTCAAGTTTTAAAAATCCCATGGCATAGTTACTACCATCTCCACTAATTAAGCTACTTCCTTTTACAAAAGATACACCATCGACTCCTGAGATTTCCCTCGTTTTTGCGTATAAATCTTTAGTTACTGCATTTGTTCTATCTAAAGAAGCTCCTGGAGGTAATTCTATATTTGCAAATATAATTCCTCTATCTTCATCGGGTACAAAACCAGTAGGTGTCGTTTTTGAGGCCCAAAAAATTCCTACTATTACGATTAGTAATAATACTGCTGATATCCATTTTCTTTTGTATAAGACATGAAGAGATTGGCCATATCTACTTAAGGTAGCATTAAATCCTCTATTAAATAATGTGTAAAAACGTTGTAATGGATTTTTACCCTTGAGCACTTCATCATCTTTGTGTGCTTTTAACAACAAAGCACACAACGCCGGACTTAATGTTAAGGCATTTACAGCCGAAATAAGAATTGCAATAATTAACGTAACTCCAAATTGCTCATAAAAGACCCCTGTTGGACCTGTTATAAAAGTGACGGGAATAAATACCGCAGCCATGACTAATGTGATAGATATAATAGCCCCAGAAATCTCGTTCATTGCTTTTAGCGTTGCTTTTTTTGGATTTTTTTCACCTTCATCCAATTTCGAATGGACGGCTTCAACGACGACTATGGCATCATCAACGACAATACCAATAGCAAGAACTAATGCGAATAGCGTTAATAAGTTAATAGAATACCCAAAAACATTCAAGAAAAAGAAAGTACCAATAATAGAAACGGGGACGGCAATTGCAGGAATTAAAGTAGAACGTAAATCTTGTAAGAAGATAAATACGACTAGGAATACTAGTAAAAAGGCTTCAAGTAAGGTTGTAACTACTTTATCAATCGAAGCGTTTAAAAATAAACTAGTATCATAAGGCACAAAAATATGTAATCCTTCTGGTAAATTTTTTTCAACCGTTTCTAAAGTGGTTTTAATATCTTCAATAATTTCTTGGGCGTTAGAACCTTTGGTTTGAAAAATACCCATAAACACAGCGGGTTTTCCTAAACTTTCTGCATTCGAAGAATAAGACTGTGCATCAAGTTCTATAGTCGCCACGTCATTTAGACGTAAAAACTCTCCGTCACCTAAAGCTTTGATGACAATATCTCCGTACTGTTTTGCTTCTTTAAAACGTCCACTATAGGTTAAAATATAAGAAAACGCTTCACCATTATTTTGTCCTAAAGAACCTGCTGCTGCCTCTAAATTCTGTTCTTGTAAAGCCGCTGTAATGTCTGATGGGATTAAATTGTATGCGGCTAGTTTTTCTGGTTTTAACCACACACGCATAGCGTAGTCTTGTTGTGAAAAGACACTAACATCACCAACACCTTTCACACGTTGCATAGCAGGTATGACATTTATTTTTAAATAGTTTTGAATAAAAGTAGCGTCATAATCTTCACTATCTGTATACATAGATAAGAACATTAATGCACTTGTTTCCTGCTTTTGAGTAGTAACACCAGTTTGTCTTACCTCTTGTGGTAACAATGGATTTGCTCTACCAACACGGTTTTGAACATTAACTGCAGCGATATCTGCATCAGTATTTTGATCAAAGTAAACAGTAATTTCAGCGGTACCATTGTTAGATGCTGTTGATGTAATATAGGTCATACCTTCTACACCATTAATTTGTTCTTCAATAGGGATAATTACACTCTCTAATACAGTTTCTGCATTGGCTCCTGGGTAAGACGCTAATACCTTAATAGTCGGCGGTGCGATATCTGGGTATTCCTCTACAGGTAAATTTGTGATACTTAAAACTCCAAGCATCACTATGATGATAGATATTACGGTTGAAAGAACAGGTCTCTCAATAAATGTTTTTAACATGACAAGTATAGTTGTTAGTTACTAATTTTTAAAAGAGGTAGTTATTGGTTTAATAGCGTTTTCAAAAGATGTTTCTTGTGGTGAAATTGGGGTTCCAGTTCTTAGTTTACCAACTCCAGAAATAATAATCTTATCACCTTCTTTAAGTCCAGATTCTATAACATATAAATGACCAACCGTGCCTTGTACTTTTATTAAAGTAGGTTTCGCCTTATTATCTTTATCTAATGTGTAAATTAAGATATCCTTTTGTTGCTCAAACGTTGCTGCTTGAGGCACAACAATAGCGTCTTTATAGTCTATAGGAATTCTAATTTTACCACTATTTCCATTCGTTAAAATTTCGTTTGGATTGTTAAAAGCTGCTCTTATTTTTATAGTCCCTGTGTTTTGATTGATTTGACCTGTACTAGTTTGAATACGTCCAGTTTCAGAATAAATCTTTCCATTAGGTAAAACTAAGCTTACATCTGGTGCGTTTTCAATACGTTCTGCTTTGCTTTTTCCTTCGGATCTTTGTAAATGGTCTATATATTGTGCTTCGTTAAAACTAAAAAAGGCATATACTTTACTAATTTCACTCACTTTTGTTAGAGGTGTGGCATCACTTGGACTAATTAAAGCACCTTCTCTGAAATTAATAGCTCCAACATAACCATCTATAGGACTTTTAATAGTTGCGTAGTCTATATTTGCAACAACACCACTATAATTAGCTTTTGCTTGAGCTAAATTAGCTTTGGCCGTTTCTAATTGAATAGAACTGATAATGTTTTTTTCTACAAGCGGAATTAATTTTTCTACCTCTACTTGTGCTACATTAATTCGTGCTTTTGCTGCACCAGCATCTTGACTTAAAGATTGTGTTTCTAATTCAAATAATATTTGACCTTTAATTACTTTTTGACCTTCATCTACTAATACGTTTTGAATGTATCCAGACGTTTTAGCTCTTACATCACTATTGACCACGCCTTCTATACTTGTTGGGTATTCTTGATATCCTGTCACTGTTTTAAGTTGTATCTGTGTTACAGGAAAAGTTGCAGGTGCCGCTTCTTGTGCTGCTGCTGAATTTTCTTCTTTGTTACCACAACTTAAAATGATTAGAAATACACTTAGAGCGAGTAACCTTACTATTTTTTTATGTTTCATTTTTTTTCTTAGTTTAAATATCGAATTGATTGTCTGTTATTTTTAGTCTTAATTCCTCGATAGAAGCAGAAGCCCCATCGATAAATTTTATATAATCATTATGAAAACTTAAATCGAATTTTTCTTTTTCATTTTCGATTTTGTGTTTGTTTTGGTCCTCTTTATAGTTTTTTATTTCCGAGTGTAATTCACGTAGTTCTTTCCAAACATTTATCATTTTATCGACATGTTGAATGATGGTATCCTTATTTATAATAAAATATTTTTTACGATCCCCTGTTTTTGTGTAGTACTGAATTTCTTTTAAATCCTGTAAATGACTAAGGTGATTAGAAATAGTACTTTTACTAGCACAAAGAGTGGATACCATATCTTCAAAAGTGGTTCCTTTTTTACCAGTAAGAATAATGTAGGATAGTATACGAGCTGCAACGGGTGCCAGCTGTTCTGTGTTTTCTAAATGAACTCCTAGTTTTTCGACTAAAGCCATTTTTTCCTTACAGATATTTTCTTTCATTTTATAATTATTTTGTTCTGAATACTGATCATAAAAAATCTATTTATAGTAAAATTCTACGCAAAGGTATTTTTAGTTCGGAATTAACCGAACTAAACGAAGTTAATAAATTGTTAAATAAAAAAGCAATCCTATTTTATGCCGAAATAAATAATTGCACACTTCCCCTTTCATCGCATACTTTGATAAAAGAGGAAGTGTCAGTGCTATTGTCACTCATCTAGAGATTAATAAGCTATCTTACAAAATTGTTTGAACCACTTTTTAATAAGAATGTCACCTTCCAAAATTACAAAAATTAACTTTTTGCCTATTCCGCTTTCCAGAACGGCAACGCCTGTTTTGGAAACATCATATCCTGAAATACTACCGCTTTTGCTCAACTTGGAACCGAGTTCAATCTTGCCTTTGCCGTTTTCATCCGTGAGTGAACCAAATCTCATAAGACTATAATCTAAACCACTTTTGCACAGATAATCATCGCAATTCAATTGAAACTGCAGCAGCAGGTGGATTACTTGTTGGAACTGTGATAGGTATTATTGTTATCCCTGTCCTTTTTGTGATTTTCCAATGGTTACAAGAAAAAGTAAGTCCATCAAGCCGAGCTCGTGCAGAACAAAATCAACTTAATTCTAAAGACTCAAAATAGATTATGAAATAGATTATGAAATAGATTATGAAATAGATTATCAAATCCATACTTGTTATTTGTTGTTTAGCTACAGTCCAGTCCTGTTTTGTTTTGTAGCTAAAGATTACGAAAGACCAGAAGAAGAGATCGACCCTATAAAGTATAGAACAGACCAGCTAGAAAGTGATACGCTATCTATTTCTAAAGTAAACTGGAAAGAAATGTTTACAGATACTGTTCAAATGATTATCAAGCACTGCTTAGGGATAATAATATTAAAGCAAGTATGACTGAAAAATACGATCCTTATGAGAATGCCATTGCAGAAAGAATCAATGGTATACTCATGCAAGAGTTTGGAATTGCCAGAAATATTAAGATCATAGATTTAAAGAAACAGCTCATCAAAAGCGCAGTGAGCACCTACAATAATTTTAGACAACATTTATCAAACCACATGCTAACACCTGTAGAAATTCACAAACAAAACAAACTCAAAAGAAAACATTACAAATCAAAAAAGGCTTAACGATGCTGGCATCGTTAAGCCTTAAGTTATAAATTTAATCCTTTAATAATCTGTATCAATTATTTAGGACTAAACATATGTTTTGATTATTTATCCATTTCTTCCATTATGGCTTGCGATAACTTTTTGTAAGTTCCATTTTCTAAGCGCTCTCTTATCGCGGAAAAAGCTGTTAGAGTTAACTCTATATCTTCCATAGTATGTGTTGCTGTGGGTATCATCCTTAAAAGAATTAAACCTTTTGGAATTACTGGATACACGACTATTGAACAGAAGATCCCGTGATTCTCACGAAGATCTTTTACTAGTGCCATCGCTTCGGGAATACTTCCCTTCAGATAAACTGGTGTAACACAACTTGTGGTTGTACCAATATCAAATCCATTTTCTTTTAAACCATTCTGAAGCGCATTGACGTTTTCCCAAAGTTTATCTTTGAAAGCAGTCGAATTACGCATCAATTCTAAACGTTTAAGTGCACCTTCTACTAAGGACATCTGCAAAGATTTAGCAAACATCTGTGATCTTAAGTTATATTTTAAATAATCGATGATTTCTTTATCTGCAGCAATAAAGGCTCCTGTACTGGCCATTGATTTTGCAAAGGTTGCAAAATAAACATCTATGTCATCTTGAACACCTTGCTCCTCTCCAGCTCCAGCTCCTGTTTTACCTAAAGTTCCAAAACCGTGAGCATCATCAACAAGTAATCTAAAATTATACTTTTTCTTTAACTCAACAATTTCTTTAAGCTTACCTTGTTCACCTCTCATTCCAAAAACCCCTTCAGAAATAAGAAGAACGCCTCCTCCAGTTTGCTCTGCTATCTTTTCAGCTCTAGCTAGGTTTAGCTCTATACTGTCTAAATCGTTATGCTTGTAGGTAAATCGCTTACCAATATGTAAACGGACACCATCAATAATACAGGCATGAGCATCTACATCGTAAACTATAACGTCATCTTTACTAACTAGGGCGTCTATTGTTGATAAAATGCCTTGGTAACCAAAATTGAGTACATATGCAGATTCTTTACTTACGAAATCTGCCAATTCTTCTTGAAGTTGTTCGTGAAGACTTGTGTGTCCACTCATCATTCTAGCACCCATTGGGTAGGCACTACCCCATTTTTTTACAGCTTCTTCATCCGTTTTTCTCACTTCTGGATTATTAGCTAGCCCTAAGTAATCATTGATGCTCCAAGTGATAACTTCTCTACCCTGGAACTGCATTCTATTGCTGATTTGCCCTTCCAATTTTGGAAAAACAAAATAACCTTCAGCTTGATCTGCCCATTTACCTAAAGGACCTTTATCTCTATAAATTTTTGCAAATAAATCTTTCATAAGCTCTCTATATATTTATTTTTTAAATTTACCTCATCTCAACTAATTGATGTTTGTGATGTGGACTTTTTTCAAATTGCTTTGGTTTTGTTCATCTTCTAATCCAGGGTAATTGGTAAATCCTTGAGATTTCATCCAATCATCAGAAAAAACTTTACTCATATACCGCGATCCATGATCTGGAAAAATAGCAACGACTTTACTTTCGGAATTAAATTCGTTTTCTGCAGCCAATTGTTTTATGCCTTGCATCACTGCACCACTTGTATAACCAACAAACATGCCTTCAGTTTTGGCTATATCTCTTGCCATATAAGCACTGTCCTCGTCGGTTACTTTTGTGAATTTATCAATAACATCAAAATCTGTAGCACTTGGAATCAAGTTTTTTCCTAAACCTTCAATTTTGTAAGGATAAATTTCACTTTTATCAAATTTTCCCGTCTCATGATATTTCTGTAGAACGGATCCAAAGGCATCTATACCTAGAATTTTAATATCTGGATTTTGCTCTTTCAGATACCTTGCAGTTCCAGAAATGGTTCCTCCTGTACCGCTACAAGCTACAAGATGAGTTATTTTTCCTTGTGTTTGTTCCCATATCTCTGGACCTGTAGTTAAATAATGGGCATCAATATTCAAATCATTAAAGTATTGATTGATATAAATAGAACCTGGTGTCTCATTATAAATTCGCTTAGCTACTTCGTAATAAGATCTCGGATCTTCTGGGGCCACATTCGAAGGACAAACAGTTACATCTGCTCCCATTGTTTTCAAAAGGGATATTTTATCCTTGGAAGATTTGGAGCTCACTGCAAGAATGCACTTATATCCTTTTATAGCAGCAATCATTGCAATACTAAAACCAGTATTGCCTGATGTAGTTTCTATAATGGTATCTCCAGGCTTTATATCACCGTTTTTTTCAGCTTTTTCAATGATGTAATGTGCTATTCTGTCTTTAGAGGATAATCCTGGATTTTGAGCTTCATATTTAGCTAAAAATTCTCCTTTAAAATGTTGAGTAATATTATTAAGTCTTATTAGTGGTGTACAACCTACCATTGATAGCAAGTTATCGTGAACATTCAATTTTTTATGCATAAAGCCAACGTCTTTTCACGTAAATAATGTTTTTAAAATAAACGATAAGCGCCAAATTACGAATTTTTTTTTCGATTACTTTGAAATTTGCTCCAAATCAAGTAAAAAAGCAAAATCTTTAGAAAGTTCTCTTAAAGCCTCAAATCGGCCAGAGGCTCCACCGTGTCCTGCATCCATATTCGTATCTAAATACAATTTGTTTTGATCGGTTTTAAGTTCTCTTAATTTTGCCACCCATTTGGCAGGTTCCCAATATTGCACTTGAGAATCGTAAAGCCCTGTAGTCACTAACATGTTTGGATATTCTTTAGCTTCAACATTATCATAAGGTGAGTAGGTCTTAATGTACTTATAATACTCTTCTTCATTAGGATTTCCCCACTCATCATATTCACCAGTTGTTAAAGGAATGCTCTCATCTAGCATTGTGGTAACGACATCTACGAAAGGCACTGCCGCTATGACTCCGTTATAAAGTTCTGGAGACATATTGATAACTGCTCCCATTAGAAGTCCGCCTGCAGATCCTCCCATAGCATATAAATGCTCTGGTAAAGTGTACTTCTGGTCTATTAGATACTCAGATACGTCAATAAAGTCTGTAAATGTATTTTTCTTGTGAAAAAGCTTCCCTTTCTCATACCAATCTCTTCCTAAATATTCGCCACCTCTCACATGAGCAATGGCGTAAATAAAGCCTCTATCTAAGAGGGAAAGTCTAGTTGTGGAAAAGTAAGGATCCATTGTCGCTCCATAACTTCCATATCCATATTGAAGAAGGGGATTATTTCCATCTCTTTTAATACCTTTTTTATACACTAAAGAGACGGGGATTTCTGTACCATCTTTTGCAGTTGCCCAAATTCTCTCCGACATATAATTATCCTTATCAAAACTCGGATCTTGAACTTGTTGTTCTTTAAGAACTTTTTCAGTTTTATCGACCATATCAAATTCAATAACCGACGCTGGCGTCGTTAGAGAATTAAAGGAGTATCTCAACTTATTGGTATCAAAATCAACATTAGTCGTCGTAATTGCTGAGTAAGTTTCACTTGTAAAGGGCAAATAATAATCATCGCTTTCATTCCAACTTTGTACATGAATTCTACTCAAACCATTATAACGCTCACTGGTTACCAAGAAATTATTAAAAATATCAACTCCTTCAAGCAAAATATCCTTTCGGTGAGGTATTACTTCTTCCCAATCAGATTCTGACGTTGACCCAATAGAGGTTTTCATCAGTTTAAAGTTTTGAGCTTCATCCTTATTGGTGAGGATGAAAAAATCATCTTTATAATGAGCTAAATCATACTCTAAACCCCTTCTCCTTTCAGAAAACAATTTAAAGTCAGCGTCTGGTGTGTTAGCATTGAGAATTTGATATTCATCAGACATCGTACTAGATGACCCAATGATAATGTAATCTCTAGATTTTGTTTTGTAGACGTACACATTAAAGGTCTCATCGCCTTCTTCAAAAATAATGACATCGTCTTCTGCAGAATTATCAAGCTTATGTTTAAAAATCTGATTAGATCTTAATGTTTGCTCTTCTTTTCTAGTGTAAAAAAGAGTTTTATTATCATTAGCCCAAGTAGATCCCCCTGTAGTCATTTCAATCTTTTCTGGAAATAATTCACCTGTCTCTAAGTTTTTAATTTGGATCGTATATTTTCTTCGACTCACCGTATCTATTCCAAAAGAGGCATATTTATTATCTGGACTTATACTTATACCCCCTAGACTAAAGTAAGCATGGTCTTCCGCCATTTTATTACAGTCGAACATGATTTCTTCTTCGGCTTCCAAAGATCCTTTCCTTCGGGTATAAATAGGGTAATCTTTACCTGTCTCATAACGAACTTGATACCAATACCCGTTCAATTTGTAAGGTACAGAAGAATCATCTTCCTTAATTCTTGCTTTCATCTCTTCAAAGAGATCGGTTTGAAAAGCTTTGGTATGTGCAGTAGATTCTTGGTAATAGTCATTTTCTGAATTAAGATAGTCAATGATTTTAGGGTCTTCTCTATCATTCATCCAATAATAATTATCAACTCTATCATCATTATGAATAGAAAGAGTTTTTGGTTGCTTTTCAGCAGTAGGAGCTTTTGTATCTGTTTTCAATATGTCGGAATTATCTTTTTTACAAGATGCAACAAATATAAAGCTTAGAGCTAGAAATGGGAGGAAGTGTTTCATAAGTCTGAAATTTTTTATTAATCTTTCACAACGTTTAATAATGATACAATATACTGAATTTGTTTTTTACTTTTAAATTAAAATTATGTTTGGAGATATGATGGGTATGATGAATAAAATCAAAGAAACCCAAGCAAAATTAGAGCAAACTAAAAAGCGACTAGATACCGTCATGCTTGCAGAAAAGAGCAATGATGACTTATTGAAGGTAACTATTACTGCCAATAGAGAACTAAAATCTATTGAAATAGATGATGAACTATTAAAAGATAAAAAACAGCTTGAAGATTATTTAATCTTAACACTTAACAAAGCCATCCAAAAAGCTAGTGATGTAAATGATACTGAGGTTTCTGCTGTTGCTAAAGAAGGAATGCCTGACATCCCAGGGTTAACGAGTTAGAAATATAAAAACTATCTCAAAATTAAAAAGCTAAAAAGGAGTAGCTGATATCCTCTTTCAGCTTTTTTTAATCATGCGAGCAAAAAATAATTTAAATTCTTTCACGACACTTAAAAGCCAAATTAGTTTAACTATTATTTGACATAAACCACTTTCCGGTTAATGAATTCCATCATTCCATCTTTTGCTAGTTCTCTTCCATATCCTGACTTTTTGGTCCCACCAAAAGGTAACCTTGGGTCAGATTTTACCAATTCGTTAATGAACAGTGCAGCATCGCTTACCTTACTAACATACTCTTGCGCCTTTAAAGTATCTTTTGTAAACAAACTGACGCCAAGTCCAAATTGAGACTCTTCAGACAACTCAAAAGCCTCTTCTATTGTTTTTACTTTTATCATGGCTGCCAAGGGTCCAAAAGTTTCTTCCCTAAAAGCTGGCATGTCACGAGTGACTTGGCCAAGTACGGTCGGTTCATGAAAACACTTATTTTGATGTCCGCCTAGTAGTAATTTTGCACCTTGTTTTATGGATTCCTTAACTTGTCGTTGTAGTTCATCCGCCAGATCTTTTCTAGCCAAAGGCCCAACTTGTGTATCGTCTAAAATTGGATCTCCAACTTTTAGTCGACGCGCTGCTTCAGTGAATTTCAATACAAATTCCTCATAAACGCAGTCTTGAATAATAAAACGTTTAGCGGCAATGCAGCTTTGACCACTATTAAGCATTCTAGCCTTAACAGCTGTTTTAACTGCCAAATCTAGATCGGCATCCTCTAGGACAATAAAAGAATTACTCCCCCCTAGCTCTAGCAAACTTTTTTTAAGGTGTTTACCTGCGATTTGAGCAACTGCTGAACCTGCTTTCTCACTACCGGTTAAAGTGATTGCTCCTACCCCATCGTGAGATATTATTTTTTCGGTGACATCATGACCTACAATTAAGCTTTGAAATACTCCTTTTGGAAATCCAGCCTTTGTAAAAACGCCTTCTATTTTTTGAGCACACCCAAACACATTGGAAGCATGTTTCAATAGACCTGTGTTCCCTGAAGTTAAGGTAGGTGCTGCAAATCTAAAAACTTGCCAAAATGGAAAATTCCAAGGCATAACGGCAAAAATAGTTCCCATAGGATCATGACGCACAAAACTGGTTGAAGCCTCAGTTTTTATATGTTCATCAGAAAGGAATTCTTGGGCATGTTCTGCATAATAATGGCAGACCCAAGCACATTTTTCAATTTCTGATTTTGCTTCTGATATTGGTTTACCCATTTCTAAAGTTATCATTTGAGCATATTCATCCCTATTATCTCTTAAAACATCACCTGCTTTTTTAATGAGCTTCATTCTATATGATAAGGGTTTTTGACTCCATTCTTTAAATGCTGAACTAGAATCACTTAATTTTTGATTTAATTCTTCTGAAGTAAGAGCTGAATATTCTCCTACTTCTTCATCGTTATAGGGGTTGGTGCTTTTAAATATCATTGGTACATGCGATTTGTGATCTTCATTAAAATTAAATTTTTCTCAAACTTAAATGTTGTCTTCCAAGAATCATATTCTACAATTGAACAAACTTCAGATAAAAAATGCTCAGTTATCTCTTCTGGAGTCTATTCATTTTATAGAAGGTTTTGAATAAGTGACCTTATTAGATGTAAAACCTTGAAACGGTAAAGCAAAAATTTACTACGTTTTTTAAGTTGTAGAAACTAAATATAGTCCTTATATTCTTGGAAAAAATCAAAACTTTGATTCCTTTTTTTACCGCGCCAGTATAGATCTATTTGACCTGTTTTGATAGGTATCCAGCTGTAAATAAAGTACCAAACCCTTCTTAAAATTCATTATATAATGGTTTTCAAATAAAAAAATTACTAAACCAGAAGCTGAAAGACCCTCTTCTTTTAAAAGATTTTTTAGAAATAAGGAACGTTCTATATTTTATTGTTTTGCCCAATGCTTGTTCAGTTTTTCAATATCCAAGGTATTATACATATTCATCCACTCTAAACTATAAGAAACAAAAAGAGGGGCATCAGCAAGTAAAAAATAGCATGGTTAATAATTGAGCTTACTTCAGTCACTCTGGTATTGAATTCTCCAAAATAAATTTAGCCGTTGTTTTAATCTATAAGAAAACAAAGCTCGAAATAACCCTTATAGCCTTCCTCTCTCAAATGGTTTCCAAAAAGTTGAATAAATAATTCTACTGCCTTTTTCCTTAATTCTAGAGTAAACGCATCAGAATAGATTTCGTTACCACACCAGCTTACTTCATAAGATGTTAATTGTTTGAAACCAACTAGCTCCAACATTTGTGGCGCTAGTTGGTTCCGTGTGTGGTCACACAAGCTCCATTAGCCGTTCATCGACAGCAAATATGCTTTATTATTTTCACTTCTTTCTCATCTTCAATTTCATCTACATCCTCCAGATAATCTTCTCTATTGGAAATAAAAAAGTCGTGTGACCCAGATCTCCAAAAAGAGATGGTATAACCGATTATGTTCCAGGTCTTTAGAAACTTCAAAAGAAATGTTTGTAATTATTCACTTCATAAAGTGCGAAATGAATACAAGCTAGTCCTGCTTTTTCTACAATTCTAAATGATTCAAAATACCCCCAGCAAAATCCATCAATTCATTACCGTCTACATCTGTAATAATTGCACCCTTTGCATGTTTAGCAGTAGCTGTATTAAACACGCCAAAACTGTTAGCAACTGCATTTTTTCTCCTGTCATGGAGCTCTTGAGATTGGTTTTTTTTTGCTTGATCATGTCTGAAAAAAGTTATCTTAAGAGTGTTAGGGAATACAAAAATAGAGAAAGAAATGTGATATCAAAAACAAGATGAAACCCTATAATCTACCAGAAAATAATTATGCATAAACTAAAATTACAAATGTTAAATATTTTATTTTTACAAAACAATTTTTCGGAAATAGATGAAGAGTATAAAATCAAAAAGACAAAATTTACCAGAAAATTATGCTCATAATATACACTAGATCCGATTTCAATATATTGATCACATATAAAATAAGATATTAGGTTTCAGTTTATAAATCAAAAACTATATTTGCCATTAATAATTGACCATTGAATGAAATTCAATCCTTTACTAACTGTCTTACTTATTATCACTTATGTCTTGTATTAGCATGAAGCGATTAACCTACTTAGCTGAAGACAAAAATAATCAAGTAGATAAT
Source organism: Psychroflexus torquis ATCC 700755 (assembly GCF_000153485.2). Taxonomy (NCBI): domain Bacteria; kingdom Pseudomonadati; phylum Bacteroidota; class Flavobacteriia; order Flavobacteriales; family Flavobacteriaceae; genus Psychroflexus; species Psychroflexus torquis. Next base: position 3,605,685 of record NC_018721.1, on the reverse strand, counting down.
TTGATTTCTTTTCAAAAAACACAAAGATCTTATAGAGTGGGAATTAGCGATTTGTTAAATGTAAGAGTAAAAGCTTTGAACCAAGAATCAGCAAGTATGTTTCACCCTATTGGTAATTCAGAAAAATCGATGGAAACCCCAGAAGAAGTAATTTATTTTGATAGATTCCTTGAAGACAGACATGGTGAAATAAGGTTGAAAACTCACACCTCGTAAACCGTTACATTCAGAGTAAGCATAAGTGTGGAAAAAGCAAAAACGATTATTTTGAAATGAAAAACTTACAATAAAAGGCTAAATTAAGAATTACTAAATATATTTAAATTATTGATAAAAAACTAATTATGAGTTATCCAAAAATTGCAATTATTGGCTTAGGATATGTAGGACTCCCCCTAGCTGTGGCTTTTGCTAAAAAATATCCTGTGGTGGGTTTTGATATAAATCAATCTCGAGTAGATGAATTAAATAGCGGCACCGATCATACCTTAGAAGTTTCAGATAAGGATTTAAAGGAGGCGCTAACTAACAACGATTCTCCTGTCATGAAGTTGTCTACAGAGTCGAATGACATGAAAGAAGCGACCATATTTATTGTAACTGTGCCCACTCCAACAGACAAAAACAGGCAACCAGTTTTAACCCCTTTAATAAAAGCCAGCGAAACCATTGGGGGCATTCTTAAAGATGGTGATATTGTTATTTATGAGTCTACAGTATATCCGGGAGTAACGGAGGAAGTCTGCGTTCCTGTTTTGGAACAATTTTCTGGTAAGACCTTCAACAAAGACTTTTTTGCAGGCTATTCTCCTGAAAGAATTAATCCAGGAGATAAAGAACATACAATTACTACTATACTGAAGGTCACCTCAGGGTCTACTCCAGAAATTGCAAAAAGAGTAGACGATTTATATGCTTCGATTATTACAGCAGGAACTCATTTAGCCACTAGCATAAAAGTAGCGGAAGCTGCCAAAGTGATTGAAAATTCGCAAAGAGACATCAATATTGCTTTTGTAAACGAATTGTCGAAAATTTTTAGACTACTGGATATAGATACTAACGATGTGCTAGAGGCTGCAGCGACCAAATGGAACTTTATAAAGTTTTCTCCTGGTTTAGTAGGTGGACATTGTATAGGTGTAGATCCATATTATCTAGCTCAAAAGGCTTTGGAAGTAGGCTATAATCCTGAAATTATTTTATCTGGTCGTCGAATAAACGATGGGATGGGGAAATATGTAGCCAGTGAGGTTATAAAATTAATGCTCAATAAAGAAACAAAAATAAAAAACGGAAAGGCTTTAGTATTAGGCGTCACCTTTAAGGAGAACTGCCCAGATACTCGTAATACCAAAGCAATTGACGTGATAGAAGAATTGAAAAAATACAATATGGATGTAGACGTTTGTGACCCTTGGGCTGATAAACAAGAGGTGAAGACTTTATTTGATATTGACTTATTGAGGTGTGAAGATCTCAAATTAACCTATGACACTATAATCTTAGCTGTATCTCACAATGAGTTTTTAAACTTAGATTTTGAGGCTTTAAAAAATGAAAATGCAGTTATTTTTGATGTGAAATCTTTTTTACCAACCGATAAAATTGACGGCCGATTATGATGTACAAAACAGAATACCATACACAAGATTTATCTAAGTTTCGATTTTTAGTGACTGGGGGAGCTGGATTTATAGGTTCTAATATCGTTGAATACCTATTGAAATTTGGAGCAAAACACGTCCGAGTTTTAGACAATTTATCTAATGGCTACAGAACCAACATCAAAGAATTTGAATCAGAATCTAACTTTGAATTTTTAGAAGGTGATATCAGAAAAATTGAGGATTGTGAGCAAGCTGTTGAAGATATCGATATAGTTCTTCATCAAGCTGCTTTAGGATCTGTACCGAGATCTATAGATGATCCCATTTTAAGTAACTCTGTGAATGTCTCTGGATTTTTAAATATGCTGGTCGCTTGTAAAAATTCTAAAACTGTAAAACGTTTTGTTTATGCGGCTTCAAGCTCAACTTACGGCGATAGTCCTACTTTACCCAAAGTTGAAAACACTATAGGTAAGCCTTTGTCCCCTTATGCTGTGACCAAATATGTCAATGAACTATATGCCGATGTGTTTGCTAAAACCTACGGACTTGAAGTTATTGGCCTCCGGTATTTCAACGTTTTCGGACCTAAACAAAGTCCAGAAGGCGCCTATGCTGCTGTCATTCCTTTATTTATGCAATCGTTAAAAGACCAAAATTCACCAACCATGAACGGTGATGGTGAGCAAACCAGAGATTTTACGTTTGTAGAAAATGCAGTACAAGCCAACATAAAAGCCTCCTTTGCAGATAAGAAAGCAACCAATGAAGTTTACAATGTAGCTTGTGGCGACCGCATCAGCTTAAATCTGCTTTGGTCGGCTTTAGAAAAAGCGTCTGGTAGTTCTTTAAAAGCAATCTATGGTCCACCAAGACAAGGCGATGTAAAAGATTCTTTAGCTGATATAAATAAAGCAAAAGAATTAATAGGATATGAGCCTAAATTTAATGTAGAAGAAGGACTAAAAATAACGTGGGACCACTTCAACAAGGACTAAGTCAAGTTAAGTTTAAAACATCGGAGAAATGAATTTGTACCAAATTAGACCTATAATGACGCAATAAATCGTTTTTTTTTCGCCTGCTTTTCATCAAAAATAATTACCGTAGCTAAGGCTATGCTAGTTATTTTTTGATTTCAATCAATCAAAAAACTTGTGCTGAGCTACGTCGTAGTATAATTCAATTTATTCATACGGCATTATAAATATAATTTGGTATTATACCAATTTGATGTTCAAAAGTGAGATACCCACCGTTTGTTTTTCTTAGAGAGTTTTGAAAATAATTTTGCATAAAAAAACCTGCCATCTCTGGCAGGTTTGACTTAATCAAAACAAAATTAATCAATATTAAAACTTTAAGTTGATCGCAAGATTAAACTCATCATAAATAGTTTTGTCACCTAAGTTGTCAAAGAAGGTTCCTGAACCATATCTCACGTTGTATTTAGTTCTATCAATAGTAAGATTTGTAGTTGCTGAATTTTCAGTCATAGTTAAATCAAACGCGATTGGATTATTATTTCCTTTAATAGTAAGATCTCCTGAAACACCATATACATCGCCTTTTTTGGCTACTGTCGTAATGACAAATTTTGCAGTTTCATGAGTTTCTACACCAAAAAAATCATCTGATTTAAGATGTCCCATCAGTTTTTCTCTACTGTCTCCTTCTAAGTCAGTAACGTCAATAGAGGTCATATCAGCAGTAAATTCACCACCGATTAATTTTCCATCCTCCATCAAGAAAAAACCGTCTTTCAAATTGATAGTTCCCGAGTGAGAACCCGTTAATTTTTCTCCCTCCCATAGGATAGTACTTTCTTTGACATCCACTTGTTTCTTTTCAACCGTGTTGGTAAAAGCGACCAAGCCTAAGATAATTGTTGTGGCTAAAGCGCCTTTTAAAACATTCATTTTCATAATTTTAAATTTAGGGTTTGTGTTAATATTAAATTCTAGTAAATAATTCTTCTTTAGATTTTCTTACTTTTAAAGCATCTTTCAACTGATCGGTTTCACTTCTATAACCAACAGTTGCTAAAGTAACTGATTTAAGGTTTTTGGATTTTAGATCCAATAGTTCATCAAATTCAGCTGAATTAAATCCTTCCATTGGGCAAACATCTATTTTAAGGTCTGCAGCCGCAGAAAGCAAATTTCCCAAGGCGATGTAAACCTGGCGAGATGCCCAGTTGTGTTTAGCCTCTTCAGTAAATGTCAACACAGAATTTTGAATCATTTCTTTTAGATCCTGAAAGTCTTCTACTGGTTTATTTCTAGTTTCGCTATTATTTTTAATAAACTCTTCAAGATAGTGTTCATCAACATTGGTGTTAAAAGCAAAAACCAACAAACAGGAAGAATCCGTAATTTGAGGTTGACCAAATGCTGCTGGTTTTAACTTAGCCCTAACTTTAGGATCTTCTATCACCATCACCTCATAAGGTTGTAATCCATAAGAAGATGCAGACAAACGAATAGCTTCTAACAAGGTTTCCAAATCGTCTTTAGACACTTGTTTTTCGGGATTAAAATTTTTTGTAGCATACCGCCAATGTAAATTCTCAATGTATTTATTCATATATTAATTTCTTAGTTTGTTTAATAATAAGTTCAGATTTCTTAATTCTTTAGAAGACAAATTGTCTATAATATTCATCTCAGCATTATCGACCGCAGTATTAATAATACTTAAGTTTTCAATCCCTTGAGAAGTAATCGTTATGTCTACTTTTCGCCGGTTTGTTTCGCATTGCTCTCTTTCTACGAAACCTTTTTTTATTAATTTATCTACTAGACGAGTGGTATTACTCATTTTATTAATCATTCTATCTTGAATAGTTTGAAGAGAACTTGGCTTGCCTTTCATACCTTTTAATATTCTTAAGACATTAAATTGTTGTGTAGAGATATCAAATGGTTTTAAAGCAAAAGTGATTTCATCAGTTACCCAGCTTCCTGTAAAAAGAAGATTAAGTAAGGCTCGCTTAGATTCTGGTGGCTCTTTTGAAATTTTCAACTCTTTTTCGATAATCATGTTGTAACAATATTTGTACATACAAATGTAAGACTCCTCATGAAAGGAAAAAATTAATTCTTTGTTAAATTACCAATAAATTTTATGAGTGTAAATTTTAAACGATTTTAAGCTGTAGTCACATTAGCTGTTAGGAATAATGTATTTTTACAACTTAAGATAAAATTTAATCATGGAAAATTTAAATGAAAAAAAATGGTATGAAGGTCTTAAAGCCTCTTCCAATTCAGAAATAATTGATGTAAGAACTCCAGATGAATTTGACGACGGTTATATTGAAGGAGCTCGCTTACTGAATATCCAAGACTCTAGTAAGTTTATGGCAGAGGTCGAAAAACTTGAGAAAGACAAGGACTACTATGTCTATTGCAGATCTGGAAGACGGAGTGAAATGGCTTGCCAAATCATGGAAAAAGCTGGTGTAGAAAATGCTTATAATTTACAAGGTGGAATATTGGATTGGACAGGTAATTTGAAAAAATAGCATGAAATTTCTCACACTTTTAGCTGTTATTTTTCTTTTCGCTTCCTCATGTCAATCTCCATATGAATCTAGTCCTACATTGGTATCTTCTGAAGAAATGAAAAAGTTAATGGAAATGGATACTATACAATTGATTGATGTTAGATCTTTAAAGGAATTTAGGGAAGGGCATCTTAAAGGTGCACAAAATCTTATTTATGATAATGATTTTGCTCATAAAATAAGCCAACTTGATAAATCAAAACCTGTGGCGGTCTATTGTAAAACTGGAAGACAATCTGAAGAATGTTCCACTATTTTAAAGAAAGCAGGATTTAAAAAAGTTTACGACTTAAAAGGAGGTTTAAGCCAGTGGGAATTTAAAGAAGAACTCGTTACAGATAGTTTACCCTAGAAAATGTAAGTTGTAACTTATATAAACAGGGATTATTCATCAGAAAAAAATATATTTGCATTGACTATTTAATCGAGCCATATGAAATTTATTATCTCTAGTACATATATGTTGAAAAACCTTCAGACTCTTGGAGGTGTGATCAACAACAATAATACGATGCCTATTTTGGATAATTTCTTATTCGAATTGGATCATAATTCCCTAAAGATATCAGCTTCAGATCTAGAAACCACTATGTGTTCTGCCTTAGATGTAGAATCTAGTGACCAAGGTAAAATTGCTGTTCCTGCTAGGTTATTGCTAGATACGCTTAAATCGTTTCCAGAACAGCCACTAACCTTTCACAAACTGGACAATCATACTATTGAAATAAGTTCTGAACAAGGAAAGTATGCTTTAGCCTATGCGAATGCAGAAGACTTTCCTTCTCCTGTGAGTATTGAGGATCCTAGTCAAACTATTTTGGTTGGTGATATTTTAGCGACAGCTATTAACAAAACTATTTTTGCTACAGGAAATGATGATTTAAGACCAGTGATGAACGGTGTCTTTTTCAGATTTACACCAGAAGCTTTAATTTTTGTAGGTACAGATGCTCATAAGCTTGTAAAATATTCTAGAACAGATATAAAAGCAGACAAGCCAGCCGAGTTTATCATGCCTAAGAAACCTTTAAACCTTTTGAAAGGTGTACTTTTAGGGAGTGAAGAGGATGTTCAAATAGAATTTAATGAATCTAATGCAAAATTCAGTTTTGAAAATTTAGAGTTAACCTGTCGATTGGTTGATGGCAAATATCCCAATTATGAAGCCGTCATCCCACAGGAAAACCCAAACACGTTAACTATAGATCGCTCTTTATTTTTAAGTTCTGTGAGAAGAGTTTCGATTTTCTCTAATAAAACCACTCATCAAATCCGCTTAAAAATAGCAGGAGCAGAATTAAATATTTCTGCAGAAGATCTAGATTATTCTAATAAAGCAGAAGAGCGCTTAACTTGTGATTACCAAGGAGATGACTTAACGATTGGATTTAATTCTAAGTTTCTAACAGAAATGTTGAATAACTTAAATTCGGAGGATATCAAAATAAAAATGAGTTTACCAAACAGAGCTGGAATTTTAACTCCGGTAGATGGCTTGGAAGAAGGCGAACACATCACCATGCTTGTCATGCCAGTTATGCTAGGGAATCAATAATTAATTCCATCATTTTATAAAATAACAAAAGCCTCCAAATTGGAGGCTTTTGTTATTCAAACAAACAAAAACCTATTTTTTTAATACAGAGAAATTTTGTATTTACGAAGACTTATTTATGACAGTTCTATTAATTGAAAAACTTAATGCTAAAAGGGTAATACGTCGGTTCACCATTATTTGCTTTTATAGCATTTATGATAGGAAAAATTATAGTTAGCAAGGCAACAATGGCTATAGTAATAAATCCAATTATGATGAACATAAGTGGAATAGATATGAGGCTCAAAATAATCATTGTCAACTGAAAATTTAAGATATCTTTCCCTTGCTGGTCCATATGCTCTACCTTATCTTTTTGGGTCAGCCAAATCACTAAAGGAACAATAAATCCACCAAAACCTGTAATGAGGTTGAGTAATTGCGAAAGGTGTGTAAACAATAAGAGTTGTCTATCCTCTCTTAATAATGGGTCTTGATATGCTTCCATGGATCATTGTTTTAGTATAAGACTGCTTCTTTTCAAATTCGTTACAAATTTTAACAAGTAAATCTTAAGATACAAATCATCAAGGTCTTAATTCTAAATCAAATTATATGTTTATTAAAGAAACAGACTGTAGATTTGCATCATGATAAATAATGATACCATAATTGCTCTAGCAACTGCTTCTGGAAATGGGGCTATAGCAGTGATTCGTGTGAGCGGAAACGAAGCCTTGGAGTTATGCTCTCCTCTATTTGAAGCTAAAAGTGGAATTTCCATCTTAGACCAAAAAAGTCATACGTTGCAACTGGGGACTATCCAAGACGGGCAACGCATATTAGATGAAGTTTTAGTGAGCGTTTTTAGAGGTTATAAGTCATATACTGGTGAACCCACTGTTGAAATTTCTTGTCACGGGAGCTCTTTTATTCAAAAGGAAATCATTCAATTATTAATTAAAAAAGGATGCCGAACCGCGCAGCCTGGAGAATTTACATTAAGAGCCTTCTTAAATGGTAAAATGGACTTGAGTCAGGCTGAAGCAGTGGCCGATTTGGTCTCTAGCGATAATGCTGCAAGTCACCAGCTAGCTATGCAACAAATGCGTGGTGGATTTACAAACCAAATTCAAGAACTCCGACAAGAACTCTTAGATTTTGCTTCTTTAATGGAACTTGAGCTCGATTTTTCTGAAGAAGATGTTGAATTTGCCAACCGCGAGCAATTTCAAGCTTTGGTCCTAAAAATACAGAAAGTTTTATCACGGCTTATCGATTCATTTGCTGTGGGAAACGTCATTAAAAATGGTATCCCAGTTGCTATTGTTGGTGAACCTAATGTGGGCAAATCTACTTTATTGAATGCCTTGCTCAATGAAGAACGAGCAATTGTAAGTGAAATTGCTGGTACTACTCGAGATACCATAGAAGATGAGATTTCTATGGGAGGTATAGGTTTTAGATTTATAGATACCGCTGGCATTCGTGAAACACAAGACACTATTGAAGGACTGGGTATACAGCGAACCTTCGAAAAAATTAAACAGTCCCAAGTCATTATTAAGTTGATAGACAGCCCCAAACTTTTTGATGACCAGCAAAAGTTAAGAACAACCGAATGGAAACGCATTAAAGCAGATATACATCAGTTGGAAACCGACTTTCCAGAACGTTCTTTCCTCCTACTGGCAAATAAAGCCGACCTGCTTTCCCCAGAGAATAAAGATTTATTAACCAAAGAATTTGAGGATCTACTTTTTATTTCAGCCAAGGATAAAACGGGCATAGAAGAAATCCAAACTCGATTACTCAGCTTTGTAGATGATGGAGCGTTAAGGAATAATGATACCATTGTGACCAACTCAAGACATTACAATGCTTTGTTATTGGCTTTGGAAGAGATCAATAAAGTTCAAGAAGGACTTAATGAGAACTTAACCACAGACTTACTTGCGATAGATATAAGACAGGCTTTATACCATTTTGGAGAGATTACAGGAGAAGTCACCAATGATGAATTGCTTGGGAATATATTCGCTAATTTCTGTATTGGAAAGTAAAATTTGATATTGAAATATTTTTTAAGGAAAAACTTTGTGTGAGAAATTATTAAAAATAGCGTTAATATATAACAAAAATCATCAATCAAAAGCTTGTTTTAATCACAGTTCATTCTGAAGAAGGTATCTCAGGCTACTCCCTGTCATTCTGAAGGAACCTTTTTCAGCGACTGAATAATCTCTTTTTATCGAAAGTACATAGATTCCTCGTCGAAAACAAAAACTTCTCTGTCGGAATGACATTGAGATTCCTCTTATTGTCGGAATGACAAGATGCTGCTGTCATTCTGAAGGAGCTTTTCGCAACTGAAGAATCTTAACTGTCGAAAGCACATAGATTCCTCGTCGAAGCAAAAAAGCTTCTCTGTCGGAATGACATTGAGATTCCTCTTATCATCGGAATGACAAGACGCTGTTGTCATTCTGAAAGAGCCTTTTTGGTGACTGAAGAATCTTAGCTGTCGAAAACACATAGATTCCTCGTCGAAGCAAAAAACTTCTCTGACGGAATGACAAGACGCTGCTGTCATTCTGAAGGAGCCTTTTCAGCGACTGAAGAATCTCTTTTTATCGAAAGCACATAGATTCCTCGTCGAAGCAAAAAACTTCTCTGACGGAATGACAAGACGCTGCTGTCATTCTGAAGGAGCCTTTTCAGCGACTGAATAATCTCTTTTTATCGAAAGTACATAGATTCCTCGTCGAAGACAAAACTTCTCTGTCGGAATGATATTGAGATTCCTCGTCGAAGCAAAAGGACTTCTCTGTCGGAATGACAACACGTTACTGTCATTCTGAAGGAGCCTTTTTCAGCGACTGAATAATCTCTTTTTATCGAAAGTACATAGATTCCTCGTCGAAGACAAAAACTTCTCTGTCGGAATGACATTAAGATTCCTCGTCGAAGCAAAAGAACTTCTCTGTCGGAATGACAAGACGCTGATGTCATTCTGAAGGAGCCTTTTCAGCGACTGAAGAATCTTAGCTATCGAAAGCACATAGATTCCTCGTCGAAGCAAAAGGACTTCTCTGTCGGAATGACAACACATTACTGTCATTCTGAAGGAGCCTTTTTCAGCGACTGAATAATCTCTTTTTATCGAAAGTACATAGATTCCTCGTCGAAGACAAAAACTTCTCTGTCGGAATGACATTAAGATTCCTCGTCAAAGCAAAAGAACTTCTCTGTCGGAATGACATTGAGATTCCTCGACGAAGCAAAAAAGAGCTTCTCTGTCGGAATGACATTGAGATTCCCCGGCAAAGCAAAAGAGCTTCTCTGTCGGAATGACAAAGAGATTCCTCGACGAGGACAAACTCTAACTTATATAATTCCAAATCGTCTTATCATTAAATAGGGCTCTGAAGGCCACATTGATCATGTGGTGCTCCTCTAATTTGAAATTAGGATCGGCCTTGATAACATGGTGGGCATAGCTCCGAGCAATTTTTAAAATCTGATTATCCTTAACCAAGTCAGCAATTTTTAATTCGAGAACGCCGCTTTGCTGGGTTCCCATCAGATTACCAGGGCCTCTCAATTTTAAATCTACCTCAGCGATTTCAAATCCGTCGTTGGTTCCCGTCAGGGTTTCCATCCGAGTTTTCCCATCAGCACTTAATTTTTTCCCTGTGATGAGAACACAATAGCTCTGCTCTGCCCCTCGCCCTACTCGACCTCTCAATTGGTGTAACTGTGATAAGCCAAAACGCTCAGCACTTTCTATAATCATCAAACTGGCATTAGGGACGTTAACGCCAACTTCTATAACAGTGGTGGCGACCATGATCTGTGTTTTTCCTTTAACGAAGCGTTCCATCTCGTAAGCTTTGTCTTGAGGCTTCATCTTGCCATGAACAATTGAAATTTGATACTTGGGTTTTGGAAATTCGCGTTCTATACTTGCATAGCCGTCCATTAGATCTTTATAGTCAAAGTTGGCAGATTCTTCAATTAGTGGATAAACGATATACACTTGGCGACCTTTATGGACTTCATCTTTTATAAATTTGAAAACCTTTAAGCGATTGCTATCGAAGCGATGTACGGTTTTGATGGGTTTCCTTCCTGGCGGCAATTCATCGATCACAGATATGTCTAAATCGCCATACAGACTCATAGCCAAAGTCCTAGGAATAGGTGTGGCTGTCATTACTAGTACGTGAGGAGGTAACGTATTTTTCTTCCATAGTTTAGCACGCTGTGCAACTCCAAATCTGTGCTGCTCATCGATAACGGCTAGACCGATGTTTTTGAATTTTACGGTATCTTCAATAAGCGCATGGGTACCGATTAAAATATGCAATTCGCCATTTTGAAGGCGTTCATGTAATACTTTTCTATCCTTCTTCTTGGTGGAACCTGTCAAGATCTCCACTTGAACGCCTATAGGTTCACATAATTCTGAAATGCCCTCATAATGTTGTGAAGCCAGAATTTCGGTTGGTGCCATCAAACAGGCCTGAAATCCATTATCTATAGCTATCAACATACTCATAAGAGCCACTATGGTTTTTCCTGAGCCTACATCACCCTGTAATAAGCGATTCATCTGAGCATTACTTCCTAGATCTTTGCGTATTTCTTTCAGTACTCGCTTTTGAGCACCAGTAAGTTCAAATGGAAGAACAGTGTTATAAAACGCATTGAAATACTCACCCACTTGCTTAAACCTAAAGCCTTTAATTTTTGATTTATGAACCGCATTTTTTCTAAGTAACTGCAATTGGATGTAGAAAAACTCTTCAAACTTGAGTCGGAATTGCGCTTTTGCCAAAAGCTCTGAAGATTGAGGAAAATGGACATTAATCATGGCTTCTGTCTTCGATATTAACTTTAGATCCGCTATGATCGAAGAGGGTAAGGTTTCGCTAAAATTACCTGATTGTTCAAGCAACCCAAACATCAAGGTGCTTATCATACGATTGGAAATCCCTCTTTTGCTTAATTTTTCAGTAGAAGGATATACCGGATACATTTTAACGTTAGACTTTGTTTTGGCTTTTTCCAACTCTTCAATTTCAGGATGTGGCATCGAAAAACTACCATTGAAATTATTCAATTTACCAAAAATGACATAAGGCGCATTCGTATTCACGTTTTCCAAAATCCATTTGTGACCTCGAAACCAAACCAACTCTATACTGCCAGTATCATCTTGAAAGTTTGCAACCACCCGCTTACCCTGTTTCATAGGAAGAGTCCGCACCCCTGTTATCTTTCCGATAATTTGAACTTCAGCAGAATTATCCTGCAACTCAGATATTTTATAAAAGCGAGACTTATCTATATATCTAAATGGGAAAAACTCAAGTAAATTTTGAAAACTATGGATATGCAGTTCAGTTTTCAATAAATCTGCTCTATTGGGCCCAACACCTTTTAAGTATTCGATGGGTGTTTGTAGGGTTTTTGCGTCCATAATACGAATATAATATATTTTGCTAAAATTTGAATTTCATACATAAAAAAAGCCTTTCTCTTGAAAAGATATTTAGCCACTGTCATTCTGAAGGAGCTTTTCGCGACTGAAGAATCTATCCCTGTCGAAAACAAAAAGATTCCTCGTCAAGGCAAAAAGAGCCTCTCTGTCGGAATGACACTGAGATTCCTCGGCGAAGCAAAAGGCTTCTCTGTCGGAATGACATTGAGATTCCTCTTATCGTAGGAATGAAAAGACGCTGATGTCATTCTGAAGGAGCCTTTTCGGGGACTGAAGAATCTATCCATTTCGAAAACAAAAAGATTCCTCGTCAAAGCAAAAGGGCTTCTCTGTCGGAATGACACTGAGATTCCTCGGCGAAGCAAAAAGCTTCTCTGTCGGAGTGACAAGACGCTGATGTCATTCTGAAGAAGCCTTTTCGGCGACTGAAGAATCTATCCCTGTCGAAAAACTAAAGATTCCTCGTCGAAGCAAAAAGCTTCTCTGTCGGAATGACATTGAGATTCCTCGTCAAGGCAAAAACAGCCTCTCTGTCGGAATGACATTGAGATTCCTCGTCGAAGCAAAAAAACTTCTCTGTCGGAATGACAAAACGCAGCTGTCATTCTGAAGGAGCCGATAGGCGACTGAAGAATCTATCCCTGTCGAAAACAAAAAGATTCCTCGTCAAGGCAAAAAGAGCCTCTCTGTCGGAATGACAAAACGCCGCTGTCATTCTGAAGGAGCCGATAGGCGACTGAAGAATCTATCCCTTTCGAAAACAAAAAGATTCCTCGTCGAAGCAAAAAAACTTCTCTGTCGGAATGACATTGAGATTCCTCGTCAAAGCCAAAAAACTTCTCTGTCGGAATGACAAGACGCCACTGTCATTCTGAAGGAGCTTTTTGCGACTGAAGAATCTGTCCCTTTCGAAAGCACATAGATTCCTCGTCAAAGCAAAAGAGCTTCTCTGTCGGAATGACATTGAGATTCCTCTTATTGTCGGAATGAAAAGATGCTGCTGTCATTCTGAAAGAGCTTTTCGCGACTGAAGAATCTACCCCTTTCGAAAACAAAAAGATTCCTCGTCGAAGCAAAAAGAGCTTCTCCGTCGGAATGACATTGAGATTCCTCGTCGAAGCCAAAAGTTTATCATAAAAAAAAGCTGCCTATTCAGGGCAGCTTCTTTTATGATAAACTTTTAAAAACTAGTCTTCGTATTTTTTTGAATACCTTTTGTACAATTCCGTTTGATGAGTCTCTAAACTTATATCCCTTCCTTGTATAAAAGCTTTGGTTAAAATATTTCCTCGCATATCGAGGGCATCGCCTTCACTGATAAAAAGGGTAGCATCTTTTCCCACTTCAAGAGAACCAATTTGATCTTCCATGCCAAGAATTTTTGCTGTATTAAGGGTGATCATCTGTAATGCCAATTCCTTATCCACTCCAAATGCAGCAGCAGTTCCTGCATAAAATGGTAGGTTTCGAGAATTCATACGTTCCATACGCCCACTTCCTTCCAAGGCTACTAAAACGCCAGCATCACTAAGTAATTTCGGCAATTTATAGGGTAAATCATAATCATCATCTTCAAAATTTGGATTGAGATGTGTCCGTTGTATCAATACAGAAATACCATTAGCTTTTAAATCGGCAGCTACTTTATAAGCGTGATATCCACCAACAATAGTCACTCTGTTTAGATCCATTTTTCTTTTAAAGCTAATCACATCTTTGATTTCCTTTTCGCCATCCACATGGATAAATAAACCTTTTGAACCGTCAAACAATCCGTCCATGGCCTCAAATTCCAAGTCTTTTTCTTTAGAGCCAGGAACATAGGCTTCAGCATTTTTAAAGTAAGCCACCACTTCATCTATTTCTTGGGTGTACTCTTTATTTTTCTCCCAAACTCTATCCGTATCATACCAACTTCCACTTCTGCTAAACCCATTAGGCCAATTTAAGTGAATAGCATCATTTTCTTTAATAACCGCATCTTCCCAATTCCAAGCGTCAAATTGAACAATAGAAGAAGTTCCAGAAATACGCCCACCTTGTGGTGTAATCTGGCCCATCAACACACCGTTGGGACGCATACTTTCTACGACTTGACTTTCAGCGTTGTAGGCGATTAAACTTCTAACGTGAGGTAACATTTTACCCATTTCATCTTTATCGTCCGTAGCGGCAACAGCATCAATCTCTACAAGGCCTAAAGTAGCATTGGGAGCTATAAAGCCAGGATAGACATGTTTCCCATTAGCATCGATGGTTTTCCCTTTTGCTTGTGAGGTATCTGTGCCGACATAAGTTATTTTTCCATCTTCAAAAACCACTACAGAATTTTCAACGACATCCGTATTACCAATATGAGCGGTCGCTCCCACTATCGAAATAGTTTCAGTTTGCTGTGGGGCTGGGGTTTGTTGAGCATTTATAAATTGTGTAGAGGCCAGTGCAACGACACAGCTTAATAGTATATGTATATATTTCATCTTATTCGTGTATGTGGTTAATATCGTCTAAACTATCGCAGTGTAAAAAGGCTTTCTCTTTCTTTTGAATAGGCTGAGTTTTTAAACCTTTATTTTTAGCTTTCATCATTTTATGGATTAAGAATTGTCTTTCCTTCTGAATTTGATCGCGCATCACTTTATCTTTTTCGATATCAAAATACACAACCCCTTCTATAATCGTTTTTTCAGGTTTCGCGTAAATGGAAAGAGGATCTGCATTCCAAAGGACAACATCTGCATCTTTTCCTTCTTTTATACTTCCTACTCTATCGTCTAGATGAAGAAGTTTTGCAGGATTAAGCGTGACAAATTTCCAGGCGTCTTCAGCAGACACTCCACCATATTTCATGCTTTTAGCCGCTTCTTGATTTAAGCGTCTTATCATTTCGCCATCATCACTATTTATGGCTACAGTAACACCTTGGTTGTGCATGATAGAGGCATTGAAGGGGATTGCATCTTTTACTTCGTATTTGTAAGCCCACCAATCGCTGAAGGTAGAAGCACCTGCTCCATGTTCTCTCATGATATCGGCCACCTTATAACCTTCCAAGATATGGGTAAATGTGTTGACCTTAAAATCAAATTCTTCGGCTACTTTCATCAGCATATTGATTTCACTTTGAACATAAGAATGGCAACTGATAAATCGCTCTCCATTGATAATTTCAAGTAGAGTTTCCATTTCATCATCGTATCGATAAGGCTCACCTGTAGCTTTTTTCTCGCCATAAGCTTTAGCTCTAGAGAAGTAATCTCTAAACACTTGCTCCACCCCCATTCTAGTTTGTGGAAATCTTGAGTTACCACCCCAGTTGGATTGTTTTACATTTTCCCCAAGGGCAAATTTTATATATTTTGGTGAATTGTTATAAATAAGATCTTCTGCGTTCTCTCCCCATTTCAATTTTAAAATAGCAGAACGTCCACCAATTGGATTTGCAGATCCATGTAACAATTGTATACTGGTGACTCCACCTGCAATTGCTCTATAAATACTTATATCATCAGGATCTACGGCATCTTCCATAGTGACTTCTGCAGAGGAATTATGCCCTCCTTCATTTATGGAAGTTCCCGCGATATGAGAATGCTCATCTATTATTCCTGCCGTTAAAAACTTACCAGTTCCATCAATAACTTTTGCACCTCTATCACTCAAGTCTTTACCAATTTTATCGATTTTTCCGTCCTTGAGTAAAACGTCTGTATTTTCCAGCGTTCCTTCAGATTCTCCAGTAATCACTGTGGCGTTTTTAATCAGTAAACGCTCTGATTCTGTAGAGGCTTCATCTCTTCCATAAGCCAGATTAGGATAAGACATCGATAGCATTTCCATGCTTTCTTCTTCCTCCTCTTCATCCTTCTTTTCTGAATTTTCTGAAGATTCCTCTGTTTTTTGCGTTGCTTTAAAACCTGTTGTATCCCCATTTGCTAAAATAACTTTACCACTGAAACTAGATTGAAAAGGCTCTATTTTTGAAGATAAAATAGCATACTCTTCTTTTGATTTGTCAGTATCATTCAAAATTAGAGTCATCCAGTCCTCTTCATAATTGAGTTTAGTTCCTAATTTTAAAGTATCTTTTACAACTTCAACAGAGAATTTTCCAGATTTGTTTTTGATGGCCATATCGAAAGTTTCACCATTAAAAACCAAATCATAGTTGCCTGAAATATCCACAACATCCAAAGGCTCGTAACTATGGCGGTGACCTTGAACCCAGTTTTCATGAATTTTAAATTCATCTTCAAATAATTCATGAGACGTGATAATAAAATTGGCAATTTTACCCTTCTCCAAAGTTCCTAAAAGGTCTGAAGCACCGATAACTTTTGCAGGTTGAGTGGTTAAAGCTGCAAAAGCTATGGTTTTATCCAAGCCCAAGTCAACTGACTTTTTTAGATTTTTAAGTAAATCTTCTGGTGATTTTAGACCCTTAGTTGTAAATGATATGTCTATTCCATTTTCTGAAAGGATTTTAGCATTCACTGGAGCATACTGCCAGTGTTTCATCTCCCCCAAAGAGAGATAATCTCTTAGGAAAGGATCTTCAACATTGAAAGCATCTGGAAATTTTAAAGGCAGCACAAAATGAGCGTTGGTCGCTTTTATGGTTTCTACTCTTTTATATTCATCTCCAGATCCAATGATGGTGTATTGCACTCCAAATTGATCTCCAATCTTATCGGCCCGTAAAGCATCCAGATAATCGTCTACAGAAAATAATTGGGGTAGACTTTTCTTAGCAAGATACGCTTCAATAGCAAGATCTTTCTCTTCTATAATTTTGTTTTGATAAGCTTTGCTATCATGATAAAATTGTCTCAATAAAGCAGTATATCCCATTATAGAACTTGGGTAAGCTTGTCTAGACTGTTTGCTTTTGCTAAATTCATAATACATACCTGAATTCTCATTCAGCAGGTTACTGTTGAAGTTATCACCCTCCACTAATGCCATTAAAGCACCATTTCCTCTTATGAATCCATCAGTAACATGCGTATTTACTGCTCCAAAACCAGCTTTACGCATAGTTGCAGCAGTTTTTTCGTCAAATTTAAAATGAGATTTTGCAGATTGCTCTGGTCTTACATGATCATTCCAATAGTATCCTTTTCTATTAGGCTCATATTGTGGCTGACTAGAACTTGGCGCTTTTTGGATATCCTTGATTCCAAAATCTGAGTAGACTTCAACAAATGACGGATAGATGTGTTTTCCATTGGCGTCAATTTTAACTGTATTCTGAGGTAATTTTACATTTTTACCAGCCTCTACAATTTTTCCATCCTTGATCAGAAGAGTTGCATTTTCGATAGTCTCTGTTGGAGAAATATGAATAATCGCAGATTCCAAGGCGATATAATTGCTGGATCTAGTTTTTACAGCCTTATTGTCAGGAAAATAATCCTGAGCAAAAAGACTCAAACTAAATAAGCAAAATAATAAGAAGACATTTTGTTTCATTGAGATTAAATTTTATGGTTAATGAGATTGTTGTTTATAATAATTAACCAGTAACGCGACAACATAGCTATAACTTTCTATGCCTTGGGGCTGGTTATTGACTTTTAAATAATTGCCATATATTTTTTCCATAATTAACTCTACTGGACCTGAATAAGCTTCCCAAAAGTTTTGAACTTCTTGGTAGTTTTTGAGAATACCAGGATGCAAATCAGAGATTAGAACCCCTGATAAGACTGGGTCTTTTTTATACATATCGTTAAGACTGTACTTTAAAGCAAAAGTTAAACCTGAGTAACGTAAAAATTTATTGCTGTCTTCCATAGTAATTATTGAGGCTATAAAATTAGCCTCATTTTCCTTAGAAAAGCCCAACTGATGTCCGATCTCGTGAGCCATCGTTGTTGGAAATTTATACGTAGGAATCTTATAATTGTACTGAGCTTCATTCGTAAATGGATTCACATATCCACTAAATCCTGCGTAGGAAAGCGGCAACGAAAACAAAGAAGGCTTTAGGTTTTCTATGCGATAAGAAATTTTTAGATCGGTATTATCTGTATTTTGGTAAGCCTTAAATACCAGATCTTGAACTTCTTTTTGTGTAAAATCATAGTCAACCTTCAAACTGTCCTCACTCACCAATTGAGAGTGTAGAGTATTGGTTTGTTGAATGAGATCGCAAATGTATTCCAATAAGTCTGCTTTGTTATATTCCGTAGAAATTCCTAAAGAGTCATGAAGCGGAAGCCTATAATAATTAAACCCCCAAAATACGTGAAATAAAAAATAGATTAAGGAGACAAATGCAAAAGCTTCTAGCAGCATCGTCTTTAGACTTTTAGTTTTTCGCCTTATAAGCTTAATAAGCCATCCCAGAATGATTAATACCATAGCTGAATAAAATAGGTCGCCGATAGAAAAAGGAATCCATGACGTTAAAAAGTGTTGTAATTGGGAGATATAAACAAAAAAAGACTGGCTGTAATAGGTTTCTACCAAATCGGGAAATCCCTTAAGGATATAAATAAAAAGCAATTGAATTGGGAAAAAAATAGCCAGTAACTTTAGGATGGTGTTTCTCAAGAATTCAATTTTAAAATTAATTTTTAGCGATCTAGAAATCTGTAATTCTACACTTAGGTCAAACTTAATCAAATTCTAAAAATACTCACATATTTATCGTAATTTTGAGGGCGTCAAAACACATCTTTAATTCATCAAGAAATGATAATCTTCTTCAAGGCTGAATCGACGCATCGCTTCGCTGTTTCCATAGATAAACGACCAGATTACGAAACTATCAAAAAACTAAAATGGGTCTTCGGCGATGCTCAGTTTGTTGATAAAAAACATTTGGAGGGTCAATATATAGGGCCTAGACAAGTTATGGTCACTCCATGGAGTACCAATGCAGTAGAAATTACTCAAAACATGGGAATTGAAGGAATTTCAAGGATTGAAGAATTTCATGAAGTAACTTCTGAGGAAACGCGTTTTGATAAAATGCTTTTTCAAAAGTATAGTGTATTGGATCAAAATCTGTTTACAATCCATATAGAACCAGAACCAGTTTTAGAAATTGAGGACATCGCCGCTTACAATCAAAAGGAAGGTTTAGCGCTTAATGGCGAGGAGGTCTATTATTTAGAAAAGTTATCCAAAAAATTGAATCGTCGTCTTACCGATGCTGAAGTTTTCGGTTTTTCTCAAGTCAACTCGGAACATTGTCGTCATAAAATTTTCAATGGTACTTTTATTATTGATGGAGAAGAGCAAAAAGAATCCCTCTTTACACTGATTAGAAAAACTTCTGAAACGCATCCCAATACAATCGTTTCTGCCTACAAAGACAATGTCGCTTTTATCGAAGGGCCTCACGTTGAGCAATTCGCTCCGCAAAGACCAGACATAGCTTCAGAATATAAAAACTCAACTTTCAGTTCTGTCATTTCCTTAAAAGCTGAAACTCATAATTTTCCAACTACTGTTGAACCTTTCAACGGGGCAGCAACGGGAAGCGGTGGTGAGATACGAGACAGGCTAGCTGGAGGAAAAGGATCTTTGCCTCTTTCTGGATCTGCCGTGTATATGACTGCTTATCCAAGATTAAAAGATGATAAACCCTGGGAAAAAGTAAGTGCTGAAAGAGACTGGCTGTATCAAAGTCCGCTTGATATCTTGATTAAAGCCTCCAATGGGGCTTCAGATTTTGGTAATAAGTTTGGGCAGCCCCTCATCAATGGTTCTCTTTTCACCTTTGAACACGAAGAACACAACAGACTTTTAGCTTACGATAAAGTCGTTATGCTAGCTGGAGGTGTCGGATACGGCAAGGCCAATCAGGCTATAAAAGAATTGCCTCAAGAAAATGATGATATTGTTATTCTTGGTGGAGACAACTATAGAATTGGAATGGGAGGTGCTGCGGTATCTTCTTCGGACACTGGTAAATTTAACAGTAATATTGAATTAAATGCTGTACAACGGTCTAATCCTGAAATGCAAAAAAGAGCAGCCAATGCTATTAGAGCCATGGTGGAGCTAGATCATAATCCTATTCGTTCCATTCACGATCATGGCGCTGGTGGACATTTAAACTGCTTAAGCGAATTGGTAGAAGACACAGGAGGCCATATCGATATCAACAAACTTCCTGTAGGAGACACAACGCTTTCCGCAAAAGAGATTATTGGTAACGAATCCCAAGAACGCATGGGACTTGTCATTAGTGAAGAAGATTCTAAGTTTTTAGAAAAAGTTGCCTTGCGTGAACGGTCGCCAATGTACAGAGTTGGGAAGGTCACTAACGATCATCAATTTGTTTTTAAGAATTCTAAAACTCAAGAAAAACCTCTAGATCTTAAGCTTGAAGATATGTTTGGAAGTTCTCCAAAGACCTTCATGAAAGATCAAAGAGTACATAGAGAGTATAGTGACATAACCTATAATCCAGACCATATTTACAGCTACGTAGAAAAACTGCTTCAGCTGGAATCTATAGCTTGTAAAGACTGGCTAGTGAATAAAGTAGATCGCTGTGTGACTGGACGAGTTGCCGTGCAGCAAACCCTTGGCCCGCTTCAAGTTCCTCTCAACAACTGTGGAGTGGTGGCTTTAGATTACAACGGCAAAGAGGGGGTTGCCAGTTCTATTGGTCACTCCCCCATTTCTGGACTTATTGATCCTGTTGCTGGTGCCAAAAATTCTATTGCTGAAGCCCTCACGAACCTTATTTGGGCTCCCCTAAAAGACAATCTCACTTCAGTGTCATTATCTGCCAACTGGATGTGGCCATGTCATAATCCTGGTGAAGATGCGAGATTGTATGATGCTGTAGAGGCCGTTTCAGAATTTGCCATTAATTTAGGAATCAATGTCCCTACCGGAAAAGATTCCTTATCGATGAAGCAACGCTACAAAGATAAAGAGGTGCTTTCCCCTGGCACCGTTATTATATCTGCCGCAGCAAATTGTAATGACGTTACAAATGTTGTGGAACCTATGTTTCAGAAAAATAGTGGTTCTATTTACTATTTAGATTTATCTCAGCATAGCTTGCAATTAGGAGGTTCTGCTTTTGCTCAAACCTTAGGTAAATTAGGAATTAAAGCACCTGGGATTCATAAGGATGATGAGTTT
Organism: Psychroflexus torquis ATCC 700755; assembly: GCF_000153485.2. Taxonomy (NCBI): domain Bacteria; kingdom Pseudomonadati; phylum Bacteroidota; class Flavobacteriia; order Flavobacteriales; family Flavobacteriaceae; genus Psychroflexus; species Psychroflexus torquis. The sequence goes on along the minus strand of NC_018721.1, from coordinate 3,584,350 downwards.
AAAAAGAAGTTTAATGCTGTTCAAACCTTAATTAAACATCATAAAATAGCGAGTGGACATGATATTTCTTCTGGTGGTTTGATAACAACGCTGCTTGAATTGTGTTTTGCAGACAATGATCTTGGAGCTGATATCCAGCTTTCAAAGTTTAAAGAACAAGATATTTTTAAAATTCTGTTCTCAGAAAATTCTGGTATTGTCTTTCAAGTCAATGACGAGATCACAAATGAGTTTAAAGAACTTGGTATTGAGCCTTTATATTTAGGGGAAGTTAATGCCTCTGGGGCACTCAAGATTTCTCATAAAGATCAAAATTTAGAATTTGATATCGATATGTACAGAACGCATTGGATGCAAACCTCTTATGAATTCGACAAGCACCAAAGTGGTGAGAAAAAAGCCAAAGAACGTCACGATAATTTTAAACATAATGCTTTAAAATTTAAGTTTCCAGAGCATTTTGATGGAACACTAAAAGCTGTAAAAGGCCAACGAGTTAAAGCAGCTATTATAAGAGAAAAGGGATCTAACAGTGAACGAGAAATGGCTAGAGCCCTGCACTTAGCTGGATTCGATGTGAAAGACATTCACATGACAGATTTAATGTCTGGTGAGGAAACCCTTGAAGATGTTCAGTTTATAGCAGCGGTAGGCGGTTTTTCCAATTCTGATGTTTTAGGCAGTGCTAAAGGGTGGGCAGGCACTTTTAAATACAATGAAAATGCTAATTTGGCTCTGCGTAATTTCTTCGATAGAGAAGACACTTTATCTATAGGAGTTTGTAATGGTTGCCAACTGTTCATAGAACTAGGACTCATTACTCCTCACCATAAGGAAAAACCTAAAATGCTTCATAATGACTCTGGAAAATTTGAATGTAGATTTACCGCGGTCGATATTGCTGATAGCAATAGCATTATGCTAAAAAGCCTTGAAGGTTCTACTTTAGGAATCTGGGCAGCACATGGTGAGGGTAAATTTCACTTACCCTTAGAAGAATCTAAATATTCCATTCCTGCAAAATACTTCAGAGAAGAATTTCCTTGTAACCCAAATGGTTCAGATTACAATGCTGCTATGTTATGTGACGATTCAGGACGACATCTTGTAATGATGCCTCATTTAGAACGTTCCACTTTTTCATGGAACTGGGCCCATTATCCAAAAGATAGAAAAGATGAGGTTTCACCATGGATTGAAGCCTTTCAAAATGCAAAATACTGGTTAAATAAACACTAAAACATGCTTAGAAAAGAAGAACTCATCGATAAACTACAGCTCGAAAAACATCCTGAAGGAGGCTATTTTAAAGAGACTTATAGAAGTGAAACCCTACTTCCTGAATCTGCTTTACCTTCTGAATTTACTTCTGGCAGACATGCAAGTACATGCATCTATTTTATGCTCACCTCAGATGAATTCTCAGCTTTTCATAAAGTAAATCAAGATGAAGCTTGGCATTTTTATTTAGGGAAAACCATCACACTTCATATAGTTTCACCTGAAGGTAACTATTCTCAAGTAAGCATTGGAAACGACTTTAGTCAAAAAGAAACCCCTCAGTTTGTAGTTCCCGCTCAGCACTGGTTTGCCGCGGAAATCAAAACTGAAGATAGCTTTGCTTTAGTAGGGTGTACAGTCGCTCCAGGGTTCGATTTTGACGACTTCAACCTAGCAGAACCACAAGAACTTCAACAGCTATTCCCTCAACACAAAGAGATCATACAAAAGCTCACCCGATAATTTAAACTTGTTTTGAAAACGAAGACTTGTGCTATTTGTGGTCTCGATTTTGGAGTCTTGTATAGAATTCAGATCAAAAAGGGAAAAGCATGGCTATTCGCTTGCAAAACTTGTGTTGAAAAAAAACAGACTGAAACGCATTATAAATATGGGGGAACTTGGAAAGGCAAAAGACACTAGCGTATTCATGTTTTATGATAATTTTTAGATTTATAGAGCCTTTCAGTTTTTAATTCTTAGATTGCATTTTTTAATTAACATAGTGATGAAATTAGATTTTTTCACCTTGTTAACAGTTTGCAAAAACGAGAAACAACATGGCTATGAGTCCGATTTTCAGAAAAAAATCAACTTATACATGAGAACAACTTGTTGTTATCTCTTCGCATTTCAATCCATTCGAGGTTGATGAAATCATTTAAAAGGTGAAAAGAAGTTTAATAAAATCCCAAATTACATTTTGGATTTTGTCTTTTCACAACCAGAAACCAAAATATGACTAAAATATTACTCCTTATTTGGATTCCCTTTCTTACTTATAGCCAAGATAAACCTATAGTAAATATTGGCGGAGCCTTACGTTATAATTATTTATACAGTTCCTGGAATTCTGACCAAAAAGATATTGGTGGTGACTTTATCTATGATATTTTTCGAATAAATGCAGAAGCAAGATACAAAGATGTGTATCTTAATGTTGAGTACCGAGAATATTCTGATTCCTTTGGGGGAGGTTTTTTAAAACAAGGTTGGATGGGATATTCGTTAAGCGAACAAGAAGATATTCAAATTGGCTTAACTCAAGTTCCCTTTGGGATTCAAACTTATAACTCCAATAATTGGTTTTTTAATTTGACCTATTATGTAGGTCTAGAAGACGGCCATGATATGGGAATAAAATATATGAACATAGGAGATAAATTTGAATACCAGCTAGCTTTTTTCAAAAACTCTGAGTTGTTCGATTTAGGGGGCTCCAATGAAGTAAGTTCCAATCGGTATGCATATGATATCGTGGGTAAAAATAAAGAGATCAATCAATTTAACGGAAAATTTATCTACAAAACTGGTGAGGAGTTTAAGCATCGCATCGGTTTTTCTGCTCAGTATGGTGGCTTGTATAACATTGAGACTAAAGAAACTGGAGACCATCATGCTTTAGGGCTCCATCATGAGGTATCTTATAAACGCTGGAATTTAAAGACAGAACTGCTTACAGTGGGTCACAATCCCATGAATGCTGATGGACAAAGCAGAGATATTGTTCGCATGGGAGCTTATGGATTTCCTTATGACGTAGCTTCAGATTTTGAGATGTATACCGCTGCTGTTTCATATGATCTCCCCGTTGATATTGGCCCCATTAGCAACCTGAAATTTTATAATGATTTTGGGTATATGGATAAGCGTGCTCAGGGGTTCAAAAACTCAGCTATGAATGTGACTGGCATGCTAGTGAGCGCTGGGGATGTATTTATTTATGTAGATTATGCCGCAGGATATAACCATTCTTGGTTTGGTGGAGATTTTACTAACGAATTAGGCCAAGGAAAACCAAACTTAGGCTGGGAAGCAAGATTCAATATAAATTTTGGATATTACTTTTTAACGGATAACAAATCCAGATAATTCAAAAATAAAAAACCTCTAGTGCAAACCAATGAGGTGGGGATTAAGAAATTAGTTATAAAAATTCGAGAAAAGCCCTCGAAAAATAAAACCTTCAAAGAAGGATTAAAATAAAAGTTATGCCAGAAAAAGTTACTAGAAGTGATGAAAAGAAATCCATTTTTGGACTTGAGGTCAACGGTCCCGTTTTTTTTTCTTCCATAATTTTGATCACCATAGGAATTGCTCTAACTCTCATTTATAAGGAATCAACTGAAGAGTTTTTCAGCACTGTTCAAAACCAAGTGGCAGAGTATGGCGGCTGGTTATTTGTGTTTAGCGTAAATTTTATCCTGATTTTTGTTACTTATTTAGCCTTCAGCAAGTTTGGTAAGATAAGGCTTGGAGGAAAGGATGCTGAACCAGAGTTTAAGACCGTATCCTGGTTCTCAATGCTGTTTAGCGCTGGTATGGGAATAGGTCTTTTATTTTGGAGTGTCGCTGAGCCTGTAACCCATTTTGGTGCACCACCCAATGCTGATGCAGATACGATTGCAGCAGCTAAGGAAGCTATGAATTTTAGTTTTCTACACTGGGGATTTCACCCTTGGGCTATTTATGCTTTAGTAGGTTTAGCCTTAGCTTTTTTCACTTATTCTAGAGGCTTACCACTAACGATAAGAAGTGTTTTTTATCCTTTTTTGGGTGATAAAATCTACGGAGTTATTGGGGATATTATTGATGTTTTTGCAGTCTTGGCTACTTTGTTTGGTCTGGCGACTTCACTTGGGTTTGGAGTACAACAAGTAGCAGCAGGCTTAGAACAGGTCTTCGGATTAAGCAGCGGAACGACAACCCAAGTATTACTTATTGCAGGTATTACCTTAATAGCTACAATTTCGGTGGTGCTTGGAGTTGACAAAGGGGTTAAGGTCTTAAGTGAGTGGAATATCAGGATAGCAGTTTTACTATTGGTTTTAGTTTTGATCTTAGGTCCTACCCTTTTTATTTTTGAAAGTTATTTAGAAAATTTAGGGAATTATTTTAGCAGTGTAGTAGAAATTTCACTTTGGAATGAAAGTTTTACGGGAGGAGATTGGCAAAATAATTGGACGATTTTTTATTGGGGTTGGTGGATATCATGGTCTCCTTTTGTTGGAACTTTTATTGCCAGAATTTCCAAAGGGAGAACGATTAAAGAATTTATCCTTGGAGTTTTAATAGTTCCTACCTTGATTACATTTTTTTGGGTTACAGCTTTTGGAAGTTCTGCATTAGATATGGTTATGAATGGTAATGATGCAGTTTCTGTGGCGGTAGATAATGATGTAGCTACAGCTTTATTTGTCTTTTTTGAGGACTTTCCCTTCACCATGGGTCTTAATATAGTTGCTATTATTTTGATTATGGGCTTTTTTATAACCTCTTCAGATTCAGGATCTCTAGTGATAGATAACCTTACCTCTGGTGGTAAAATTGACGCCCCTGTAGGACAACGGATCTTTTGGGCGATTACCGAAGGAGCTGTTGCAGCAGTCTTGCTCATAGGTGGAGGACTCGGGGCGCTTCAAACTGCAGCAATTGCTTCTGGATTGCCTTTCGCCATCATTCTTCTTGTCATGTGCTATTCCTTGTACAAAGGATTGAAAGATGAAGTCAAAAAACACGAACGCTACAAAGAGGTTGTACAGAAAGAAGATTATGAAGAAATTGTAAGAAAAATTATTAAAAAACGCAATAAAAATGAATCAATATGAGGACATTAAATAAAGTGCTAGTCGGTTTAGACTTATCTGATATTGACGAACAATTAATCGCCTACAGTTCTTTTTTTACTGAATTAACCGACGTTAAAAAAGTGTATTTTGTTCATAATATTAAGCGATACGAAATTTCTGAAGTCCTTGAAAAAGAAATCGAAAATGTAGATCTAGAAAGTATTATTACAGAGGAACTCAAAGACATGATAGAAGCAAACTTTACGGCAAAAGTGGAGTGGGAAGTACTGATTTCTGATGATCCTTACACAGAATCCTTAATGAGCTATATCGTAAATAAATATAGTATCGACTTGCTTATTTTAGGGAATAAGAATAATAAAAACGGGTCTGGTACTCTCGGGTTTAAATTACTTAGGACTATAAAATGTGAATTTTTGTGGGTTCCTTCCACCATGAAAACAAAATTGAAAAAAGTATGGATTGGTACAGATTTTTCTAGTGCTTCAAAAAAATGCTTTTCTTTTGCTGAGTATATCCAATCAAAACAAAATTTTAGTTTGGAAGCCGTCCATGTGTATAGTTTGCCCATTCATTTTTCTCCCTACGTCTCAGACTCTAAAATAGAGCCTAAACTGAGTCGCTACGTAGATAAGAAGTTTGATCAATTTCTCAATAAAATGAATTACTCTGGAGAAATCAAACAATATAAAATATTGGGGCGAGAAGCTAATATTGCTTCTAAATTAAAAAATGAAGCTTATAAAAATGATGTTGATTTGTTAATGGTCGCCGACAAAGGTTCCAATACTTTTTCAAACCTGAGTTTAGGTAGCATTACGGAAGATTTATTTAATAGAGATCTTAAAATCCCTTTACTTATTGTAAAGGATCATATTGGCGATTAAAAACAATGGAGATATCTTCAGCAGCATCATTTAGCTTCTTAAGCTGTTTAGATGTTTAGATGTTTTAAGCTTATCCGTAGCTTGCCGAATTTTAAAAACTCAGGGACCTAAGCTTAAAAAATAAATTCAGCAGATTCTGCAATCGTGGTTTCTGCTCGAGAGGAAGTTTACAAACTTGGTCTTAAAACTCTAATACCAATTAAAATAGTTGAAGTCGTTATTTTTGTTGATTATTAAGGGCAAAAATTTATGAATTATAGATAATAGAAAATGTGTTTGAATTAAAATCACTTCGAAAAAAGCAATAGAGTCATAGGCTTGAGAAACGAATAATCCGGCTAGGATCTATCCTTACCAAGCGTTTTAAAACTAGAAACGAACTTATGCCAAATTATATTTATAATGCCGTATGAATAAATTGAATTATACTACGACGTAGCTCAGCACAGGTTTTTTGAGTGATTGAAATAAAAATTAACTAGCATAGCCTTAGCTACGGTAACTATTTTTGACGAAAAGCAGGCGAAAAAAGCCTGTGCCGAATTCATTTCGGTAAAACGATTTATTGCGTCATTATAGGTCTAATTTGGTATTAAAGATTATTTAAACATTAGTGCAAGAACCCAACAGCGTTGGAATAAGAAAATGTAGCCTCAGGAATAAAAGGTTTATTTACTGATCAACCTAAAATTAGTTCGTATTATTCTTTTCTCACAACAACAATTAATCGGTATTGAATTCGGATTTTCTTACCATAATTTATATCATTAATAGTTGAATAATACTATTTTCACAAATTAAGAATTTTTGTAACTTTGTATTGTGAAATTTACGTACATACATAAAACCATTTCTATTGCGTTATCACTTTTGGTGCTGTTTTCGACATTATCATTAACGATAGAGAAGCATTTTTGTGGAGATGTTTTAATTGATGTGGCTATATTTTCTGAGAGTGAAAAATGTGGAGATGCAGAATTTTCTAAACAGAAGCATTCTGATATCGTAAAAATAAATTGTTGCAAAGATGAAATTGATGTGATTGAGGGACTTTCTGAAGTTACCTTAAAGTCATTTGAAGATTTAGAAACAATTCAACAAAACGTTTTATTTGCTTATACCTATTCCTACATCCGTCTTTTTGCGGATTTTACAACCTTGCTTGTTCCGCATAAAGATTATTTCCCACCTGTACTCATCGAAGACATTCAGGTGTTAGATGAAACTTACCTTATTTGATTTAATAACGACCCTTAGTTAAGAAAGAAGCACACATTTATGTGCCAATAGTCATACCTATAAATCAAATAAATGAAAAAATATTTAATATTAAGTTTTATGTTTTTGTCGCTAATAGTAACTGCACAAGAACAACTAAAAGGTAGTGTTTTAGAAACAAGTATAGGGAAAGAACTGCCTTTGCCAGGCGCGAGTGTGTATTGGTTAGATTCATCGGTTGGCGTTATTACTGGTGAAGATGGTACATTTTCATTGCCTTACAAATTTTCGTATAGTAAATTAGTAATCAGTTATATTGGCTTTAAAACGGACACTATTTCCGTAACAGAAAACAGGTACATCGACCATATTCTGCAAGTTAGTAATGATTTAGATGCCGTTATTCTGACATCTAGAAAACAAGCCACTGTAAAATCTTATATTCAAGCTACAAACACCTTTACGGTTACAAGTACGGAATTGCTAAAGGCAGCATGTTGTAATTTGGCAGAGAGTTTCGAAACAAATCCCTCTATTGATGTTAATTTTGCAGATGCTGTTACAGGAACGCGACAAATTAAAATGCTAGGTTTAACCACACCCTATATTTTAATTGCTACTGAAAATATACCTGCAATTCGTGGTGCGTCACAAGCTTTTGGATTGAGTTTTATTCCCGGTACGTGGGTGGAGAGCATTCAGATAACAAAAGGAACCGGTAGTGTTGTTAATGGTTTTGAAAGCATTGCAGGCCAAATTAATGTGGAGATGGTTAAACCCACTACGGATGATAGGATTTTTGTAAATCTGTACGCCGCCACAAATGAACGGGTAGAATTAAATACACATTTTAATACCAAGGTATCTGATAAATGGAGTACTGGGTTGTATTTACATGGCAATACACAACAACAAAAACACGATGTTAATGATGATGGCTTTTTAGATATGCCACTTTACAATCAAATTAATGTAATGAACCGCTGGCAATATACCAACTTAGAAAAAGGTGTTGTAAGTTTTATAAATTTGAGATATCTTAATGACGAAAAACAAGCTGGACAAGTCGCCTTTAATCCTGATACAGATAAACTAACCACAAACAATTGGGGAAGCCAAATTAATACCGAACGTTTTGAAGTTAGTACCAAGCTAGGTTACGTAAATCCTGAAATTCCGTATCAAAGTATCGGCTTTCAAACGGCGTTTAGCCACCATAAACAAGACTCTTATTTTGGGTTAAATATTTATGACATTCAGCACAATAGCTTTTACTCTAATGTGATGTATAACACTATTATTTCCGACTCGCGTCACAAAATAAAAACAGGTTTAAGTTTTACGTATGATCAGTTTGAAGAGCTTGTAAAAACTCAGAATTTTGAACGTATAGAGAACTCTTTTGGTGGTTTTTTTGAATATGCTTATGACGATTTAGATAAACTCACAATGACCGCTGGTGTTCGTGTTGATCAAAACAATAAACTAGGTCTTTTTGTAACACCTAGGTTACATGCACGATACACGCCTTGGGGAAAATCTGCATTTAGAGCATCCATAGGTCGCGGTAAACGAAGTGCTAATATTTTTGCTGAAAATATGAATTTGTTTGCAAGTTCAAGACAGATTAATATTCTAAACGACGGAGGAAATATTTACGGATTAGACCCAGAAATAGCCTGGAATTATGGTGTGAGTTATCTTCAAGGTTTTAATTTATTTGGAAGAGATGCTGACGTCACGTTTGATTTTTACCGAACCGATTTTCAAAATCAAGTGGTTGTAGATTGGGAAAATCCTTTTGAAATTAATTTTTATAATCTTGAAGGGCAAAGTTTTGCGAATAGTTTTCAGTTTGAATTTAATCACAATACGTTTGAAGGTTTCGATTTACGATTGGCTTACAAATACTACGATATTCAAACTGATTTCAACAGTGGTCGTTTAGAAAAACCCTTAGTACCAAAACACCGGTTGTTCGCAAATGCGGGGTATGAAACGCATCGAACGGATAAAGGAACACAGTGGAAGTTTGATGCGACATACAATTGGATAAGTGCACAGCGCTTTCCGAGTACAGATTTAAGCACGCCACAATTTCAGTTAGATGATTTTTCGCCAACCATTGGAACGTTAAATTTACAAGTCACTAAGGTATTTTCACCAAAATTTGAAATATATTTAGGTGGAGAAAATGTAACCAATGTGCGTCAGCCAAACCCAATACTTAGTGCAGACAATCCATTTGGTTCAAATTTTGACAGTAACTTTGTATATGGTCCAATTTTTGGAAGCTTGTATTATGCAGGGTTACGTTATAAAATAAAGTGACCAATTTCTGCAAAAGCAGAAATCTTATAATTAATAATTAAAATATCTGCTTGTTTGAGCGCAGTCTAGAACTATTTTAGGTCTCGATTTCGCTTGAAAAGACAGAAAAATAAAATAACCATAAAACAGAATTTCACTAAATGAAATCCTAAAATAAATTCAGAATAAAATGAAAAAAGTAATTGTACTAGTACTATTAAGTTTTGGAATGTTTGCATTCTCACAAAACAAAAATGCACGCGTTTCTATGGAAGTAGACGGAATTTGCGGCATGTGTAAAGAGCGTATTGAAAAAGCAGCTATTAGAACCAAAGGGGTTAAATCTGCCGTTTGGAGTATAGATACACATGAGTTAAAACTCATTTTTGACGAACGTAAAACCAATGTAACAACAATTTCTGAATGTCTAGCAGCAGTTGGTCACGACACAAAAGAAATTAAAGCGACAGAGGAACAATACAATTCTGTACACGAATGTTGTAAGTATCGCGATGAAGAAGTCGTGAAAGACCATGAAGGCGAGAATAAAAAACAATAAATAATTTTATAAAACTTTTTGTAACTAATCAGTACCAAGTTTCTGGAGGTTATTTTATGAAGTCCTTAGGTTATTAACATTTTCAATTGTCTTATTAACAAGATCTTGCTTCTGTTCTTTTTTAAATTGGAAAAACATTGATTTTATCCATATCAGTTCACAACTTCTTTTGTTTTCTTGATAACTTGTGGTTTTTTACACTGCTATTTTAGCTGTATTGTAACCACCCTAAATAATACTATTTTTGTCAATAAAACCAACATATCGAGAGTTGTATGCAACGTTTATTTCTCTCGCTAGACGGGTAAATGAACTTGAAGGCTTGGCAAATTAGAACTAAGCATTGATCCAAGAGAATCAAAGATTAATTAAAGAGAACCGAGGTATCATGAAGCAAAATCAGCTACTGTTAAAAGAGAATAGACAGTTAAAGGATAAATTATTTACCTATGAAAATCCAAAAAACAGTCGCAAAAGCTCTATGCCCCTTCAAAGGATGAAAACCCATCCTAGACCCAATCAAAGTTTACGCAAATCATCTGATCGAAAAGTAAGCATTCAGAAAAGATGAAAAAAGAAAAACTTTAGAGATGACAACTCATCCCGAACAGAATATAGAATTAGTACCCGATTATTGTACTTCTTGTGGAAGCGCTTTAAAAACTTTTCTCCACAGAAAGAACAATCCCGTCAAATAGTTGATATTCCGCCTATCAAGGCTTTTTTTAATGAGGTGTCCAGTATGCTTCAAACAAAATGACAAACCTCAACAACTTTAATCTTAAAATAACTAAAAGTATCGGTAGAAAGGTTGATTTTTGTGACACTGGCATAGCTGAAAGCTTTTTTAAGACACTTAAATGCGAACGGCTATATCGATTTAGGTTTACATCAAATAATCAATTACAAGAGTCTTTTGAAGATTATATTCATTGGTATGATACCGAAAAATTATTTTCTAGTTTAATACCAAATTAGACATATAATTTGGCATAAGATATCTCTCACCTATACAAGTGAAAATAAAATTGAGAGAAATTATTGAAAAAGTAGCTTAATGAAATAGTCACAAATTTTCTAGGTAGTCCACAAACCATCTTAAATGTTCATTAATTTGACATCACTATACAAGGGGCGATTAACGCGCCCTAATTTCATATTAAATAGTTGCCAGACGAATTAGTCTTTAAAACCAAAGAATTTCAATCTAAATTATTGGACTCTTCACGGCTAAAAGGCTATACACCAATTCAGATTCTAGGAAAGGGAGATGCCATCTTAAGGCTTCCAACTGGTCGTTTGGAAGGTGGTGCCGATTATAGAGGTGATGATGCAGTTTTAAGCTTTTAATATGAAAATGATTAAAACGAAAATATTAAACTTGCTCATTATCAATACATTATATAATTTATTAGAGAATTCTAAATTTTAGTTGGTTTAAAAGAAGAATTTAATAGAATTTGATTTAAAAAATTTCTATTTTGCATTGCCTTAAATATAAAAATATGTCATCACTTAAACGTTTATTTGATTTCCCATACTATCAATTAGAAAAATTTAATCTAGAAGATGCTCTTGTTACGAAATACAATGGCGAATGGAAATCTACTTCTTCAAAAGAGTATGTTGCTCAACTCAATAAAATAAGCCGAGGTTTACTGAGACTTGGTGTGCAACCCAATGATAAAATAGCCCTTATTTCTACCAACAACAGAACAGAGTGGAATATCATGGATATTGGAATAATGCAACTTGGTGCTCAAGATGTGCCTATATATCCCACTATTTGTCAAGAAGACTATGCTTATGTTTTAAATCATAGTGAATCTAAATTTTGCTTTGTCTCCGATAAAGAGGTGTATGACAAGGTTATGGCCATAAAAGGACAAGTAAAATCCTTAAAAGAAGTTTATACTTTTGATGACGTTGATGGCGCTAAAAATTGGTCTGAGGTTTTGGAACTTGGAACCGACGAAAGTAATCAATCTGAAGTTCAATCTCTTATGGACAAAGTGACCGAAAACGATTTAGCAACTTTAATATATACGTCGGGAACCACAGGTCGGCCAAAAGGTGTAATGCTTTCTCACAAAAATATTGCTAGCAATGCCCTCCATAGCTCAACCCGTCTGCCTTTAGACTTGGGAACTGCAAAAGCCTTAAGTTTTTTACCAGTTTGCCATATTTACGAGAGAATGCTTCAGTATATGTATCAATTTAGCGGTGTGAGTGTTTACTTTGCCGAATCAATTGAAACTATAAGTGATAATCTAAAAGAAATTAAACCAGATGTAATGTCTGCTGTGCCAAGACTTTTGGAGAAAGTATACGATAAGATTATCGCTAAAGGAACCGATCTTACGGGGATAAAGAAAAACCTTTTTTTCTGGGCCGTTGAACTAGGCTTACAATATCAACCCTATGGTGCTAATGGCTGGTGGTACGAAACGCGCCTCAAACTAGCCAGGAAATTAATTTTTGTCAAATGGCAAGAAGCCTTAGGTGGAAACCTAAAAGTTATTGCTTCTGGGAGTGCAGCTTTACAACCGCGTCTAGCCAGAGTCTTCAATGCTGCTGGAATGAGTGTTATGGAAGGATATGGATTGACTGAAACTTCACCTGTCGTTGCTGTTAACGATATGAGAAATGGTGGTTTCAAAATTGGTACGGTAGGTCTTCCCCTCCCAGAAACTGAAGTTAAAATTGCAAAAGATGGTGAAATTCTAGTTAAAGGTCCTCAAGTCATGATGGGCTATTATAAAGACAAAAAGAAAACAGACGAAGTCATAAATAATGGTTTTTTCCATACTGGAGATATAGGTGAAGTAGATAGACAAGGATTCTTAAAAATCACCGATCGTAAGAAGGAAATGTTTAAGACCTCTGGTGGTAAATATGTTGCGCCACAGATTATCGAAAATGTGATGAAACAATCTCGATTTATCGAACAAATTATGGTCGTTGGTGAAGGTCAAAAAATGCCTGCTGCTCTTATACAATTGAATGAAGAGTTTGCAAAAGAATGGGGAGAACGTAAAAATCTTCATCTTGGCAGTACATTGTCAGAAATGGTAACACACCAAGAATTAATTGACAGAATACAGGAAGAAATTGACTTTTACAATCAGAAATTTGGAAACTGGGAGAAGATCAAAAGATTTGAACTTACGCCTGATGTTTGGAGCATCGAAAAAGAACACCTTACTCCTACTATGAAACTGAAAAGAAGAGTTATAAAAGAAAGATATATGGATCTTTACAATAAAATTTACTCCAATTAAAGTATGACACTAAAATATTAATTAATTTAAAAGAGTCCAATTGGACTCTTTTTTACTTAAAGTCTACGATTAAATATCAATTTATAGTTCCTTTGTCACATGAATCCTTCTGCATCAGGTTGGCTTACTAAATGCTTACATAGCATTGCGGAAAGCGATTTACTTTCGCTAGATCCAGATTGCTTTTATGAAGCTCTAAGAAGATCTGGATTTATTTATGGTTCTAGTCAGACTGCTTTAATCCCTTTAAATAGTAAGCTCAAGTATACTCAGCAAGAACTTGCAAAAATTAATCTTTTTGTGGCGCTGGTTTATATTGACCACAAGGCTTTTGGTGATGAACCCTCAAATGAAATTATCATTAGAATAACGGGGTTTTATGAATCCATCTATTCGCAAAGAAATTATTTAAGATCTATCTTCAAGTTAAAATCTAAACCTGAACAAAAACTGGAACAATTTATTCACAAAAGAGTTCAAACCAACGAGGGATTAATTCAGAAAAATTTCAGTCATATTATCACTAACGCATTGATATTTACTGATGTATTAACGTATAACAAAACCTTAATTGGTTCAACACCCCCAAGTGAGTATGCGAAATCTCTAGAGTATCTCATTATGTCTACGGTTTATCTTGCCTTAGGTCAAAAAGTCTCTCAGACCTCTTACGATACTCTTATCCTGAAATTATTACAAAGTTCCTTAAGGTATAATTTCCAAACTGAAAAAGACACAAAGCAGATTGAGGACATCCAATACAGTCAAACATTAGATCATATTGGAAGTTTGTATTTACTTGATCTAACGTGTATGGCTATCTATAGCGATGAAAAAGTTGAAGTTGATGAATTGAGTTTTTTATCTAAACTTGGGCCTCAATTAAATTTAAAAGATCATCATATAGAGACAGCGGTAGAGTTTCTCTTTGAATTTGTATTTATCCACAAAAAAAATATTGCTTATTTCCATTTCAGTAATCCTTTAAATCATTTCTATAAGAACAATCAAAAGGCGGTCAAATTGTTACTTTCTCGCAACAAGAATCGATTATCCAAGGAAATCATGCAAAGTAAAGAACTGGTTTATTTAATCTCACAATCTACTAAAAGAGAACTCAGTTCTGAAGAAAAAGTAAAAGTTAAGGCTCAGCTTTATGATATCTTTAAAAGCATCCCGTCTTTAGCTATTTTTGCTCTTCCAGGTGGTGGTGTTCTATTACCGATTATTATTAAATTTATCCCTCAATTGCTACCTTCAGCCTTTAATGAAAACTATGAGAAGGATTAAATATAATCTAGATAATTAAGGACTAGAATTATAATAAATTTTAAAATGGTTACCATAATATGTTGTTTTTAAATGACTATTTATCGCTTTAATTTTATACTTCCCCCTGAATTGGATTCGTTAACGATGAGATTTTCAGAAGGTGTGTTGTAATAAGAAATAGACCCTCCACTGCTGCTATTCGCCTCCAATCGTTCTAGAGGATAAATAGAAATGTTAGCACCTGAACTTGCCTTAGCTACAATGCTATTCGCTTCAAAATTTTTGGAATTTATACGAGACCCACTGGATGAATTTACATCCAATTGGTTAGTTTCTCCTCTTAAGGTTATCGAAGAACCCGAAGAAGCACTCGCCGTTGTCGTAATGGAATTAGCTTCTATGGAAACCGTAGAACCACTAGAACTTTGTACCGATAAGTCGTCTGAGTTTAAGTTAAGGGATGCCTCAGACCCACTTGATGTTTGCAAGTTGAGACTCTTCAATTCTAGAGATAAATCGACATTGGATCCGCTGGATAATTCCATTATTAAATTCTTAAATATTAAGTCATCTATAGATGTCAGCTTAACTCCACTGGAAACTTCCAATCGTTCTAGATTTTCAGAAAAATAAAGTGTAATGAGTTTAGCCTCTGCTTTTCCAATAGACTTAGAAGCTCCTATCTTAAGTGTTCCTGAATCGGTCTCAAATTCGAGAGCCTCAAAAAGGTTTTCATTAGCTTCAACTAGCATATAATTAGTTGAAGAAGGAATGATGATAACTTCCCAACCACGCTCTAATTCTAGATTGTTAAAGCTTTTCAGATCGAAGCGTTCTGAGATCACATCCCCTTCGCCTTCAATTCCGCCTGGGTAATTAATGTTGAATTTACAGCTTGTCATGCATAAGCAAGAAACAGCGAAAAATAAAATGGAAATAGTTTTCATAGTGATTTAGTTTTGAGTTGAAAGAGTATCTGCTGTAGTGATACAATCTAGACATTCCCAATCATCATTTTTATAGTTTAGATAATGATTGTACTTGGATCGATCGAGATTTCTACGGTTATTAAAATTATTTAAATTTTCATCTAGGTAAATGACATGATTTTCTGGAATATAGA
Source organism: Psychroflexus torquis ATCC 700755 (assembly GCF_000153485.2). Taxonomy (NCBI): domain Bacteria; kingdom Pseudomonadati; phylum Bacteroidota; class Flavobacteriia; order Flavobacteriales; family Flavobacteriaceae; genus Psychroflexus; species Psychroflexus torquis. The sequence continues at coordinate 3,568,610 of NC_018721.1, read as the reverse complement.
TAGTTACTTCTACTTTTGCGTTCCGCTCCGTCGGTTCAGGATTGGAAAGTAAATAACTATCAAGTTTTAGAACATTATCCTCCAGATTGTATTTATAATCGATGAAAGAGGCTCCTTCTCTAGCTCTAGCTTTGCTTGAAGCATAACTTTTTTTGGTTAACCTTAATTTTAATTCATCATCGGAAGTCGATTTAAAATTCACGTGAATATTTGAATTAAATAAGCGTTCATTATCAAATTCATCTTTGACAATCTTAGATTTTTTGCTTTGATTTAAAATTTCAGAAAACATAAGATTAGGATTCATTCTTATTTGCAAGGTATCACCAGATGAGATGTCTAAATCAATAACCTCTATAACTTCAGCATCATAACTCACATCTAGTTGCTTTTTCACACTTAATGTTGTGATGACTATTACGGATAAGACCCAAATACCAATTAAGGTGATATGAGCTGCTTTACCAATTGATTTTAGATTAGAAAAAATCAATTTCAAACTTAGAATAAGCAAATAGAAAAAGGGAATAGCAGCTACTAAAAAGAACAAAACAATTTGAATCCAATTGGGAATGCCCAGAACAAAAATTTCTATTTGTGAAAAATCTCCCAATTCAAATACGGATATGGTTCCAAAACTGAATAAAAAAATCAACAAACCAATAAGAACAGGCCCTGAGATGAGCAGAAGAACGATTCCCAAAAATTTAGATAAGAAAACCCCTAAAGCTCTCAAAACTTCGCCTAAGCCATCTAGAAATTTAGTCAGTCCGGATTTGGTCTGTTGTCCATATTTCTCGTAATCGATATCTCCAACCTTATCAGCAAATTTGGAATATCCTTCTTTCACTTTACGCTCTATATTGGACAAATTCACAGGTTCTCCTTGCATATCCAGCTTTTGAGCCGTAGTCCTAGCGGCTGGAATCAATATCCAAATAATCACATAAATAGCGACTGTACCTCCGACTGAAAAGAAAGCAGAAATCACCCAAAAAAGTCTAATTAAAAGTGTGTTGATTCCTAAATAATGGTTGAGACCTGCGGAAACTCCTCCAACATATTTCCGTTCTAGATCTCTATAAAGTTTTCTAGATGCTTTAAATTTTGGTGACGCAGATGAAGAAGGTTCTTCATCATCTTCCATCATATAAGCTTCTGGTTCTCCCATTATACCAATCATGGCATTTACTTGAGACATTGTAATCACCTGATTAACTTGAGCCGTTGACTCTGTAAATAACTCTGCAATACGAGCTTCTATATCTTGCAAAATTTCATCCTTACTTTGTTCTTTAGATAAATAGCGCTCAATTGCTTTTAGATAGCTATCGAGTTTTTTAAAGGCGTCTTCATCGATATGAAAAAACACATTTGCTAAGTTGATGTTTATTGTTTTATTCATTGTCCGTGTTTTTTTTAGAAGTAATTGTTATCACTGCGTAGTTAAGTTCATTCCATGTGGTTGAGAGTTCGTCTAAGAATTCCTTTCCATCTTCTGTCAATCCATAATATTTTCTCGGTGGTCCTCCTGTGGATTCTTCCCACCTATAAGATAATAAATTGGCATTTTTTAATCGAGTTAGTAGTGGATAAATTGTTCCCTCAACTACTAACAGTTTTGCGGACTTCAAAGTGTCTAGAATTTCTGCAACATAGGCATCGTTATGACTTAACACCGATAAGATGCAATATTCCAAAACTCCCTTTCGCATTTGAGCTTTTGTGTTTTCTATCTTCATTTGATCATAAATATAAAAGTATAGGACAAAGATATATCTTTTAAACACTACTATGCTATACAGAGTATTATATATTAACTTTATTTTAACTTTTAGGAAAATTTAAAAGTGAAATTAGTTGAAAAATATCTTATTCAATACCTTCATTTTTAGCACATTGAAAGATTAAAAAAAAATACAACGAAGTCAGAAATAAAAAGATGATAAATCATGATAAGGAAATTAATTTAGGTAAATTGTAGAGTGTAAAATTTATAAAATGAAACTTACTCCCTCTAAAATCAATTTATTCTTACTCACCAAATTACCATCTGCATGGTTTTGTGGCGTGCGATTAAAACATATTGATGATACCTCTTGTGTAACAACTGCCACTCACAAATGGATTAATCAAAATCCCTTTAGAAGCATGTATTTTGCAGTACAAGCCATGGCAGCAGAATTAAGTACAGGAGCAATTGTGATGAAAGAGATTAATGAAAGTAACCTTAAAATTTCTATGCTAGTCGCAGAAAACACATCAGCTTTTCATAAAAAAGCAACTGGAAGAATAGAATTTACCTGTTTAGATGGTGATTTGGTAAGAAGTAGTGTAGATAAATGTGCCACTGAACCTGAGGGACAAAAATTCTGGATGACTTCTATCGCTAAAAATGAAAATGGGGATATTGTTTCTGAATTCAAATTCCTATGGACCCTACGAAAAAAATAAAATTTATATATTAAATAACATTTTTAGATTTAAATTTTAAGATATGCTATTTCAAAAAATATTATATTTAAATAAATAAAATTATATGATATAAATCTACTTAACTTTTAAACATATTACCATGCCAAGAGCCATGTTTGAATACACCAAAGAGGTCTTAAAAAAAGTGAGTTTTGATACGAATTTGTTTTGTAGAGAACTTAAAAAGGCAACAGAGCGTTTACTGCCTTATGAACTTATAGAACTTAAAGATTTTATTTTAAGTTTAATGCAAAAGAATCCATCTTTGAGACGATGCTTGATTTATCTTAATTAACTTTTAAACAAAACTTATAGAATCTACTATTTTTGAAAATGAAATAGTGGATTTTTCTTTTATATGTACTTTTACAAAAAAAAATATTATGAGTAAAGTTATAGCTTTTACAGGCTCGAATTCGTCCACCTCAATCAACGATCAATTACTTCAATACACACTAAACTCTTTGGTAAAAGAGAGTGTCGATTATATCGATTTAAAAAAGCTGTCTATTCCCATTTTTTCAGAAGACATTGAGAAATCTTCTGGTATCCCAGATGATATTAAATCTTTAAAAGTTGAAATTGATGCCGCCTCTGCTCTTATTGTGTCTGTTAACGAACACAACGGAACAATGTCTTCTTTTTTTAAAAACATAACAGATTGGCTGTCGAGAACAGATCCTAAGTATCTCAAAGACAAAAAAATATTGTTAATAGGGACATCCCCTGGACAAGGAGGTGCTAAATTTTCTTTGGACTACACAAAAAATAACTTTGAAAAATTCGGTGGAGTTATTGTAGATCATTTTAGCTTACCGTCCTTTCAAAATAATTTTAGTGAATCTGGCTTAAGTGCAGACTTTGCTAAGGCCTTAAAGGATTCTGTATCTAACTTTGAAAACGATTTAAACCCAGCTTGAGAACACTAAAGACCTTTCATATATCCATCCCACAAGATTTTAAAAACAAATTGATGCTTTGGGGAAATCAGTTTGAAGAAGCTATCTATCTGGACTCTAATCAAAATCAGCAAGAGCATCAAAATTTTGAGGCTTTAATGGCAGTTGAAGCCTTCACTGCCATTAAATCTGATGACAATGAAGCCTTCTTAAGGCTATACGAATACCAACACACTACTCAAGATTGGTTATTTGGTTATATGAGTTATGACTTGAAGAATGATACTGAACATCTGACTTCTCAGAATCAAGATCAACTCAACTTTCCAGAATTGTATTTCATTCAGCCTAAGAAAATCTGGATTTTAAAAGGAGAAACTATAGAAGCTCATTATCTCAAACTTGTCGATGATGAGATAGAGGCAGATCTACAATCTATCTTAAATTTTGACTCAGTTGAAGAGAACTATTTAGACCCTATTGTGTTTACACCGAGATGGAACAAAGTGGACTATATCGAAAAGGCTAAATCCATTTTAAAACACATTCAAAGAGGAGATATTTATGAGGTGAATTTTTGTCAAGAGTTCTATGCTGAAAACTCAAATATTGATCCTGTAAAGACTTTTCAAAGTTTAAATTCTATTTCTAAAGCCCCGTTTTCAAGCTATCTTAAATTGGAAAATTACTATGCGATGGGAGCCAGTCCTGAGCGTTTTTTGATGAAAGAAAATCAACAATTGATTTCGCAACCTATCAAAGGAACAGCTCGAAGAGGAAACACACGTGAAGAAGATGAAGAGTTGAAAGCTCAACTTAAAATCGATCCCAAAGAGATTTCAGAAAACGTGATGATTGTTGACTTAGTCAGAAATGACTTGTCCAAAACAGCTCAAAAAGCTTCAGTTAAGGTTGAAGAATTGTGTAAAGTCTATTCTTATGAGCAAGTCCACCAAATGATGTCTACACTAAGTTCCCAAGTAAAGCCAGAATTTTCTACAGCGGAAATCCTAAAATCTTTATTTCCAATGGGAAGTATGACAGGAGCCCCTAAACTATCTGCTATGGAAATAGCAGAGCATAATGAATCTACCAAACGGGGACTCTATAGTGGTGCCATTGGTTATATCACTCCCAAAGGTGACTTCGATTTTAATGTCGTTATAAGAACTTTGCTGTATAATTCTGAAAAGAAATACCTTTCTTATATGGTAGGCAGTGCCATCACAAGCTTGGCCAATCCAGAACAGGAATACGAAGAGTGTTTGTTGAAAGGCAAAGCATTACAATATGCTGTTAATGCCTCCGCTGTTTCTGAAAAGTAGACTAATAAAGCTTAATTTTAAAGTTTTTATGTCATGCAAGATCGATTTAAATCCCATATTCAATCTGAATTTCCAGAACTTCTCACTACTCCTTTTCTCATTGCGATAAGCGGTGGTTTAGACAGTGTGGTTCTTGCGCATTTGTGTAACTCTTTACATTTAGATTTTGGTTTATCACACTGTAATTTTCAACTTAGAGGATTAGATAGCACTAGGGACGAAGAATTTGTAGAAAATCTATCGATTAGCTTAAAATGTGAATTTTTTATTAAGACTTTTCAAACAGAAAGCATTGCCAAAGAAAGTAAATCCTCTATTCAACTTACCGCTAGAAAATTACGATACGATTGGTTTCAGGAATTGATTGAAACTACTTCCCATAACTATCTACTTACCGCACACCATTTAAATGATGATCTAGAAACGTTCATCATCAATCTAAGTAGAAGTACAGGTTTAAAAGGGCTAACAGGTATTCCACAACGAAATAGCCACATTCTAAGACCGCTTTTAAAATTCTCTAAAGCTGAGCTAAAAGAGTATGCCATAAAACATAACATATACTGGAGAGAGGACCAGAGTAATGCATCTACAAAATACCTGAGAAATGAAATTAGACATAAAATTGTTCCCTCATTACTGGAATTAAACTCTCAATTCCTTGAGAGTTTTGAATCTACTCTCGAAAAATTGAAACAAACCGAACACTTAATTAAAGACTATACGGCTTCACTTCACCAAAGCTTGGTAAGTGAAGAAGCTAACCGCTTTAATATTGATATAGAAAAACTAAAAACGCATCCCAATCCACGTGGAATTTTATATCAGTTGCTAGAGGGTTTTGGATTTACACAATGGGAAGATGTCTATCATTTATTGGATGCACAAACTGGAAAAATCGTAAAATCTCCTACACATCAACTTGTAAAAGACAGAAATAAATTAACTGTAGCAGCATTATATACAGAGGAAATTAAACCCATTACTATTGAAGAAAGCGACAAAGTTGTGCGTATAATCAACTCAAAACTCGAGTTTCAAGACCACAAAAAATTGGAAGAAACAGGGAAACAATTTGCTTATTTTGATAAGTCAAAACTTAAGTTTCCCTTAAGTCTAAGACCAATTCAAAATGGAGACTATTTTTATCCGTTTGGAATGAAAGGAAAGAAAAAACTGAGTGATTTTCTTAAAGATGAAAAAATAAGTCCTGTAGATAAATCCTCTCAACTTGTCCTTTGTAATTATAATGGTGATATTATTTGGGTACTAAATTTGCGAACAGATCACAGATATAAAGTAGAAAAAAACACTCAAAACATCCTTAAAATCGAACTTAAAGAATGATTAAAAAGATTTCGTATTTAGCCTTGGCTTTGTTCATCAGCTCAACCACATGGGCTCAATTTGGTTTATCATTAGAAGTGGCTACCGAAAACCCTTCAAAGTGGAAGGCTTCTGTTAAAAAAACTTCAGATAGTGTTTATACGGTTTCGGTAGTAGCGACTATGGACCCAACTTGGCATTTACCATCTCAAAAAGAACTCGGGGAAGATGAAAATGGCCCTATCCCTACTGAATTTAATTTTGAATATGATGCCGACAAACTTGAAAAGTTAGGATCTATACAAGAGCCTCAAGGCATTACAAAATTTGACGAAATCTTTGAAACCAATCTCACCTACTTTAAAGACAGGGCTGTTTTTGAACAAGATTTCAGGATTAAAGCTGAAACTGCAACTCTAAATCTGGAGATCCTTTTTATGATCTGTAATGATGTAATGTGTTTGCCGCAAGATCAGCAACGTTTTAATTTTAAGGTGCAAAATTCTATTTTACAACTCGCTGAGACCAAATCCATAGAGGTAAAAGAAAAGGATAAAGTTAATGCCGAAGCCTTAAAATTAAATCTTTTAGGCAAAAGCGATTATAAACTGAATTCAGATGAACCCGATGACTCCAATCTTACCATATTTCTTCTAGGCTTTGTTGGTGGACTTATAGCTTTGCTCACTCCTTGTGTATTTCCTATGATTCCGCTCACTGTTTCCTTTTTTACCAAAGGAGCAAAAACCAAAAAGTTAGGATTGATCAATGCTATATTATATGGAGCTTTTATTTTTTTGATTTATCTACTATTGAGTATTCCTTTTCATCTTCTCGATTCTGTAAATCCTGAAATTTTAAATAATATTTCAACCAACCCCTACTTGAATGTGACATTTTTTGTCATTTTTATGATTTTTGCCTTTTCCTTTTTTGGTTATTATGAGATTACACTTCCCAATTCTTGGAGTAGCCGCCTAGACCAGAAAGCAACAAGTGTTGGAGGTGTTGTAGGAATATTTTTTATGGCACTCACCTTAGCTTTAGTTTCCTTTTCGTGTACGGGCCCTATTTTAGGATCCTTGTTGGGAGGTTCTCTATCTTCAGATGGTGGAGCTACTATGCTCACGTTTGGTATGGGAGGTTTTGGCTTGGCGCTCGCCCTTCCTTTTGCTCTATTCGCCTTATTTCCCAATTGGCTTAATTCGTTACCAAAGAGCGGTGGCTGGCTGAATACTGTAAAAGTTGTTCTTGGGTTTCTAGAATTGGGACTTGCTTTTAAGTTTTTATCCAATGCAGACCTCGTACAACATTGGGGAATTTTAAGAAGAGAAGTTTTTATAGGGATTTGGATTCTTATAGGTATTGGCTTGGTGTTGTATTTGTTTGGAAAACTAAAGTTTCCTCACGATGGCCCTATACAAAGATTGGGCAAAGGCAGATTATTTGCAGGTATCCTTACATTAGCTTTTGTTGTTTATCTAATTCCGGGGTTAACCAATTCACCTTCTGCCAATCTGAAATTAATCAGTGGGTTCCCTCCTCCACTCTTTTATAGCGTCTATGAAAAAGATACTGATGGACCACTAGGGCTAAAAGCCTATAAAAGTTTTGATGAAGGCTTAAAAGTTGCTCAGGAAGAGAATAAGCCTATTTTACTTGACTTTACAGGCTGGGCCTGTGTAAATTGTAGGAAGATGGAAGAACAAGTCTGGAGTGTTCCCGAAGTTTACGAAACTATCAAAAACGACTATATACTGATTTCCCTTTACGTAGACGACAAAGCTAAACTCAGTGATGATGACCAATTCAACTTTGAAAGAAAGAATGGCACTGTTAAAAAAATAAGAACCATTGGAGATAAATGGGCCACCTTTCAAACGCTTAATTTTAAGAACAACTCTCAACCTTATTATGTTTTATTATCTCCAAAACTAGACGTTTTAAATAAAACGATTGCTTATGAATCTTCCTCCAAGGCCTATCTTAGCTGGTTGATACAAGGTTTAGAGAATTTCGAAAATAAGAAAAGATAGAGTTTAAATCTCTACCTTTTTCTCATGTGTTAATAAAATAAAATCTCTTTAAAGTGCTACTTCCAATTGGTTTCTTACGATATCATCAAAGGTTTCTCGCTGCCTAATCAGGTGAGCTTTACCTTTATGCCATAAAACCTCTGGGGGTCTAAATCTAGAATTATAGTTACTCGCCATCGAGTAACAATAGGCACCAGCGTTTTTAAAAGCTAGAATATCACCTTCGCTTATTTCAGTAATCATTTTATTATTGGCAAAGGTGTCAGTTTCGCAAATGTAACCGACAACTGAATAAAATCTTTTATTGCGCTTTGGGTGGGATATATTTATAATATCATGGTTAGAACCATAAAACATAGGCCGAACTAAATGATTGAAACCAGAATCAATCTGAGCAAACACTGTAGAGGTTGTTTGCTTAACAACATTAACTTTGGCCAAAAAGAAACCAGCTTCACTTACCAAAAATTTACCTGGCTCAAAGGCTAAGGTTAAATCTTTACCGTAGGATTTACAAAATTCGTTGAAACGTTTTGTCAATTTTGTGCCTAATTCTTCTACGTCTGTTTCGATATCTCCCTCATGGTAAGGAACTTTAAATCCACTTCCAAAATCTAAGAATTCAAGATTCTGAAATTTAGCGGCAACATCAAATAAAATTTCAGCTGCATAAAGAAAAACCCCAATATCCAAAATATCACTACCAGTATGCATGTGAATGCCATTGATAGTCATTCCTGTATTTTCAACAATACGTAATACATGAGGCATTTGATGTATAGAAATACCAAATTTAGAATCTATATGACCTACAGAAATATTGGTGTTTCCACCAGCCATGACATGTGGGTTTATTCTAATACAAACAGGAACTTTTGGATGTTTTGTTCCAAATTGCTCTAAAATAAGCAAATTATCTATGTTAATTTGAACTCCCAAACCTACAGCTTCTTCCAATTCTCCTATAGAAACGCCATTGGGAGTAAATATAATTTTTTTAGGATTTACCCCAGCGGCTATACCAAGCTTCACTTCTTGTATAGAGACTGTATCTAAACCACTTCCCAACTGATTGAACAAACGGAGAATACTTAAATTTGAAAGGGCTTTAACTGCATAATGTAAACGCAAATGTTTTACTTTTTTGAATGCTTCTGTCAGGCGTTTATATTGATTTATTATCGTTTCTGAATCATAAACGTAAACAGGACTCCCAAACTGTTGGGTGACTTCTAAAAGATTTGCATGTGTCATTTGTAGTAAAATTTAAATATATAAGGGTTTTGCGGTTAAAATTAATTTAATCGGATCTAGATAGTAGATATAAGTTGAATTGAAATTACCCTGCTATCATAGACTTCAAAGTGCATTTCTTTGAAATCTTGCAGTGTTTACGTTGTGGTTTTTTGGAAAACAGAATTGTTTTAAGTCTCATTTTGTAGGACTTAAGAAGAAACCCGCAAAACATTGCGGGTGATAATTGATATTTTATAAATTGTAAAATAATCATACTGCAATTTTAAGCATTATAATATTTACTTCTCCAAATTGCAGTGTTAAAATTTTTGCCTTTTGAAAAACCGTAGAAAATAGAAACCCCACCTATCCATTTAAACATAAACAAATAAAGCAATATAAACTCAGTTGTAAGGTTATCTTCATCCATAAAGAAACCACTAGGAACTAAGAATGTACAGACCAAGGCTGAAAACAAAGCGAAAAATATAAAGTTTTCGAAAGTTTTAAAAGGCCACATCATTATACGACGAAATGGACTTAAATCGTTTCCCCATTTATGGATTAAATAATAATAATCATTTCCAATGGGCGCAAATAATAAAGGATCATCTGCATTTTCAAGTTTAAACAATTTTGAAGGCGCCATAATCTTAAAACCCTTTAAATCTGTCTCATGCTCTTCTTCTAAAGTTTTAATTTTAGAGATAGCTTCGTATGGCAATTTGCCTTTGAAATATTTAGAATCTAAAAACCTCAATCTGTAATTGATACAAATTTGTTCAATCTGGTTAATATGGTAAATTTTACTTGACTCTAGCTTGTCGGTATTAAAATTATTGAAATTTATATCGTCACCAGAGGCTATTTTATTCAAAATAATAGTGTTTTCAGCATCAACATTGCTGAAAATTGATTCAACTTCCTTTAAAATATTTTCATTGGAAGTCTTTTTAAATTTTACTCTATCGAGTTGATCTTTAAGGTTTGTTCTTGGAAACATCATATATCATTTACATCGTTGGTTATAAATGTAATAACTAAGTTGAGTTCAAACAATTGCATCTCTAAATTTTAACATGTAATAAGTATATATTCAATCAAGAATCAGCCTTTTTGTAAACGTATGAAATTATAGACTCCTCTTCCTTCTGCTAAAACCTCCTTATTAGGGTCTTCCTCTAGCCAACATTTCATGTTAGCAACAAAAATTCTAGATCCTAACCTCAAAGTCTTTCCTTCTACAATTATGGCTTTGCCATGAACAGGACTTAAAAAATCAACTCTTATATCTATGGTGGCCATCTTATCCTTTATAGAGCTTAGATGAGTTCCTCCTACAATCCCACCTACTGAATCCATAACCGTCGTAATAATACCTCCATGCCATCGGTTGGATCTTATGTCTCCAACCACTTCAGCTCTAAAAGGAACTCTTACTTTGACGTAATCTTTCTTGATATCCAACACTTGTAAACCTAAGAATTTATGGATTGGTACAAAATCTTCAATCATTCGCTTTACAAAGTCGTCTTGTAAATCCATTTGAATTTAATTTTCGTTAAAAATAGAAAACGTCTCGATATAAAACCGTTATTAATTTTAAATATCGTCTAAAGTCAAGTTATCTTAAACTAGCGCCGAATTCAGTTTCAAATCGATTTTGGAGTTTAGTCATGACTTTATCCACCTGCTTATCGGTAAGTGTTTTCTCTTCATCTATAAATTTAAACCTAAGCGCATAGCTCTTTTTTTCTTCAGGTAACTTGTCTCCTTCATAAACGTCGAATAAATCTACCTCCTTAAGAATAGTCTTATCTGTTTTGAAGGCTGATGTTTTAAGATCATCAAATTTCACCGATTTATCTAAAAGTAATGCAAAATCCCTTTGAGTAGAAGGATACTTAGGTATGTCTTTTATTTTTAATTGATGATTTTGAATGACCTCTAAGACGGCATCCCAGTGAACATCTGCATATAAAACTTCTTGATCAATATCAAAAGATTTTAAAATATGAGGGGTTACTCTTCCAAATTCAACAATGGTTTGAGCTTTTATTTTACCCATAAGACCTTCTGAAAACAATGAAGATTCTACAGTCTGAAAGGAAAGATCTGTAATACCAAGTTTTTCGAAAATACTTGCTAAGATTCCTTTGAGTTCAAAAAAGCTAGTCGTTTCTTGAGGTCTAATCCAAGTCTTAGAAGATTTAAAACCAGTCAGAAATAAAGACAAGTGCTTAAGCTCCTTATAATCTGAGTTGAATTTGTGGTAGGTTTTACCAAATTCAAAGAATTTTAAATCGGTACTTTTTCTATTGATATTATAGCTTAGAGATTCCAAGCCAGAACATAGCATAGATTGTCTCATAACGCCAAGATCGGAACTTAAAGCGTTGAGAATATTTACATTATGTTCTTCCTTAAGGTCGTCGATTAAATCTACGTAGGATTTGGTCGTCAAAGAATTAGCCATCGTTTCATAGAAACCTTGGGACACGAGTTGGTCTGCTATTTTATTTTGGACTTTATAGTCGTCGTAAGGAGATGAGTTGGCAACAGAAACATTGAACTTGCTATCAGATTCAATATTATTATACCCATATACTCTCAAAATCTCCTCAATAACATCCACTTCCCTTCGCACATCTACTCTATAAGCGGGGATAGTAAGTCCCAATCCACTTTCCGAAACATTGTTTACCTTGATGTCCAGAGAGGTGAGAATTGTTTTAATGACCCCAGAATCAATTTCCTGTCCTATCAAATGATTTATTTTATCAAAAGTTAGAAACACTTGAAAATCTTCAATTTTCTTAGGATAAAAATCATCTACATCACTAGTGACATGACCTCCTGAAATTTCTTGAATTAATAAAACCGCTCTTTTAAGAGCGAATTCTGTAATATTAGGATCTATACCTCTTTCGTATCTAAAAGAAGCGTCTGTATTGAGACCGTGCCTTTTAGCAGTTTTACGAATGCTTACAGCATTAAAGTAAGCACTTTCTAGAAATATGCTAGACGTGTTTTTTGTAACCCCAGATTCTAGACCCCCGAAAACCCCAGCTATACAAAGTGGTTTTTGTGAGTCACAAATCATTAAGTCGTCCTCATGAAGTTCTCTTTCTATCCCGTCTAAAGTGGTAAACTTAGTCCCACTCTTTAAAGTTTTAACTTGAATTTTTCGATCTTTAATTTTGTCTAAATCAAAAGCATGCAGAGGTTGTCCTAACTCATGCATCACATAATTTGTGGCATCTACAATAGTGTTTTTAGGATTTATTCCTATAGCTTTTAGTTTATTTTTTAACCAGTCTGGTGATTCCTTTACCTCAATACCCGAAACAGTAACTCCACAATATCTTGGGGCCAATTTGGGTTTTTTCACTTCTATAGACACTCTGTTGCTTCTGTTTTCAACATGAAAACTACTCACAGAAGGGGTGTCAATAGGTAAGTTGATTTCATTTTGAATTAATCCAGCTCTTAAATCTCTTGCTACTCCCCAATGAGACATAGCGTCTGCTCTGTTGGGTGTTAAACCAATTTCAAAAACCTCATCAGTTTCAACCGGAAATACTTCATTTAGGGGTGTTCCAGGTATTAATGCATCTTCCAACACCATTATTCCATCGTGACTTCCACCAAGGCCTATTTCATCTTCGGCACAAATCATACCTTCACTTACTTCTCCTCTTATCTTGCCTTTCTTAATAGTCCAGGGTTGGCCTTTATCATCATATAAAGTAGTACCAATGGTTGCAACAGGAACTAATTGACCTTCAGCAACATTTGGAGCTCCGCAAACAATAGTTAGTAATGTATCTGTACCAATATTGACTTTAGTTAACTTCAGCCGGTCAGCATTAGGATGGGATTCACAAGATTCTACACGACCCACAAGGATACCTTCTAGCCTACCTTTTATAGATTCAAATGCTTCAATGCCTTCTACTTCAAGACCTAAATCTGTAAGTAAAACTTCAGTCTCTTCTGCAGACCATTTTGTATTGATGAATTGTTTTAACCAATTGAAAGAAATCTTCATACTTTATATTTATAGAGGCGCAAAGATAACAAACCGCCTTGGCTCTTAAAATTTTTATTCCTCTAAAATTATGGTAAATTGAATTTTAAAATAAATACAATGAGAAAAGTTATTACGATTGCCTTTTTAGGATTTGCAAGTCTGTTTTACGGCCAAGTAGATACTAGAATTTATGATATTGTGGATGAAGTATCAGCTGAAAAACTTGAATACAACGTTCAAAACCTAGTTGATTTCGGAACCCGAAACACCTTTAGTGAAACAGAAAGCGATACTCGTGGTATTGGTGCAGCTAGACGATGGATCAAAGGAGAGTTCGAACGTATTTCAAAAAACTGTGGTGATTGCCTTACTGTTTTCTATCAAAGTGAAACCGTTACGCCAGAAATGGGAAATCGAATACCTAAAACTGCAGAAATAGTTAATGTCGTAGCAGTTCAAAAAGGAAAGAAATATCCAAATTCATACATTATTATGAGCGGTGATATCGATTCTAGAGCGTCAGACACTCAAGATTTTAAAACAGACGCTCCAGGAGCCAATGACAATGCTACTGGAATTGCCGGGGCTATGGAAGCTGCCCGAGTTCTAAGTCAATATGAGTTTGACCATAGTATTGTTTACGTCGGCTTGAGTGGAGAAGAACAAGGTTTGTATGGCGGACAGTTTTTGGCTAACTATGCTAAGGAAAATGAATGGAATATCATTGGAGTCCTCAATAACGATATGATAGGAAATATTGAAGGTTTGGATGGAGTTATCGACAACCGCACGTTTAGGATCTTTAGTGAAGCTTACAATCCAACTGAAACTGACAGGGAGAGACAAATGAAGCGTTTTTATGGTGGAGAAGTAGATGGAAGTTCTAGACAACTTGCTAGATATGTTCATAAAACAACGCAAACCTATATGCCAGAAATGAATCCTATGATGGTATACAGGTTAGACCGTTTTGGTCGTGGAGGTCACCATAAACCTTTTAATGATTTAGGTTTCCCAGGGATACGGATCATGGAAGCTCATGAAAATTATAATCGGCAGCATCAAGATATTCGAACAGAAGATGGTATTGAATATGGCGATGTCATCGACCATGTCAATTTTGACTATCATAAAAAATTAACGGCTGTAAATGCTATCTCTATGGCTAGTTTAGCATGGGCTCCTCCTGCCCCAACCGAGGTAGAGATCGGTGGTATTGTAGAACCCTCTGTAAAACTTGCATGGAAACAGAGAGATGCTAAAGATATTAAAGGCTATAAGATTTACTGGAGAATGACAACTTCTCCTACGTGGGATCATTTTAGATATGTTGAAAATGTGAATGAAGTGACTCTAAAAGGAATTATTATCGATAATTTTTACTTTGGAGTAGCAGCGATTGGAAAAAATGGTCATGAAAGCGCAGTCGTCTTTCCTTCAAAAATCATGAGATAAAAGCACCTAAATAAAAAAGTCCTATCGAAAACGATAGGACTTTTTTGGGTGGAAGATGGGGCTCGAACCCACGACCCCTGATACCACAAACCAGTGCTCTAACCAACTGAGCTACATCCACCAGTTGTCTTTTAAGACACTGCAAATTTAATATAATATTGCATTCTACAAAAGGATTTCAATAAATAACAAAAAAAATAAAAAAATGAAACTCATCACCGAATCAATTCCCTTTAAGTGAACAGGTTATGAGTTTCATTAAATCAGCTTAAATCGAATTTCAACCCCTTATTCGTATAAAAAAGGGGCTACCTTTTCTTTTATCTCATCAACAATTGTAGGATCAAGCAACGTTGAGACGTCTCCTATTTGATCTGCTTCGTTGCAAGATACCTTTCTCATAATTCTTCTCATGATCTTTCCACTTCGAGTTTTAGGTAAACCAGAAACAAAATGAACACGATCCAACTTGGCTATAGGGCCTATTTTACTTGAAATTAATTGATTGATTTCTTTGCTTAAATTTTCCCTATTTCTGGATTCTCCATCGTTTTTCAAAATGATAAACCCAGCTAAAGCATTTCCCTTCACTTGGTGAGGAAATCCCACAATAGCAGACTCTGCAACTGCTGGATGCTCATTGATAGCATCTTCTATTGGTGCAGTTCCTAAATTATGACCAGACACTATGATGACATCGTCTACTCTACCTGTTATACGGTAGTAACCCACCTCATCTCTGAGAGCCCCATCTCCAGTGAAATAAATATTTTCATAAGCTGAAAAATAAGTGTCGATATACCGTTGATGATCTCCATAAACAGTTCTTGCCATACTTGGCCAAGGATGCTTAATACAAAGTCGTCCAGAACTGCTATTCCCTTTAATTTCATTTCCTTTTTCATCCATTAAAGAAGGCTGTATACCTGGTAGAGGAAGCGTGGCATAAGTAGGCTTAGTTGGAGTTACAAAAGGAATTGGAGAAATCATAATACCTCCTGTTTCAGTTTGCCACCACGTATCTACGATGGGGCACTTCTTTTTGCCAATATTTTCATTGTACCAATTCCAAGCTTCTTCATTAATAGGCTCTCCTACACTTCCTAAAACTTTCAGGGATGATAAATCGTATTGATTAACAAACTTAATGTCCTGCTTAGCCAATGCTCTAATTGCTGTAGGAGCGGTGTAAAATTGATTCACTTTATATTTATCTATGATATCCCAGAATCTTCCAAAATCTGGATAAGACGGAACACCTTCAAACATCAAGGTTGTTGCTCCATTAAGAAGGGGACCATAAACAATATAAGAATGGCCAGTAATCCACCCTATATCTGCTGTACACCAGTACACATCATTTTCTTTGTATTGGAAAACATTTTTAAATGAAAACGCAGTATATACCATATATCCAGCTGTCGTATGTACCATCCCTTTTGGAGTTCCCGTAGAACCTGAAGTATAGAGTATGAAAAGCATATCTTCAGCATCCATGATTTCTACTTCACATTTATCATCTACTTTTTTCAATTCTTCATGAAGCCAGACATCTCGATTTTCTGTCATCTCAATTTTAGAAAACGTTCGCTTAGCTACCAAAACACATTCTACTGAAGGCGTGCTTTCCAAAGCTTCATCTACAATACCTTTTAGATCAATAGTTTTAGAACCGCGGTATGACCCATCGGAAGTGATGACCATCTTACAATCTGAATCGTTAATTCTTGAAGAGAGTGCAGACGCTGAAAATCCTGCAAATACAACAGAGTGAACTGCTCCAATCCTAGCACAAGCCAAGGTTGAAATAGCCAACTCTGGAATCATAGGTAAATAAATGCATACGCGATCTCCTTTTAGGACACCATTTCTTTTCAACACATTCGCCATTTTATTGACGCGCTTAGACAACTCATTATAAGTGATATGAAGAGCTTCTTCATCTGGATTGTTAGGTTCCCAAATAATCGCCGTTTTATTCCCCCTAGTCTTTAAATGCCTATCTATAGCATTTTCGGTAATATTGAGTTGAGCTCCTTCAAACCAACTTACCTCTGCTTTTTCGCGATTCCATTTTAATACGGAATCCCATTTTTTTCTCCATACAAAGTTTCTTTCTGCAATGGTATTCCAGAAATTCTCTGGATCATTTTGAGAAATCCTGTAGACATCGATATATTTTGCTAAAGAATCGATGTTATAATAACTAGTGGTAAGCGCTTTTAGAGATTGTGTAACTTGATTTTTATTAAAACTAAATGCACCGATTTTTTGTTGATCAAAAATCTCTATAATCTCACTTATTACCATCGGATCCTCGATAGTAGATGGGAGTTTGTAGGGTTCTCCAGCCACCAATTTTTTAAGTGTTCTTCTTAAGGTTTTACCACTTCTTGTTTTCGGAAGTCGTTTAACGATGACTACATTTTTTAATGCTGCAATAGGTCCAATTTTATCCCTTACCAGTTGCACGATTTCAGTTTGCATTTTGTAAGATTCATAATCTTCATCGCCCAATATTGGAACGACAATAGCTAAAGGGACTTCACCTTTAAGGGCATCTTGTAGGGCAACTACTGCACATTCAGCAACAGAAGGGTGTTGAGACACCACTTCCTCGAGAGAAGCAGTAGAAAGACGATGACCAGAAACATTGATAACATCATCAATTCTTCCAGTTATAAATACGTAACCCTCTTCGTCTATAAAACCGCCATCCCCAGAAAAATAATACCCAGGAAACTTACTCAAATAGCCATTTTTATAACGCTCGTGATTATCCCAAAGCGTTTGCATAAATCCAGGAGGAAGTGGTAGTTTAGAACAGATGTAACCTTCTGTATTAGCTGGTAAGACCTCGCCTTCTTCAGAAAGTATGACAAGATCATATCCTGGAACAGGCTTGCCCGAGGAACCCAGCTTAATTGGTAAAGCATCCATTCCCATAAAATTGGCAACATTAGGCCATCCCGATTCTGTTTGCCACCAATGGTCGATTACAGGAATTTTTAGGTGATTCTGTGCCCATTTCAAGGTGGTTTCATCGCATCGCTCTCCTGCTAAAAACTGATATTTCAAAGAAGAGATGTCATATTTTTTTATAAATTCACCATGTGGATCTTCCTTTTTGATAGCTCTAAACGCAGTGGGTGCTGTAAACATAACATTCACTTTGTGATCTTCTATCACTCTCCAAAAAGCGCCAGCATCTGGTGTTTTTACAGGTTTACCTTCATAAATGATAGTCGTATTTCTTTGAATCATCGGGGCATAGACTATATAACTGTGTCCTACGACCCACCCTACATCCGAAGCAGCCCAAAAGGTGTCTCCTGGTTTGGTGCCATAGATATTTTCCATTGAAAATTTAAGACCAACAGCATAACCACCAATGTCTCTTACCACTCCTTTTGGTGAACCAGTAGTTCCAGATGTGTATAGAATATAGGAGGGGTCTTGAGATTTTAAAGCTACTGCATTTACTGGCTTAGCCTTTTCCATCAATTCTAAGTAATCTATATCGTAAGGTTTTTCCTCAAATTCGACACCTAATTTCCTGTTGAAGACGATTACTTTTTCAACTTTATGCTTTGCCTTTTCAATCGCCTCATCTAGCATTGGTTTATAGGCAATAAGTCTATCGACTTCTATACCTGAAGTGGCAGTTATAATAACTTTTGGTTTCGCATCATCTATTCTTATCGCCAATTCATCTGGAGCAAAACCTCCAAAAACTACAGAGTGTATAGCTCCTATCCTAGCACATGCCAGCATACTGAATAAAGAGTGAGAAATCATAGGCATATAAATGATGACCCGGTCTCCCTTTTCAACACCCAATTCTTTTAGTCCACCGGCAAGTTTAGATACTTTTTCTAAAACTTCGCTGTAGGTATACTTGACTTGCTTCTGCCTTACTGCAGAATCATATATAAGAGCTATCTCATCACCATATCCATCTTCAACGTGCTGGTCTAAACATAAATAACTCAAGTTGGTCTCTCCATCTGGAAACCAATTGTAAATCCCTTCTGAAGTCTGCTCAAAGGCTTTGGTTGGAGCTTTAAACCACTTTATTTTTTTAGACTCTTCCAGCCAGAATTCTTCTGGGTGTTCAATGCTTTTTAGATATACTTCTTTATAATCCATAATGCTATATTTTATTGGTTTGGTGTTAATAAATCAGTGACTGTGTTCAAAAGCTTTTTCATTGAAAATGGCTTTTTGATATATTCTTTTGCTCCAAGACTTAAAGCCTTCTGGACATCGGTTTCTTTTTGTTTAGCACTTATAATAATAGTTTGAGTTGTATATTTTAAGGTTTCGTGTTGTCTCAAATACTCTAAAACTTCATAACCATCCACCTTAGGCATCATGATATCCAGAATAATGAGATCGGGTTGTAGCTTCTCTGAAAGCAAAATAGCTTCTTCTCCATCTCTTGCAATAAAGATATTATAGTTATTCTTTCTCAAAGTATACTCCAACGCCATAATGATGTTGGGTTCATCATCTACTAGTAGTATCTTTTTCATGACTTGGATTTTGGTAGTTTGATTATAATTTCTGCACCTGTCTTTAGCTTTGGATTTGCATAAATTTCTCCTCCATGCATCTCCACAATTTGCTGGCATATGGCTAGTCCAAAACCACTTCCTGTTGGCTTTTTGAAAGTTTGATTTTTAGACTGGTAAAACTTCTTGAAAATTAAGTGTTTATCCCCTTCTGGAATTCCTTTCCCATTATCTTTTATTATACACACTATTTCTTCTGAATTGTGCTCTAGAAAAACTTCAATAACTCCCTTATTGTCAGGGACAAATTTTAAAGCATTAGAAAGCAAATTAGTAAAAACTTGCAAGATTTTGCTGTAGTCAAATTCCAATACTACATTTGAATCAGGTTGAAATCTGACATCGATATTCTGCCTTTGAGCAATACTACTTATTCCATGTATAGCCTCTTGAACGCATTCGTCAAGACGATGGAATTTTAAGGTTAACATATCTCTCCCTGAGGCCATTTTTTCTAAATCTAAAATATCATTAATCAGCACATTCAAACGCTCCGTGTCTTGAATGATATTAGCCAAAAATCTTTGCTGAAGCTCCATCGGCATGTCATCGTTATCTGATAGAACTTCTGAGCTGGCTTTTATAGAGGTAATTGGTGTTTTGAGCTCATGCGCAACCGTATCTAAAAAGTCATCCTTCAATTGATCTTGAATTTTAAGTTCTTCATTGGCCAATTTTAAATCTGAAGTTAACTTTATCAATTTTTGAGATTGTTCTTCCAGAGATTTATTTACAGAAATGGTTTCTTTATTTTCTTCAAGTATATTGAGCACTTCGACCAATGAGACTGGCTTTTCCTTTGCTACATTAGAAATCAATATTTTGGCTGAAGCACTACCTACTGCTCCGGTGAGCAGACGTTCTGAAAAGTTTATAAATCTTGCATCTGCCAACTTTTCTTCTGGATTTACACGGTATCTCTTTCTAAAGACTCTTAAGGCCTTGTCAGCTTTTTCTTGCCCAAGAAAACGAATTAAAATATTATGAATATCCTTCACGTAGGCCTCTCCTTTCCAAACAAAAGCATTCTCTTTAAGTTGAATGACTTCTTCACTATTCACGAACATCTCACCATAATTGCGTTCTCTATAATTACCTTTTCTGATGACAGACAACACTAGATAAACTCCTGTATTCAGAAGTAGACTCCAGTATAAAGAATGATTTACAGGGTTCAGTAGTTCGATTCCGAAAAGAGCGTAAGGCTTTAAAACTCCTATCCCTAAGAACCCCTCCTCTACAAATTTATTATTATTCAAAATATTTTCAGTAAAAAAAGGCAGCAAATAGGTAAAAACGACGACACTCATTCCAAGTAAGATTCCAACTTTGGATCCTAAAGCAGAGCCCCTATTCCAGAACATTCCTATAAAAAAACTTGGAGCTAGCTGGGCTATAGTTAAAAATGAAATGAGCCCAATCGAAAATAGAGATATCTGTGGATTGAACATCGAATAAAGTAAATAAGCAAGGATTATTGAGCTAAAAACACAAAGCCGCCTTATGTTTTTAATGGTTTTCTCATTGTTCAAGGACTTATTATTGGTAAATCTTTTTAAAAAACCATAGGGTATAATGAGGTTGTTACTCAACATGGTAGACAACGCAACTGTGGAAACCACGACCATAGAAATCACGGCTGAAAGTCCCCCTAAGAAGACTAAAACGGCAAGCCACTTATCACCAAAATGCAAGGGAATAAGAAGCGTAAAATAATCTGCGTTAGCTTCATTTCCTAGAATCAACAAACCACCCCAAGCTATAAAAATTACAAAAACATTGAAAAGCAATAAGTATAAAGGAAACAACCAAATGGCTATTTTAAGTTGCTTGCGGTTGTTGAATTCTACCACTGAAGTCTGAAACTGTCGAGGCAATAGAAAAATTGCTAAAAAGGAAAGTGCAATACTAAAGTACCAGTTTATACCTCCGTTTAAACCATTTATGGTGCTAAGCTTATTCAGATTTAAGTCCAAATTAGCTTGTTTATAAAGGTCTACAGTCCCATCAAATACATAGAAGGTAACATAAATACCTACGACTAAGAAAAATGTAAGTTTCAGAATAGATTCAGCAGCGACAGAAAACATAACCCCTGTTCTGTTTTTAGAAGCATCTAGAGATAAAGTTCCAAAGAATGAAGCAAAAACTGCTAAAATGAGAGCGATATAAAAAGTAGAATCTGTGATAACAGATGTCCCTTCAATCCCTATTGTCGAGGTAGAAACAATTTCGAAAGTTTCAGAAATCGCTTTGAGCTGTAAAGAAATATAAGGAATTATACTCGCAAGACAAACTAAAGTAACCAGAGCACCCAGTGACCGGCTATTTCCATACCGTAGAGATATAAAATCTGCAATACTAGAGATCTTATAAGCTTTGGATAGTTGTATAATTTTCTTGAGTACTACAATCCATAATGGGGCGGCTATGACCGGACCAAGGTATATAGTAAGAAATTCTATTCCAGACGTTGCAGCCATCCCAACACTACCATAATAAGTCCAAGCAGAACAATAAACCGCAAGTGAAAGTCCGTAAATAGCTGGATGTGAAACTAACTTTGACCCTTTATTTTTTTCAGCAAAAAAAGCAATGAGAAACAAAATTCCTAAATAAGTAAATATGAGAGCTATGAGTCCAGTTTTACTCATTAATCTGAATATTTTTTAAGGATTGAAAATGAGATGACAACACTTATCAACCAAATCATAAAAATGAAAAAGTAGAATAAAGGAAATCCAAAAACCGAAACATCAGAATTATAAGCGAGGACAAACGGTATATTAATGAGCACAATTAAACTCAAGCTTAAAAAAATAAGTTTCTGTTGATGTCTCTTTTTCATTGACTCTAAATTGGGACATAATTTAAATAAAATTCTCAAGAGAATGAGCTTCTATTAACTTTCTCTTGAGAATTAATCTAAAACCTAATGATCTGAAGCTTCTTCTACTCCAGCTGGTATTCTTACACTTTCAACCATTTCTTGAACTTCAAGTGGAGGTTCTGGTGTAAACTTACTTATCACTATCGAAACAAAGAAGTTAACGAACATAGCAACAGATCCAAAGCCCTCCGGAGAAATACCAAACCACCAATCTTCTGAGGTACCTCCTCCAAAAAAGTCAAATTTGAATTTCAACATATAAAATAACATCAGACAGATTCCTACTACCATACCTGCTATTGCACCCTCTTTATTCATTCGCTTATAAAATATGCCTAAAATTATGGCTGGAAAAAAAGAGGCTGCGGCCAAGCCAAAGGCCAGAGCAACAACTGCTGCCACAAAACCTGGTGGATTTATACCAAAATAACCTGCTACAACTACAGCTGCTACAGCTGCTAAACGCGCAGCGACTAATTCTCCTTTATCAGAGATATCTGGTTTGATCATTTTCTTGATAAGATCATGAGAAACGGAAGAGGAGATCACCAATAAAAGTCCAGCAGCAGTGGATAATGCAGCAGCCAAACAGCCCGCCGCCACAAGAGCGATTACCCAGTTTGGTAAATCTGCTATTTCTGGATTAGCTAGAACCATTATATCGCGATCTACATAAAGCTCATTTTTGTTGCTTGAAGGGTTTTCAACTAAACGTTCTCCATTTTTACCTCTTTCATTTTCTGAAAATATCGGAATTCCTGTTAAGGCATTACCCCCATCTTTAGCAACCCCTAAATATTGAATTTTACCATCGGAATCCTTATCTATCCAAGCGAGTAAACCCAAGTTTTCCCAAGTCGTAAACCATTTTGGCATTTCGGAATACTTTTTCTCGCTTACTGTTTCTATTAAATTAAGTTTTCCAAAAGAAGCAACAGCGGGGGCTGTAATGTATAAAATACCAATAAACAGCAATGCATATCCTGCAGATTTTCTTGCATCTTTAACCCGTTTAACGGTAAAGAATCTTACGATAACATGAGGTAAACCAGCAGTACCTACCATTAAGGCAAGAGTAATTGCAATAACATCTATTAAATCTTTAGACCCTTCAGTATAAGCACTAAAACCAAGTTCCTCACTTAAACCATCTAGCTTGTCTAGCATGAAAGTGTCTGGTTGACTAGTAAGCGTATCTCCCATCCCAAACATTGGAATAGGATTTCCTGTCGCTTGAAAGGAGATAAAAATTGCAGGAACCAAAAAAGCAAAAATCAAAACACAATATTGAGCGACTTGAGTGTAAGTAATCCCTTTCATACCTCCTAAAACAGCGTAAAAAAGGACTATAATCATCCCAATGATAACTCCTGTTTCAATTTCTACTTCCAAAAATCTTGAGAAGACAACACCTACTCCCCGCATTTGGCCAGCGATATAGGTAAAAGAAACAATCAATGCACAAATAACGGCAACAGATCGAGCTGTTTTTGAATAGTAACGGTCTCCTATAAAATCAGGTACTGTGAATTTTCCAAATTTTCTCAAATAAGGAGCTAGCAATAGTGCTAATAAAACAAAGCCACCTGTCCAGCCCATCAAAAAAACCGAACCATCGTACCCCATGAATGAGATAATACCAGCCATCGATATGAAAGATGCCGCAGACATCCAATCTGCAGCTGTAGCCATACCATTTGCTAAAGGTGAAACCCCTCCACCAGCAACATAAAACTCTTTAGTTGATCCAGCTCTGCTCCAAATCGCTATTCCGATGTATAGAGCAAATGAAACGCCAACAAAAATATAAGTAAGTAATTGAGAATCCATAGTTTATTTATTTATCGTATCCGTATTTTTTATCTAATTTGTTCATTAACCTTACGTATACAAATATCAATATGATGAATACGTAGATAGATCCTTGTTGTGCGAACCAAAAGCCAACATTGAAGCCTCCAATCTGAAATTGGTCTAGCCAGTCTTTAAAAATTATACCTGCTCCATAGGATACAAAAAACCAAATGGGGAGTAGTATAGCAAGATATTTGAGGTTTTCTCTCCAATAAGCGGAGGCGTGTTTCTGTTTGTTGTCAGTTTGTTTATCCATAGTTATAAGTATATCATAGCCTGAAGGCTAAGGGTGTTCTGGTTTATAGTTCCGAATGATTCTGATTTGTACTCTAAAGTTAATTTTGAATTATGACCATTGAGATAGGCGTTTATCCCCAATCCTAAACTAGTTCTATCCTGATCTGAAGCATCTATAAAAGTGTAGTTATAGGAAACGTAGGGTTGAAAACGAGTTGTAGATTTTGTACTTGACAAAAGATAGCCAAAGTGCCCGTAAAGCATTTCGCCGGAAGAATAGGGTCCTAAAAAATAATTTGTCCCATAGTCATTGGATTGAAAAACGGCATAACTTGTTAAAGAAGCTCCATTTTCTCCTATGGGTGCATCATAAAATAAATCTGCAGCAAAAAGGGTCACATTTTCACCAACAGATTGATTTTCTTTAAGTATGATGGCACCATTTGGATGATGGAAAAACCCAGCACCTACATTAAAAATACGCTCAGTGCCTAAGTAAGTCCCTACTTTATAGGGGAGGAAGTTGGATTCCAGATTGAGGAAATTATATGCAAAATAACCTGTGTACGTTTTTCCAGCTTCAGCAGTCCCCAGAATATTAGCACCTTGGTAAACCGCATTAGTATCAGATAAAGGATTGGTGTCTAGACCATTTACAATTGCTTCATTGATTGCAACGTTATATTGAAGCTTTCCAAAATTACCTTTAGCAAATACACCAACATGCCTGGCAAACTGGTCTGTAAGTCCTAAAGTAGCCCAAGATGACCTATTGTTATCTAATGTCATCAAATTCAAAGTACTTTGAGAGTTCAATCTCGACAAACCGTTCCAATAATGAAGTCCTCCTCCAACAGTGATCTGATCTGAAATATCGTATTGTGCCCAAGCATCATGCATAAAAACTTGAGGAGCACCATCGGCTCCTAGAGGATCCATATTCTGAGCATTCAGGCTATTAATACCAATGTGAGTTAGAATTAGGAAGTCTTTTGTTATTTGACCATAAACGAGTAATCGTGCACGTCTTAATTGAAAAGAAACATCGGCTTGGTCGTCTGGACGAGAGTCTGAAAAATTAGCTTGCGTTTGAACCCAAGTTAAAATTCTAACATACTTATTATCGCTATCGTCAAACTTAATTTTAAAGCCTCCCTTATAATTAGGTGAGCCTTGAGAGAATGCACTGTTGCTAAAAACTAAGGCTAACAATACGAAGAGTGTAATATAATGTCTCATTATGTGTCAAGTTTTTAATTTTTTAAACCTTTTATTGCTAATAACTTGACACGAACTTCAAATAATAAATCTGTTAATTAAAATTAAATATATATTTTTGGTAACTGGTATAGCTATTCTTTAAATCGCTCCCATTTTATGATCATGAATTTGTCTCCAAGCTCTGTGACAATAACACCAGATCCCTTTGTATTCTCTGGTAGAGAAAAGTAATTTCCAAGTTCGCTTTGACTTAAAATTTTGTATGTAGGATGAAAATCTAAATTCTGAACTTTTTGAATATTATACTTCTTAACCCAGTTCATCACACTCACATGAGAAATTCCTAAAATACGTTCAATTTCACGATAAGTGAGCCCCTCTAAATAAAGCTGAAGCGCTTTAGTAACATAATACTGATCAATTTTTTTTCCTAATTTATTAACAGTAAAAAAGTAATTGCATGATTTACATTTATAGCGTTGACGGTCATTTACAATACCACTTTTCACTATTTCATCAGATTGACATTGAGGGCAAAAATCCATATATATTAATTTTGCATAAATATATCAAATTAGCAAGATATTATTATGAAATTATCTATAAATAAAAAACCCAAAAGCCGATCTATCGACTTTTGGGTGATTCGTTTTTGGTTTAAATTTATCTAGATAAGATCTAAAATTGAGTCAACTGCTGGATAGCGTTCAACGGTGAACCCTTCTCCATGTTCGGTACCTATGATTCGACCTAAATTCCTAGCTCTGTAAGTCACACTGTCAATGAAATTAGAGCTTGAAATTGGAGTGTTTGGTTCGTTGCTACCTTGATCAAAAAATTGAGTTTTGTAAGCTTTCACACTCTCTAGCTTCTTCTCCATAAAACCAGAAATATCTACAACAAAATCTGGCTCTATATCGTACCACTGTATATAATGATAAATATGTTTTGGCCTCCATTCCTTTTGAAAGTTTCCTTCATAAACCGTTTCAATCTTTTTTAGGCCACTTAAAAAACAGGCATCACTCACAAGCCTGCTTCCTTTCCCATGATCTATATGTCTATCATGTATAGCATTACATAGGATAACTTCAGGTCTATACTTGCGCAAAATTTTGATAATTTCTAATTGGTGAGCCGTATTATTTGAAAAAAAACCATCACTGAATTCTAGGTTTTTCCTCATCCTTACTCCAAGAATTCCAGCAGCATCTTTAGCTTCTTGGTCGCGTGTTTCTGCAGTTCCACGAGTTCCAAGTTCGCCGCGAGTAAGGTCTAATATCCCAACCTTTTTTCCTTTTTCAACTTCTTTGGCTAAGGTACCAGAGCAACTCAACTCTATATCGTCTGGATGTGCTCCTATTGCTAATATATCTAATTTCATAGTTTACTTTTTCGTCAATTGTTTAATCTTAATGTTGAAAGCTGCAAAAATTAGAGTGACAAATGGGCTCAAATAGTTAAAAATCGCATAAAAGAAATAATCCGCTACAGGAACTCCAAGTACTCCACTGTGATATGCTCCACAGGTATTCCAAGGAATTAAAACAGAAGTCACAGTTCCAGAATCTTCTAAAGTTCGGCTTAAGTTTTCAGGGGCTAGCCCTTTTTTCTCATAAGCTTTGGCAAACATTTTCCCAGGGACAACAATCGCCAAATACTGATCAGAGGCGGTTAAATTCAAAACTAAACAACTAGTAACCGTACTAAAAAACAAACCAAAAATAGATGTAAATAAATTCAAGAGGGCTTCACTTATCCTTTCCAAAGCTCCAATTGCATCCATAATTCCACCAAATACCATAGCGCAGATAATCAACCAAATAGTCCCTAGCATGCCAGCCATTCCTCCAGCAGAAAATAAGTCTTGTAAAGATTCGTTTTCTGAAGGGATGGTAATTTCCACAGTAATTGCGTTTATAATTCCTCTATAGGCGGTTTCAAAGTTCAAGGTCTCCCCTCCTCCAATCATTTGAACGAGATCTGGCTGAAAAATAAGTGCAGCTCCAGCAGCTAATAATGTTCCTAAAAGCAATGCAATAAGTGGAGGTGTTTTTTTTATAATTAAAGCAATCACTATGACGGGAACTACAAACAGCCAAGGAGTAATATTAAAAGAAGCGTCAATAGAACCCAAAATTTCTTCAGGATTGGTTTGTCCAGAGGTGTCTAAATTAAGACCTATAATAATGAAAGCAATAAGGGTAACTATTATTGTAGGAACTGTAGTTAAAGTCATATACCTAATGTGAGTAAACAAATCTGTACCCGCCATGGCAGGAGCCAAATTTGTCGTATCACTCATGGGAGATAGCTTATCGCCAAAATATCCGCCAGAGAGGACAGCCCCAGCAGTCATGGCGACAGATACTCCAAGCGCTTCAGCTATACCAATTAAGGCAATCCCAACGGTCGCCGAAGTCGTCCAACTACTCCCTGTTGCAATCGAGATCACGGAGCAAATTACTACGGTAGCTGCCAAGAATATAGTAGGGTTTAGGATTTGTAATCCATAGTAAATCATTGTTGGAATAATACCACTTAGCAGCCAAGTCCCTGCAAGTGATCCAACCATTAATAAAATAAGAATAGGCTCGGCAGTCGCCTTAATATTCTTAGCCACATCCTCTATCATCACCTCAAACTTAACCCCTTTAACAACACCAACGATAGCGGCGACGGCTCCACCCATCAATAAAATGAACTGATTAGAACCTCCTAAGGAATCATCTCCATATATAAATACATTATAAGCAAGCATACCTATTAATGCTATAATTGGAATAAGGGCTTGCCAAATACTTAATCTTATCTTGGAATTGGACTGAATTTCTTCAGTATCGTTTGAAGCTTCACTCATGTTTAGAATTTAAAATGAACGTAATGTTACAATTTTGTGACTTATTTCACAATAAAAAAGTAGAGTTTTATCAACATTAGATAATCAATAGCCTTGTTTTCAATAGGTTGTTTATTTTTCTAGTCTCGTTTTCTTAATGTGTTTCTAATTTGCGTCAAGCTATCAAAAACAAAATCACTATCAATAATTTAACAAGGTTTTCTAGCCTAGTAATTGTCCTTTAATGAAGAAGGTGTAAATTTGTAATACTTTATTTTGAAACTAAAATTCGTAATATGAATACATACGATGTAGCCGTAATCGGCTCTGGACCTGGAGGCTATGTAGCAGCCATTCGCTGTGCACAATTAGGCATGAAAACCGTCATTATTGAAAAATATGCAACCAAAGGTGGAACTTGCCTTAATGTAGGCTGTATACCCTCTAAAGCTTTGCTAGATTCTTCACATCACTACGAGGACGCCATAAAAAACTTTGAAGAACACGGGATAGATATTTCTGGAGAGGTCAAGGTTAATCTGGGAAATATGATGAAACGCAAGTCTGGTGTTGTGGATCAAACCACCAAAGGAATTGATTTTCTGATGGAAAAAAATAACATAGAGTCTTACCAAGGTATTGGATCTTTTAAAGACAAAACACACATCATCATTACTGATGGTGAAGGCAACGAGACTGTAATTGAAGCTAAAAACACCATTATTGCTACAGGAAGTAAGCCTTCTAGCTTACCTTTTATCAATATTGATAAAGAACGAATTATCACCTCTACAGAAGCTCTTTCCTTGAAAGAAATTCCAAAACACCTCATTATGATTGGTGGTGGAGTGATTGGTCTTGAGCTAGGACAAGTCTATAAAAGACTAGGGGCAGAAGTTACTGTCTTAGAGTATATGGATCGCATCATACCTGGCATGGACAAAGATCAAAGCAAGGAATTGATGAAAGCCATGAAAAAACAAAAAGCTAAATTTATGCTTTCGCATAAAGTGAAATCCGTCGAGCGCAACGGAGATGAAATCACGGTGAAGGCTGATGATAAAAATGGTAAAGAAGTAGAATTTAAAGGAGACTACTGCCTAGTTTCTGTTGGAAGACGACCTTTTACTGACGGTCTAAATGCCGATAAAGCTGGTATTGAAATCAATGAAAATGGTAAGGTGAAAGTGAATGAGAAATTACAAACGACGGCAGATAACATTTATGCCATAGGAGATGTCATTGATGGCCTTATGCTTGCTCATAAAGCTGAGGAAGAAGGTACATTCGTCGCTGAAGTCATCTCAGGTCAGAAACCTCATATCAACTATAACCTTATTCCAAATGTGGTTTACACTTGGCCAGAAGTAGCTTCTGTCGGTAAAAACGAAGAACAACTCATTGAAGATAACATCAAGTATAACACTGGTAAATTCCCGATGCGTGCGCTAGGAAGATCTAGAGCTAGTGGCGATGTAGACGGGTTTGTAAAGATTTTTTCAGATAAAGAGACAGACGAAGTTCTCGGAGTACATATGGTTGGCGCCAGAGTAGCCGATCTTATCGCAGAAGCGGTAACAGCTATGGAATTCCGAGCTAGTGCAGAAGATATAGCCAGGATGAGTCACGCTCACCCAACCTATGCAGAAGCTGTAAAAGAAGCAGCGCTTGCCGCGACAGGTAATAGGGCTTTACATATTTAAACCTTCCATAAGGACCAAACTAACCGGTATAGAAATATATCGGTTTTTTTATTCTGATTTTGTTAACGTCAATCTCAAGTTTGAAGACAGGAAGCTTCTAGCTATTCTTGATTTAAAGCCCCGTCTTGAGTAAACGTTAATTTCAATAGCTGTAACTTTGTTTTACATATCATACCAAATTAAACCTATAATGTAGCAATAAATCGTTTCTTTTTCGCCTGCTTTTTATCAAAAATAATTACCATAACTAAGGCTATGCTAATTATTTTTTATTTCAATCAATCAAAAAATAATTCAATTTATTTATACGACATTATAAATTTAATTTGGTATTAATCATCTGAAGCCTTTTTAAAAAATGAAAATAGCTGGTATAGATTCCTGTCCATTGGGCTGGATTGTGATTTTACAAGACCAAAACAAATTTTCTAGTTTGGCCGTCACTCAATTTTCAGAATTGATCGCTTTACACTCCGATCTAAAACGTGTATTTATAGATATTCCCATCGGTTTATCTTCTGAAAATTTCTGTAGAACGGTGGAAAGTTCTATGCGAAAGCAATTGGAAAAAAGAGCGTCTACGATTTTTACACCGGCCTGCCGAGAAGCTGTTTATGCCAAAAATTATGACGAGGCTCGTGAAATCAACAAAAGGGTTTTAGGAAAGAGCATCTCTATTCAAAGCCATAATATTTCCAAAAAAATAAAAGAAATCGATCAATTTTTTAAGGAGAAATCAAACGCCTTAGAAATTTATGAAAGCCATCCTGAAATTGATTTCAAATACTTAAACGGATCTAAGGTGATCAGCTCCAAAAAGTCTACTAAAGAAGGATTTCAAGAGCGTTTTCAACTTCTGATAAGCTTGGCTCCTGAACTCGAAGAGCTCTATCACTCTATCACATCTACGTATCCAAAATCGAAAGTAAAACCAGACGATATACTCGATGCCATGGTTCTTTGCCTCTCAAATTCAAAAAGTGAAACAAACAACCTAAGGTTTATTGAAGATGAAAACCATACAGATGCAAATGGTATTTTAGTAAAAATCGCTTATTAGCTCATTGTCCAGAAATAATTTCCTGAAAGATAGGTTTAAACCCGCTCAAAAAGAATTCTATAGCGATCACCATAACGATAAGGCCCATTAAACGCATCAGTACATTATTTCCTGTTTGCCCTAATAGTTTTATAATTTTGCCCGCACTCAAGAGGATAGCTAGCGTAATACCAAGAACTACAATAATAGCTCCAATTAACACTGCTTGCATTTCTACCGTTTTAGCATCCTCCATCATCACAATGGCATTGGTAATAGCTCCCGGACCGCATATCATTGGGATAGCCAAGGGAGTAATAGAAATATCGTTAACATAGGTTTTAATCTCCGACTCTTGAACTTTCACTTTACCAAGTCTAGCCTGCAACATATCCATCCCCATCAAGAGAAAAATAATCCCTCCTACTACTCTAAAACTGTTCACCGATATTCCGAAAAATTTAAAAAGGATCTGACCCGTAAATGCAAATATAATAACGGTAACAAAAGAGGCTAATATTGCTTTTTTGGCTGTAGCTTTTCGACTTTCTTTATCCAATTCAGAAGTCATCGTCATAAATATGGGCATCACACCCAAAGGGTTTATGATGGTAAAAAAAGTAGTGAACGAGAGAATCCCAAAGGCTATCAATTCAGTCATTAGTAACGAATTAAGTTCAATTTTAAATCTTGCAAAAGTATTTTGAATTTTCTGATTTTCAATACGTATAATTCAAACTTTAAGTTAAGTTTTTTACTCAAATTTTAAAGAGAATAAAGTTTGACAAAAAACTTTAAAAAATGTGCTTTTTTTTCTTAAAAACAGTTAACGAAAACGATTGAAATCTATACTTTTGTCGAAACTTTAAAAATCAATTCTTCCAATGACTCCATCACAAGTATACGAAAAGGAACTTTCTTTTCAAGCAGACCGAAGACGCGCTTCTGTAAAGTTTATTAGTATTGTTAACGACTTATGGTATGAAAAGTCCATCGAACTCGTTTTATTTAAAAATTCTCTTATCAATAAAAATGTTGGAGAAATTTTAAAGCTCCACGAATACGCTGGTGCATTTGTCAATAAGCCTATTTCTATTTTCGATTCTACAGAAATCACAGAGGGGATAAAAAACCTTCATCTCCCCCCCTCCAAATTAGACATTGGAAAACTGACTTTTGAATATCTTCAAAATGAAAACGAAGATCAGGATGTGATGAGTTTTCTTTCCAATAAACTGAAAAACTCTCAAAATTTTAATGCGATCACACCCAAAGATGTTGTGCTTTACGGTTTCGGAAGAATAGGACGTCTGGTAGCTCGTGAACTGATGGCCAAAACTGGTAAAGGAAATCAATTAAGGCTAAGAGCTATCGTTACCCGAGGAGAAATCACTCAGGACGTTTTAGAGAAAAGAGCTTCATTATTAAGAAACGACTCTGTTCACGCCGATTTTAATGGAACTGTCCGTGTAGACCTAGAAAATTCTTCCCTTATAATTAATGATACTACGGTAAAAATAATTTCTGCTCAGCAACCAGAAGATATAGACTATACAGCCTATGGTATTCAAGACGCTTTAGTCATTGACAACACTGGTGCTTTTCGAGATAAGGACGCTTTAGAAAGGCATTTGACTTCTAAAGGAGTTTCAAAAGTTTTATTAACCGCTCCAGCCAAAGGAATTCCTAATATCGTTCATGGCGTCAACCATAAGGAGTATGACCCCAAAGAACATTCTATCTATTCTGCGGCCTCTTGTACTACAAATGCCATTACTCCCATCTTGAAAGCCATAGAAGATAGTTTTGGTTTGGAACATGGTCATCTAGAAACTATTCATGCTTACACCAATGATCAAAACTTGGTGGATAACATGCACAGCAAGTACAGAAGGGGCCGAGCAGCAGCTCTTAACATGGTAATCACAGAAACTGGAGCGGGAAAAGCAGTTGCTAAAGCCCTTCCTCAATTGGAGGGTAAACTAACCTCTAATGCAATACGAGTTCCAGTGCCCAACGGTTCTTTAGCTATATTGAATTTAAATTTAAAGAACAAAGTCACTAAAGAGGAGCTAAATTCTAAAATAAAGGAATACGCTCTTAATGGTGAACTCGTAGAACAAATCAAATATTCTATAGATAATGAACTCGTCTCTTCGGACATTATTGGAGTTTCTGCCCCAGCTATCTTCGATAGTCATGCGAGCATTGTAGATGAGAACACCAATTCTGTAGTTCTTTATATTTGGTATGACAATGAATTTGGATATAGCCATCAAGTCATACGATTGGCAAAATACATTTCTGAAGTCAGGCGATTCACCTATTATTAGTTTCCCATAAAAATCCTTGAACTTCAAGGATTTTTATTTTTGATATTGATTTTATTAGATGCATTTTAAATACTTTTGCTTCAAAATTAAATTAGTATGAAACCCTTATACCTTTTAGCTATTGCTTTTTTTTGCACAAGCCTATCTTTTTCTCAAAACAAAGAGAATAAAGAACAAGACCAGCAGCCTTCAGCAATAAAAAATCTTGAAACTTTAGTAGATAAGTCTAATAATTACCAGCAATACAAGGTTGTAGAAAAAGTTGAAATCAATGCTGCAATTAAGAAAGTTTTTACTGCTTTTGATTTATTGAAAACAGATATCTCTAGTCTAAAAGACAGTATTCAATCTCAAGACAAACAAATTCAAAGTTTAATCACAGAAGTATCTGGCCTGAATAAAGAATTGTCTGGTCTTCAAAACGAAAAAGATGAAATTGTATTTTTAGAGATGCCTTTAACAAAATCAAATTATAAAACGATAACGTGGTCTATCATGGCTGTTCTCATTATTTTGTTATTCTTATTTATTTTTAAATACAACAGGAGTAATCTTCTTACCAAAGAAGCTAAGCAGAATTTAAAAAATCTAGATGCAGACCATGAAAGTTATAAACGCATCTCTTTAGAAAAGCAACAGAAATTGGGAAGAGAACTTCAAGACGAAAAAAATAAAGTTCAGAAATTGAGTAAGGGCAATCAAAAATAATGGCCAAGACCGAAGATTTTTATGAATTTTTGACTGAGGATACCGATGCTAGAATTT
This sequence comes from Psychroflexus torquis ATCC 700755, assembly GCF_000153485.2. NCBI lineage: Bacteria > Pseudomonadati > Bacteroidota > Flavobacteriia > Flavobacteriales > Flavobacteriaceae > Psychroflexus > Psychroflexus torquis. The sequence goes on along the minus strand of NC_018721.1, from coordinate 3,534,370 downwards.
GCGAATCCATTCCGGACGACCAATGCACACATCTTCCAAAAAACTTCATATTAAATATTTTTAATGGTAGCCTTACTAAATTTGCAGAAAAATTAATAAGCCCAGGGCTTACTCTACCTTGGATATTGAGTTTTCTTGGAGCACCACTTTTTCTTATCGGTATGTTGGTCCCTATAAAAGACATAGGATCTCTTTTGCCACAGCTTTTTGTGAGCGGAAAGATAAGAGAAAAACAAAAACGAAAACCGTATTGGGTTGCTGCTGGATTTACTCAAGGCTTATGTTTACTTGTTTCAGCAATCTTACTTGCCTTTATCGATAACCAGACCTTCGTAAGTTATGCTATTGTCTTCTTATTACTTCTATTTAGTATAGCTTCAGGAGTTGGCTCTGTAAGCTTCAAAGACGTCACTGGAAAAACTGTCCCCAAAGGAGAAAGAGGTCAAATGTTGAGTTATAGATCTACATTTGGAGGGTCTCTAGCTCTTATTGCTGGAGGCTCTTTAGTATTTTTTCTAAAAGGAGAAGATAGCAAGTGGCTATACGTTGGCCTATTTGCTTGTGCTGCCGTACTTTGGATTTTTGCCTCAATTTTATTTTCAGCTATTAAAGAACAACCGGGGTCTACAGAGGGAGGAAGAACCCCTTTAGAAGAAATAAAAACTGGAGTTTCCCTATTAAAGAAAGATTCATCGTACAGGAATTTCATCATTACCAGAGCATTGTTAATGGCAATTCCTCTATTAGACCCATTTTTTATCCTGCTTGCAAAAGATGTAAGCAAAGGAAACTGGAACTATTTAGGCTATATCATTGTCATTGGTAGTCTAGCACAAATAGTAAGTAGTCCTATTTGGGGGAGATTGGCAGATAGATCTAGTTTACAGCTTATGAGAATTTCAGCTAGCTTGTCTATATTGAGTATTTTATATGCGCTGGTTTTTGTTTATTTTGATAATGAAACCCTCAATTTTTACTATTTTATGCCAGTCTTATTTATTAATGGCGTTGCTTATTCTGGAGCAAGATTGAGCAGAAAAACGTACATTATAGACTATGCCCCAGAAAAAGAGCGGCCAACATATGTTTCTGTTGCAAACACATTAATTGGATTATTTACCATAGTAGCTGCTTCATTCGGCCTTATTGCAAAACATTTTGGACTAGCCTATCAATTTTGGTTTTTCCTTTTACTTTTGGTCGCCTGTATAACATTGAGCTACAAACTCAAAAAAGTTTAAGAAATGCGAATAGATATTATTACTGTAGTTCCGGATTTACTAAAGAGCCCATTTGAGGCTTCTATCCTAAAGAGATCCATTGAAAAAAAACTAGTAGAAATCCATATTCATAATCTTAGAGATTATACCACTCTCAGTTATAAACAGATTGACGATTACCAATATGGTGGCGGTGCAGGAATGGTGATGATGGTGGAGCCTATCGACAAATGCATTTCTAAATTGAAAGGTGAAAGAGATTATGATGAAGTCATTTACCTCACCCCAGATGGAGAAGTCTTAAACCAAGCCATGGCAAATACGCTCTCCCTAAAAGGCAACTTAATAATGCTTTGCGGCCATTATAAAGGAGTAGACCAACGCGTAAGGGAGCTCTTTATCACAAGAGAAATCTCTATTGGTGACTATGTCCTTTCTGGAGGAGAGTTGGCAGCAGCAGTCTTGTGTGATAGCATCATAAGACTTATCCCTGGTGTACTTGGAAACGAAACCTCTGCTCTAACCGATGCTTTTCAAGATGATTTGCTATCTCCGCCCATTTATACAAGACCTTCAACCTACAAAGGATTAGAAGTTCCAAAGATTTTATTAAGCGGACACCAAAGAAAAGTCGACGAATGGAGAGATGAAAAAGCCCTAGAAAGAACCAAAGAGCTCAGACCAGACTTATTGAAGGAAGATTAAATTTAGATTTGCATAAAACGATTTTTTATGTATTTTTGCAATCGCTAATTCAACCTCTGACGAAATGCGTGAATGTTGGTTTAGGTTATATTAAAACCCAATACAATGGATTTAGTAAAATTTGTACAAGACGAATTTGTCGAAAAGAAAGATTTTCCAGAATTTTCTGCTGGTGATACTATTACAGTATACTACGAAATTAAGGAAGGTCAAAAAACACGTACTCAGTTTTATAAAGGAGTCGTTATTCAGATTAAAGGACCTGGAGTATCAAAAACCTTCACTATTCGTAAGATGAGTGGAACTGTAGGAGTTGAGAAGATTTTTCCAATTAACATGCCTGCTATTCAAAAAATTGAAATTAATAAAAGAGGTAGTGTCAGACGCGCTAGAATTTATTATTTCAGAAACCTTACTGGTAAAAAAGCAAGAATTAAAGAAAAAAGAACCAACTAGTTTATTTTTTCGATCTTTAAAAAAACCTTCTATTGAATTCAATAGAAGGTTTTTTTAGTTTTTAACAGCCTTATAACCCTCTCAGCAAGGTTTTTAGATTTCAAATCTTTATATTTGAGGGTTAAACAATTTCTAAATATAAATTATAATTCATGGAAGAATATAGTACAAAAATCATCTATACAAAAACAGATGAAGCACCAGCTCTAGCCACCTACTCTTTTTTACCAATTATAAGGCGATTTACAGAAAGCGCCGGTATAAATATACTGTCCAAGGACATCTCTCTGGCAGCAAGAATTTTGACTAGTTTCAGTGATTACTTAACTGAAGAGCAAAAAGTTGATGATAGCTTAACTTATCTTGGAAAGTTGGCCAAAACTCCAGAAGCAAACATCATTAAGCTTCCAAACATAAGCGCTTCTGTTCCACAACTAACCGAAGCTATTAAAGAACTACAAGACAAAGGCTATAAAATTCCTAGCTATCCTGAAGATCCACAAAACGACAAGGAAAAAGATGTAAAAAATAGATTTGCAAAAGTCTTGGGAAGTGCTGTCAATCCTATCTTAAGGGAAGGTAATTCAGACAGAAGAGTGGCTGGTCCAGTAAAGGAGTATGCTCAAGATCATCCTCATAAATTGAATGAATGGAGCAAAGAGTCTAAAACCCATGTTTCAACAATGAAAGATGGAGATTTTTATGGAAGTGAAAAGTCTGTTGTTCTTACCTCAGAAGATGATGTGAAAATTGTTCATACAGATGCTAATGGCAACCAAACTGTCTTGAAGGACAGCACAAAACTTGAGGATAAAGAAGTTATAGATTCTTCTGTCATGAGTAAAAAGGCCCTTCGTGAATTTCTGGATGAAGAAATTAAGGACGCCAAAGAAAAGGATGTTTTGTTTTCTGTACACTTGAAAGCAACCATGATGAAAGTTTCAGATCCTGTAATTTTTGGTCATGCTGTAACCGTTTATTTTAAAGAAATTTTCGATAAATACAAATCAGAATTTGATCAAATTGGTGTAGACCCCACCAATGGGTTGGGAGATGTTTATACTAAAATCTCTAAACTTCCAGAAGAAAAAGCTAAAACCATTATCAAAGAGCTTGAAGACGTATATGCTAGTAAAGCGGATTTAGCGATGGTAGACTCTTCAAAAGGTATCACCAACTTGCATGTCCCAAGTAATGTTATTATTGATGCTTCTATGCCCGCCGCTATAAAAGCTGGGGGTAAGATGTGGAATAAGCATGATCAAACTCAAGACATGAAAGCTGTTATACCAGACAGAAGCTATGCTGGAATATATCAACAAGTGATTGATTTCTGTCAAAAACATGGAGCTTTTGATGTGACTACCATGGGTAATGTTTCCAATGTTGGATTAATGGCCAAAAAGGCGGAAGAATATGGATCTCATGACAAAACGTTTATCATACCTAAAGAGGGACGTGTAGAGGTTTTAGACCGTAACCATAAAGCTTTAACGACTCATGATGTTAAAGAAGGTGACATTTGGAGAATGTGTCAAACCAAAGATCTACCTATTAAAGATTGGGTAGGCTTAGCAGTTAAAAGAGCTAAAAAAACAGGGAATCCTGCTGTTTTTTGGTTGGATGAAAATAGAGCTCATGATGCAAATCTTATCACTAAGGTTAATACGTATTTAAAAGACCTTGATTTAACTGGTTTGGATGTGCAAATCATGAGTCCAGAAGAAGCGATGCAATACACGCTAGAGAGAGTAAAAGATTGTAAAGACACTATCTCTGTAACGGGTAACGTTCTTAGAGATTACCTAACAGATCTCTTCCCTATTCTAGAATTGGGCACAAGTGCAAAGATGCTTTCTATTGTTCCATTACTTGCTGGTGGAGGATTGTATGAAACTGGCGCTGGTGGATCTGCCCCAAAACATGTCCAACAATTTTTAAAAGAAGGCCATTTAAGATGGGACTCTTTAGGAGAATTTTTAGCTCTTGCAGTCTCTATTGAAGATATTGCAGACAGAACCAATAATGCAAAGGCAAAAGTTATTGCCAAAACATTGAATAAAGCAAATAGTCAATACTTGAAAAATGATAAATCTCCCTCTCGAAAAGTCAATGAAATAGACAATAGAGGAACACATTTCTATTTAGCTTTATACTGGGCAAAAGAGCTTGCTGATCAAAGTGATGATGCAGATTTGAAATCTGAATTTGAAAAGGTGGCTAATTTCTTGGAGGAAAACGAATCTAAAATCAATGATGAGTTACTAAAAGCTCAAGGTCAGAAAAACGATATCAACGGATATTACTTTCCAGATGAAGATTTAGTCGCCAAACAAATGAGACCAAGTTCGACATTAAATTCAATTATTGATACTAAATAATTGAATTGGAACTTTTAACATCAAGTTAAACCTATAATGTTGCAATAAATCGTTTTTATGTCTGATTTTCATCAATTTATTCACATGACATTATAAATTTAATTTGGTGTGATTTATTAAAAAAAGCCTCAAGAAATAAATTCTTGAGGCTTTTTTTTTACTTCATTGTCATTAGAATTTAAAAACAAAAAAAACCTCCAATTTGCATTGAAAGTTTTTATTATATACTAAAAAAGAGCTACGCCTTTTTATCTTCTTTTTTGAACTTCTTGTATTTGCTTTTAAACTTATCAATACGACCCGCACTATCAACAAGTTTTGTTTTGCCAGTATAGAAGGGGTGTGATGACCTTGAAATTTCAAGTTTTATAAGAGGATATTCTTCCCCATCAACTTCAAGAGTTTCTTTAGTTTGAGCTGTGGATTTTGTTAAAAACACATCATCATTGGACATATCTTTAAACGCTACTAATCTATAATTTTCTGGATGTATTCCTTTTCTCATCGTATCGTCTTTACTAAATTAATTCAGATTGCAAATTTAAATAAAAGAATCTATTAAACAAGCAAATATTCGAAATGTTTGTAACTATCTATTCCAAATTTTCAAAGAGTTGCTTTTCTATATTTAATTTCAGTGAATCTGGATCATCTAGGATACGAGATTCAATTGGTAGATAGAATAATTTCTCAGGTGAGAACTCCGTTTTTAACCTCATATAGTCTTTTTGGGTTGTCAATAGTAAAGGTAACTTTTGAAGTCTTTGTATTTCCGCAGCAGAAAATTCATGATGGTCTGGGGATTTTTCATGGCTAAACTCTTTATCCAAAGCTTTTAAATGACGAACTAAAGGGCTTGGATTAGCAATACCGGTAACAAGGGTGAAATTATTAAAACTATTGACATCTATTTTTTGAAGTGTATTCGTTACAAATTCAGAATAGAAAATCGAAGAGAATAACAACTTTTGATAAGGCTTAGGCCTCAATTGCAAAGCAATATCTTTTTGCTCTGTTTTACTTAAATCCTTTGGACACTTGGTGACTATGATCATGTCCGCTCGTTTTGCACCCGTTTGAAACTCTCTTAAATTTCCTGTGGGAAGTACAAAATCTCTCACGTAAAGATCCTTATAAGTGGTGAGGAGTATAGAAAAGTCTGGTTTGACTTTTCTATGTTGAAAAGCATCATCCAGAAGAATCATATCCAGGCTTGGGTAAACGCTTAGCAAATTGGAAATTCCTCTCTGCCGATCACCATCAACGGCAACCTTTAAGTCTGGAAAGTTTTTTTTAAATTGCAAAGGCTCGTCACCAACGTCCAATGAAGAATGATTAGCGTTAACCTCTATAAATCCCTTAGTAGTCCTCTTATACCCTCGACTTAAGGTTGCTAAGCTATAATCTTCACCTAAGATCCTTACCAAGAGCTCAATCATTGGCGTTTTCCCTGTGCCTCCTGTATTTAGGTTTCCCACGCAGATAACAGGAACCGAATAAGACTTCGACTTTAAAAAACTATAATTAAATAAAAAATTACGAACAGATAAAATACAGCCGTAAAGGACAGATAATGGAAAAAGGAAATATCTAAAGTATTTCATGATTGCAAAATTATAATTTTTAAATTTAGACATTAAATAAATTTCATATGATTGTAAAAGATTTTACGAATGCTATAGAAGAACTAGCCCCTTCTTACTATGCTGAAGATTTTGATAATACAGGCCTACTTATAGGAGAGTTCACTACAGTGGTGACCGGTGTTTTAGTCACTCTAGACACGCTTGAAACTATAGTTGATGAAGCTATTGAAAAAAAATGCAACTTGATTATTAGTTTTCATCCTATTATTTTTTCTGGCTTAAAGAAATTGAACCGTAAAAACTATGTAGAGCGTGTAGTCCACAAAGCTATAAAAAATGATATCGCTATATATGCCATGCATACCGCTTTAGACAATGTTTATAACGGGGTGAATGGCATGATGTGTGAAAAACTTGGATTGATAAACACTTCGATCTTAATTCCAAAATCCAAAACAATCAAAAAGCTTACCACCTATGTCCCAAAAGCAAATGCAGAAGTCGTAAGACATGCCTTATTTGACGCTGGCGGAGGTAATATAGGAAATTACAATTACTGCAGTTTTAATATAAACGGGACTGGTACTTTTAATGGAAATGAAGATTCCAACCCGACAATTGGAACACCTGGAGTCACACAATTTGAAGAAGAAGTCCAAATTAATATGATGTTTTCATCTCATCTTGAATCTTCTCTCTTAAAAGCTCTTTTTAAGAGTCATCCTTATGAAGAAGTCGCCCATGAAATTGAAACTTTAGAAAACGTAGATCAACAGAGAGGGATAGGTATGATAGGCGAATTTGAAATAGCTAAAACTGCCGAGGAAGCTCTAAGGCATGTGAAGTCTGTATTCAAGACCACAAGCATACGTCATTCCCAGTTCATTTCTAAAGACATAAAACGCGTTGCGGTTTTAGGGGGCAGCGGAGCTTTTGCTATTGATCAAGCTAAAGCGGCGAAAGCAGACCTTTACATCACCGCAGATTTAAAATATCATGACTTCTACAAAGCTGAAAATAGCATCATTTTAGCAGATATTGGGCATTATGAAAGCGAGCAGTTTACAAAAGAATTAATACATGCTTATCTTACGGAAAAATTTCTTAATTTTGCACTCGTTTTATCAAATAATAATACCAACCCGATTCAATATTTTTGATTATGGCTAAGAAAAAAGAGGTTACAGTAGAGCAGAAATTGAGAGCTTTATATGATTTACAGTTAATAGACTCACGTATTGACGAGATTAGAAATATGCGAGGAGAATTACCTCTTGAAGTTGAAGATTTGGAAGATGAAGTTGCTGGACTTACAAAAAGGATTGAAAAGTTAGAATCTGATCTTGAGATTACAGAAGAAAAAATAAAAGATAGAAAACTGTCCATCGTAGAAGCTGAAGCTATGATCAAAAAATACAAAGGACAGCAGGACAACGTAAGAAACAACCGGGAGTTTGATGCATTGACTAAAGAAGTTGAATTTCAAGAATTAGAAATTGAATTGGCTCAAAAACACATCAAAGAATTTTATGCTCAAATAGAACATAAAACAGTTGTGATTCAAGACGCTAAAGAAAAATTATCAGAAAGACAAAATCACTTAGACCACAAAAAATCTGAGTTAGACAATATCTTAAAGGAAACTGAAAAAGAAGAAGATGCTCTTGCATTAAAATCAGATAAGTTTAAGAAAGACATCGAAGAGCGCTTGGTAAAAGCCTATACTAGAATTCGAAAAAATGTCAAAAACGGTATGGCCGTTGTGACCATACAAAGAGGGGCCTCTGGTGGTTCTTTCTTTACCATCCCACCACAAGTTCAAGTTGAAATTGCTGCTAGACGTAAAGTAATTATCGATGAACACAGTGGAAGAATTCTTGTAGATCAGGAATTGGCTAGAGAAGAAGAGGAGAAAATGCAAAAGATGTTTACAAAATTGTCGTAATTTAAAACTTACCTTATATCAAAAAGCCCAAGTATATCTTGGGCTTTTTTTATGTCAAAATTTAACGAGACCTTAAAAACAATCCTAGTTATAAACCCTATTTTTGAATCAAAAAAAATGAAATCATTTTATAGTTTAATTCTTCTTTCCATTCTATTTGTGAGCTGTGGAAAAGCTCAGAATTCTCAAACGACAAGTAAACTGACTTCAGAAAGTTTTTCTGATGATACTTTTGATAGAGCTTACTTTGCAAGTGGTTGCTTTTGGTGTGTAGAAACCATTTATGAGAGCGTAAATGGTGTAGAGGAGGTGTTTTCTGGATATTCTGGAGGGAATACTAAAAACCCAACCTACGAGTCTAGCAATACAGGTAGAACTGGTCATGCTGAAGCTATAGAAGTTATTTATGATCCAAAAATGGTATCCTTTAAAACTCTTGTAGATGTGTATTTTGGATCTCAAAATGTGACACAGCAAAATGGACAAGGCCCTGACATTGGATCGCAATACCGTTCTATTATTTTCTATAAAAACGAGGATCAAAAAGCGATTATCGACACTAAAATCGAATCTCTTTCCAAAGAATATAACAAACCAATAGCCGCTGAGGTTATGGCTTTTGAAAAATTTTGGATGGGAGAAAAATACCATCAAGATTATAAAATAAACAATCCTAATAACCCTTATATAAGGAATGTATCCGTACCGAGGTATACTAATTTCAAAGTTAGATTTCCGGAGTTGCTAAAACCTAAATCTGAGCGCTAAAAAAACAAGTGATTTCTTTGTCATTCCGACAGAGAAGCTCTTTTTGCTTCGACAAAGAATCTCTTTGTCATTCCGAAAGAGAAGCCCTTTTGCTTCGACGAGGAATCTCCTTGTCATTCCGACAGAGAAGCTTTTTTGCTTCGACAAGGAATCTATTTGTCATTCCGACAAGAAACATTTATATTTTCGATAAAGAAAGATTCTTCAGTCGTCAAAAGCCTTCTTCAGAATGACAGCTGCGTTTTGTCATTCCGACAGTGAAGCTTTTTTTTGCTTCGACAAGGAATCTCCTTGTCATTCCGACAGAGAAGCCCCTTTTACTTCGACGAGGAATCTCCTTGTCATTCCGACAGAGAAGCCTTTTTTCTTCGACGAGGAATCTCCTTGTCATTCCGACAGAGAAGCCTTTTTGCTTCGACGAGGAATCTCCTTGTCATTCCGACAGAGAAGCTCTTTTTGCTTCGACGAGGAATCTATTTGTCATTTCGACTGAGAAGCTCTTTTTGCTTCGACGAGGAATCTCCTTGTCATTCCGACAGAGAAGCCCCTTTTACTTCGACGAGGAATCTCCTTGTCATTCCGACAGAGAAGCCTTTTTGCTTCGACGAGGAATCTTTGTGTTTTCGATGGAGAAAGATTCTTCAGTCGCCAAAAGCTCCTTCAGAATGACATGCAGCGTTTTGTCATTCTGACAGAGAAGCCCTTTTGCTTCGACGAGGAATCTCCTTGTCATTCCGACAGAGAAGCCCATTTTGCTTCGACGAGGAATCTTTGTGTTTTCGATAAAAAGAGATTCTTCAGTCGCGAAAAGCTCCTTCAGAATGACAAGTTACGTGTTGTCATTCCGACAAGAAACATTTGTGTTTTCGAAAGAGAAAGATTCTTCAGTCGCAAAAAGCTTCTTCAGAATGACAGGTAGCGTGTTCTCATTCCGACAGAGAAGCTTTTTTGCTTCGACGAGGAATCTCCTTGTCATTCCGACAGAGAAGTTTTTTGCTTCGACGAGGAATCTTTTTGTTTTTGATAGAATGAGATTCTTCAGTCGCCAAAAGCTCATTCAGAATGACAAGCAGCGTGTTGTCATTCCGACAGAGAAGCCCCTTTTGCTTCGACGAGGAATCTCCTTGTCATTCCGACAGAGAAGCATTTTTGCTTCGACGAGGAATCTTTGTGTTTTCGACAGGAAGAGATTCTTCAGTCGCCAAAAGCTCATTCAGAATGACAGGCAGCGCGATGTCATTCCGACAGAGAAGCCCCTTTTACTTCGACGAGGAATCTCCTTGTCATTCCGACAGAGAAGTTTTTTGCTTCGACGAGGAATCTTTGCATTTTCGATAGAGAGATTCTTCAGTCGCCAAAAGCTCCTTCAGAATGACATGCAGCGTTTTGTCATTCCGACAGAGAAGCTCTTTTGCTTTGACGAGGAATCTATTTGTCATTCCGACAGAGAAGCCCCTTTGCTTCGACGAGGAATCTTTATGCTTTCGATAAAGTGAGATTCTTCAGTCGCCAAAAGCTCCTTCAGAATGACAGACAGCATGTTGTCATTCCGACAGAGATGCTATTTTTGCTTCGAAGAGGAATCTTTTTATCATTCCGACAGAGAAGCTTTTTTGCTTCGACGAGGAATCTTTGTGTTTTCGATAAAGGGAGATTCTTCAGTTGCGAAAAGCTCCTTCAGAACGGCAGGCAGCGTTTTGTCACTCCGACAGAGAAGCCTTTTTGCTTCGACGAGGAATCTTTATGTTTTTACATGAGTTGGTAAAACCTAAGTCTGAAGTTAAATTTCAAATTTTAATTCATAAAAAATGCCGCTAATAGTGCGGCATTTTATCGATCTTTTTGTGATACCAAATTAAATTTACTCTCCTTTAAGAAAATTGAGCAGAATTGAATTGAACTCAGAATGATGAGTAATTACAAGTCCATGTGGTGCTTCTTTTATAACCTTTAGCTGAGCATTAAAAATCAGACTTTTAGCTTTTTTAGCAGAAACTTCGATAGGAACTATTTGATCTGCATCTCCATGAACAATTAAGGTGGGCACATCAAATTTCTTACAATCTTCTCTAAAATCTGTTTTACCAAAACTATCTACGCAATCCAAAGTAGCTTTTCGTGAACCTTGCATAGCTAAATTCCAAGTAAAATCCAGCATTGCTTCGCTTATTCTATCCCCTTTAAAGGTTTCGTAATTATAGAAATTTTTACCAAAATCTTTAAAGAATTGAGGTCTATCTTTAGATATTCCTTCTTTCATTCCTTCAAAGACAGAGCTATCGACACCTTTATTATCTTCAGTATCCATCATAAATGGTGTTACAGAAGAAACAAGGATAGCTTTGGCGATAGATGAAGTGCCATAATTACCAATATACCTGGCAACTTCTCCTCCACCCATAGAAAACCCGACGAGTATACTGTCTTTAAGTTTAAGCGTTTCTATCAAATCCTTTAAGTCTTTAGCAAGAGAATCATAATCGTACTTCTCCCAAGGCTTAGAGCTCTCGCCAAAGCCTCTTCGATCGTAAGTTATGACTCTATAGCCAGAATGGACTAGAGCTTCAACCTGGTATTCCCACATCTTTTGGTTTAATGGCCAACCATGGATAAGGATAACAGGCTGCCCTTTGCCATAATCGCTGTAGGATAGTTTAATTGCCATTGACTTTTCTAAAGATGATGTGTTTAAATCGGACATAATTCTGTTTTTATGTAATATAAAGAAAATGGTAAAAGTTAGATTTAAATTTAAAAAAATTTAACCCTAAGCAAAAAAAAAAGCCTGCTCGAAAAGAGCAGGCTTAATTAAGTATGTAACAAACTTAAAACTATTTGTTTTCCATTCTATCTTTTAATGCTTGTAATTCAGCATTAGCATCTCCGAAAGTAGTTTTCTTAGATTCATCTTCAGACTTCTTAGCAGCCTTCTTCACAATCTGAGCTTCTTCTTCCTTAAAGACTGATGTATGGGATGCTACAACACGTTTGAATTCTTTATTGAATTCAATTACGATAAATTCTGCAGCTTCGCCTTTGGCCAGTTTCGTTCCATCTTCTTTCTCGAGGTAACGTTGCGGTACAAATGCGGTCACATCTTCGTTAAAATCTACTGTAGCCCCTTTATCTACAAGATCTGTAACAGATGCTGTATGTTTAGACCCTACTGCAAACTCATCAGAATATTTATCCCAAGGATTAGTTTCGGTTTGTTTATGTCCTAAACTCAATTTACGTCCATCAACATCTAATTCTAAGACAACAACATTAAGTTGATCTCCAACTTTACAGAATTCTGATGGATGCTTAATTTTCTTAGTCCAAGACAAGTCAGAAATATAAATTAACCCATCAATTCCTTCTTCAAGTTCAACAAAAACTCCAAAGTTTGTGAAGTTTCTTACTTGTCCAACATGCTTAGAACCTACAGGATATTTAGTAGTAATATCTGTCCATGGATCTGGCGTTAGTTGCTTGATACCCAATGACATTTTTCTGTCTTCTCTATCTAGAGTAAGGATTTTAGCTTCTACTTTGTCACCAACTTTAACGAAATCTTGAGCTGATCTTAAGTGAGTACTCCAAGACATTTCTGAAACGTGGATTAAACCTTCAACACCTTCTTCAACTTCGATAAATGCACCATAATCTGCGATTACAGTTACAGTTCCATTTACAACATCACCTATTTTCAGACCTTCATCAAGGGCATCCCATGGATGTTTGTGTAATTGTTTTAAACCTAATTGAATTCTTGTTTTATCTTCATCAAAATCAAGAATAACAACGTTTAATTTTTGATCAAGTTCAACCACCTCGTTTGGATGATTAATTCTAGACCATGATAAGTCTGTAATGTGGACCAATCCATCAACACCACCAAGATCAACAAAGACTCCATAAGAAGTGATGTTTTTCACAACACCTTCTAGTACTTGTCCTTTTTCTAATTGACCGATGATTTCTTTCTTCTGCTCTTCAATATCCGCTTCGATAAGCGCTTTGTGAGAAACAACAACATTTTTGAATTCATGGTTAATCTTAACCACCTTGAATTCCATGCTCTTTCCTACATAAGCGTCATAATCACGAATAGGCTTAACATCAATTTGAGAACCTGGTAAAAAAGCTTCGATGCCAAAAACATCGACAATCATTCCACCTTTAGTTCTACATTTGACTAAACCATTTACGATAGTACCGTCTTCTTGAGCTTTATTAACACGCTCCCAAGCACGAATAACTCTCGCTTTTCTGTGAGACAGAATAAGTTGACCTTCTGCATCTTCTTTAATATCGATAAGAACATCTACTTTGTCACCAATTTTAAGATCTGGATTGTAACGGAACTCATTAAGAGAAATTACACCTTCACTTTTTGCATTGATATCAATAATAGCATCTTGATCGGTTAAGTGGACGACTGTTCCATCAACAACTTCATTGTGTAAAGTGTCTACGAAGTTTTCCTCAACCAATTTTTCGAATTCCATCAATTGCTCGTCATCAACCTCATCAATACCTTCTTCGTATTTATGCCAATTGAAATCTTCAAGAAATTGTTTTGGATTTTCTTGTTGTTCAGAAGGAGCTACGTTTTGGGTTTGCTCATCTGAATCTGCAACAGATTGTTGCTCGTTAGTTTGTTTATCTTCAGCCATATGCTGATTAAAAATTTGTATTCTGTTTGTCCAAGAAACTCAAGCAAACTCGCAGAAGAGATTAAATTGTTTAAAATCAACCTTTTAAATGTTTCCTGTATTGCACTGAAAAGGCTTGCAAAAATACAGCAATTTTTTGATAACCAAAAGTTTAGGGAAAGATTTTAAAAATTAATCTTCAACGTCTATTTCTTTAACTTTTACAGCCTGAGCTTTAGCAATACCCCTTTGCCTATTTGTTCTGCTACAGAATACCAAGTTAAACCTATAATGCCCGGTAAAATCAGTTTTTTTTTCACTTATTAATGGTCATAAAATAGAACCACAACTACTGCTTTGCTTGTATTTTTTTCCTCAACTAATTAAAAAACCTGCGCTGAGCTACGTCGTAGTATAATTCAAATTTTTGATATAACATTTAAAAACTAAATTGGTATAAAAAGCTGTTCCTGCTGCAAAATTCATAGACTCATTAGACGTGAAATCCTTTACAGCATCTACTAAAATTTTAGAATACTTTAATCTTAAAAATGATTTTATTTTTTTATTCATTTACTATTGATCGGTGCTTATCATCAATAGTAAAACCCATCCTATACCCAAATTGTCAGTTTAAGAAAATCTTCATTTATCCAGAAAATAACTAAACTAATCTCTTCTATGTACTTTAGTAGACATAAAAATATGCTTTAGTATACCTTTATCTACTTCAGACAATTGTATGCTGCGTCTCTGCATCACTAGTTCTGCAACTTCAAACACCTTCTCCAATTTATATGTCATAGTCCCCTGACTTCCGCCCCAACTAAAACTAGGTATAAAATTACGTGGAAATCCAGATCCAAAAATATTGGCACTCACGCCAACACAAGTTCCTGTATTAAACATCATATTGATACTACACTTAGAATGGTCTCCCATAATCAATCCACAAAACTGAAGTCCAGTGTCTTTAAACCTAGAATTTTGGTAATCCCATAATTTAATAGTCGTATAATTATTTTTGAGGTTGGATGTGTTGGTATCCGCGCCGAGGTTGCACCATTCACCAATAACAGAATTGCCCAAAAATCCATCATGGCCTTTGTTAGAATAGCCTAGAATCATAGAATTACTCACCTCCCCTCCTACTTTGGAATGTGGACCCACAGTAGTTCCTGTATAAATTTTTGCTCCCATTTTTATAGTGGAATGTTCACAAAGTGCAAACGGTCCTCTAATGGCTGAATTCTCCATTACTTCTGCGTTTTTACCGATGTAAATTGGACCTTCGGTTGCGTTTAATGTTCCATTGTAAAGCTTTGCTCCTTCTTCTATAAAAATTTGTTCTTTGTTAAAGCAGGTCACCGTATCCGGGATAGGCTGTGACGTTCTCCCTTCAGTCACTAATTTGAAATCTGAGTGTATTGCAGCATGGTTTTTTGAAAACAGGTCCGTAACAGTTTGAATACAATCTACATCAAAATCGGCTTGGACGCCTATAAAAGTAGACAGATCAATACTCCCCTCTTTCTTCAATAAATAGGCTATAACGATGTCTTCGTGCTTTAAAGCTTCACCTAATTTAAGATTTTTAATAGCCGCTAACAATGCAACTGAAGGCAAATATCGAGAGTTTATATACACGTTTTCATCCTCTATATGTTCAGTGTATTTTGAGGCCAAATAGGCTTCTGTTTTATAAGAAGTTGAGGCCTTTAAGTGGTGTTCCCATTTTTCTTTAAGGGTATGAATTCCCAAACGAAGCTCTGATATTGGTCTAGTATAAGTTAAGGGTAAAAACTGTTGATGAAGATGATCGTCAAAGAGAATATAATTCATAGGTAAAAGGTTTTAAACCAAGTTAAGAAATCGTTTGAGCGTGAGGTTAAAAATAACTAATTTAGCTGTTCAAATAAAATGAAAATTATGTCAGTAGCCAAGAAACAATATAAGAGAATTACTGTAAAGTCCTTAATAGAAATGAAAGCGAATGCTGAGAAAATTTCTATGTTGACTTCTTATGATTTTACCATGGCCCAAATTGTGGATCAGGCAGGAATCGATGTAATTTTGGTGGGTGATTCTGCTTCTAATGTGATGGCTGGTCATGAGACTACTTTACCAATAACCTTAGACCAAATGATCTATCATGCTTCTGGAGTAATTCGCGGAGTTAAAAGAGCTTTGGTAGTCGTAGACCTTCCTTTTGGAAGTTATCAAGGTGATCCTAGAGAGGCTTTGCGTTCCTCCATAAGAATTATGAAGGAAAGTGGAGCCCATGCTGTCAAGATGGAAGGAGGTGGTGAAATAAAAGATTCCATAAAACGCATTTTAAAAGCTGGGGTTCCTGTGATGGGACATCTTGGATTAACACCTCAATCTATTTATAAATTTGGTGCTTATACCGTTAGAGCTAAAGAAGAATATGAGGCGCAACAACTAAAAGAAGATGCTTTAATGCTTGAAAAAATAGGTTGTTTTGCGATAGTTCTTGAAAAAGTTCCTGCCAAGTTAGCTGAAGAAGTTGCTAAAAGTGTTCAAGTCCCTGTTATAGGCATTGGTGCTGGAGCTGGAGTAGATGGCCAGGTTCTCGTTCTTCATGATATGCTGGGGATGAATAAAGAATTCAACCCTCGATTCTTACGTCGCTATGCCGATTTAAATACGGTAATGACAGACGCTATCCAACAGTATAACAGCGATGTAAAGGCTGCAAAGTTTCCTAGCGATCAGGAACAGTATTAACTTTAGTTTTTTAAAAAGGGTATCCTATAGCAAAATTGAGAACGGGGCTTGAAGACTCAAAATTCCAAGATGTAGAGGGTTCTTTTATTGGAGAGGCTAAATCTAGCCTTATTACAAAGCCTTGGATGTCTACTCTTAACCCAAAGCCTATTCCAGCTCCCAACTCATTCATAAAACTTGAAGAAAACCTTCCTCCTGGGATAGCTTCATTCTCCTGCATAAGCCATACGTTTCCTGCATCTGCAAAAAAGGCACCGTTAAGAAATTCAGTTATAGGAAACCTATATTCCAAATTGGCTTCCAATTTAATATCTCCAGATTGATCGAAAAAAGAGTTAGATCCATCCTCTGGAGAATAGGTTCCTGGTCCTAACGAGCGAATTCTAAAAGCTCTTACACTATAAGGACCTCCAGAAAAATATTGTTTTACAAAAGGGAGTGACTCAGTGGTTCCTAGAGGTTGACCGACTCCTCCAAAAATTCTAGCGACCAATTTTTGACGATTATTATCCAACTTTAAATGGTATCTGAATTCTATATCGGCCTTGAGGTAGTGCGCATATTCTAAACCTAGGAAAGTATTTTGTCTTTGGTCATTTTCAGATCCTACAAGGTTTAAAGCATTACCTGCCATATCGTAATTTGCTCCAAAATAAAGACCTCCACTTTTAGATTGGTCTACAATCTCGTCGTAAGTGAAGTTATAGGTTAAACCTGCAATAAACTGTTGATCAAAACTTCGTCTCAAAAATGGATTTTCATCTAAGATTTTATCAAATTCAGCAGAAGTTTCCCCTAAGCTCACATATTGAATAGTAAGAGGTCTGAACTCGTGGGTGACGTAACTGTTGCCTTCCCACAAGTAGCCAAAGGAAGAGGAAACAGAATTCAATGTATAAAGTTGAGTCCTATTTAAATAATCCAGACCAAAACTGACTTTGGTTTTGGGAATAGCATATTCAAAACTTTCACTAAGATCTATCGGAAAAATTAATCTTGGAAACAAAATTGAAGCATTTAGACCTAGCTGGATACTGCTTAATCCTTGATCACCAGTTCTACCAAAAAATTGCTGCTCGTATCCACCACTAGCAGATAATCGTAATAGTTCTCCTCCTTTAAAGAGATTTCTATTGGAGTACACCACACTTAAGCTTGGTCCAGAAAAATTATTAGACTTTGTGACCGCTTGTAATTCTAACCTTAATGATCTCTTATTCAAAGGAGATAAGTAGATATCTACTTTTAGATGCCTGTTCCCCTCATTATCTTCAAGCGTATCTTTTTCTGTATAATTGATATTTACAAATTTATAGGTCTGTAAAGAGGATAATCGCCTACTGGTATATTTTGAAGTTTCGGGATTGTAAGCTTTATTTAGCTCAATCAAAACATAAGGCTCTAGCCGCTTTGGTTTAAAAAAGACGCTGTCCTGAATAAAATTATAACCCATATAATTTGTGGTATCCCTTGTCTCTGTTTCACTAGACAATAAACGATTGGGGTGGATATTTACCTCATCGACACTATAAGGAACCAATGATTTTTTGGGAACTTTAGTTTTAAGCCTTAAAAATAAGTCGAATTTTCGTTGATCGTAGTGATTTGTATCTGCTTCAAAAATTAAGAAATTTGAATTAAAATTATAATACCCACGTTGCTTTAAATATTGATCTATACGTTCTCGCTCTGCCTTTAGTTGAGTCAAATCGAATAGACCATTTTCTTTTATAATAGAACTTTGTAATGAGGATTGAATGTCCTTGTAAATAGTAAGTGTATCTTCTAATGTCTTTTGAAGTGTATAAGACTTTAATCGGTAAGGCTTAGCTAAATCAATACTATACTTCACCGATATAGATCTATCTGTAGAGTCTCTTTCTAAAGAAGAAGTCACCTTACTTCCAAAATAACCACTATTCTGTAATCGATTAGCAAGAATATTTTCATCTGTATCAATATCAATAGATTCAAAATAATAAGGATCCTCACCTATCTGTTTATCGAGAAATTTATTGATGAAACCAGGGTTTTCTTTTTGGGCTTTAAAATGATAATAAAGACCTAGACGCATCCCTAAAAACGTAGAGTTAGCATTTCTCTTTATTGCTGAATTTAACTTCGATTTTAATTCGGATATCTGCTTAACCTCATCTGCATTGACTTCTATCTCTGCTCCTGTAAACAAAATTTTATCTTGAGGTAAAAACTTATTAAGACTACATGAGGACGTCAACACGACAAGAATAATAAAGTATAGATATAGTGTTGATCTTTTTGTAAGCATAGTCATTTTTACTGTTTATTAGGGTCTTGGTCTTTAACCTCTTCTTCTTTATTCTTTATTCTTTATTCTTTATTCTTTATTCTTTATTTATTATTCTTTATTTATTATTTTTTACTCTTTTCCTTTTGACAGACTCTGCCTTTAAAGATTTCCTGTAGGCTTTATCCCAAAGCACTTTAAATTTATTAAACTCTCTGGTGAAAATGAGAGCAATACCACTTACAAAGACTTGACCATCAATAACATTTTCATACTCGCTTCTTCTGAAGCCTCGTAATTTCCATCGCCCATCTTGTGTCAATAAATACTCCACACTTACATTTCCCAGAACAGCTTGACTTTCCCCAGGCCTTTGATCACCTTGAACATTCATTTGGCTTCCCGCTTCCACCACTAGCCTATCATCCAATAATTTCTTTTGGGCTGTAACATCAAGGTCGGTTCTTCCCATGGCATCACTGCCTTGATAATCTGTATAACTAGTAAGATCAAAATTGAGATTTATACCTGAATTACCCATCAGTTTATCAGAAAAGGTATTGAGTTGATCGGACAAAGCTTGGTTAAGATTATCTCTAGCCATGGATGCAGCACCCCCTTGACTTCCATCACTCCCAGATTCTGGATAAAATTTATTAAGCACCAATAACGAGAAGACCTGTTTATTAAGTTTATCGTCTTGCTGGTTGATTTGAGATAGTTTACCGTAGACAGATCCATTAATAGCGCCTTGACTCTCCTCTGGCATGTCTAGTTGAAAAGATAAAGCTGGCGACATCAATTCTCCTCCCACATCCATATAAACCCTAAAAGGAAATTGTTGTTTATATCGATTTTGTACGATTGCATTTTCTCCAGCAGTTTGTGAAGCCATTAGGGAACTTGCAGACGTTTCGATATTGTAAATAGCTCTTAAATTCAAATCCGCATTGTAAGGATTCCCACTCCAAGAGATAGAACTTAAGGGAGCTATCTCAAATTTTCTCTTTACAACATTGTAAAAGTTAAGTTCGACGCTCCCTTTGGAAACTTCATATTTTCCTACTAGATTCATATTTCCATTTCTGGCAATATCAAATTTAAAATCACCACCGCCTTCTATACTTATATTGTCATCAGTTCTTTTATTGATGACGACTTTCACTTTAGATTTCTTCTGTATTTTGATGATACTATTTAACTCAATTCCAGAAATAACAACATCTGTAGCATTTTCCTTTTGCTGAGTTAAAATATCATCTGGATTTTCTTTATTCACAAAAATCACTATACCATCTCGTTCTACTAAACTAGCACGAGATTCTGGAACACTATAAGTAAGATCCGACTTTCCATTCACCCTTAGATCTAAATCAATCTTAGGGAATTCCAAATCTCCTTTTAGCTTAGCAGAAGCGTCAAGGATGAGTTTCCCATAATACAAACTATTGTCTTCTATAGTAGAATTTAATACTTGGAAATTCTTAGTATCAAAAGTCAAGTTGAACTTTGGATTTGTGAACTCTTCCAAGCCTACATTGCCATTGACTGTAAATTTATTCCCATCTTCATCCAGAACTGTGAAGTTGGATAAACTCACTTTACCCTTCTTAAGATCAATTCTTTCATCTTTAAGTTTGAATATAGTATTTAGTACTTTGGGATTGAATTGAGCATCTTTAAAAGCTAAGAAACCAGCATAATTTATATGATCTAGTTTACCCTTTATCTTGAACTCTCCTTTAACTTTCCCCTCTGTGTCTTTCAAATAGTCTGGAGCAAATTGTTCCAGACTGTTAAGTTCGAGTGTATTGAGAACGACATCAAAGTCAACATTAGACTCCTTAGTATTAGTATGATAAAAACCGTCCATATTAAAATCTATACCACCATCTTTTAAGCTGACATTAAGCTCATAATCTTCTTTAGACCTTGCTAGCGCCTTAAAATTGAAATTCCCTATCGGAACTTGAATGACCTTAAAGTCTTCAATTTTTAAGTTAGAAAGCAGGCCTTTAGATGTAAATGGTTCAATAATAATAAAATCGCCACTCAACTCCCCACTAGCCAAAGATTCATCTGGATTAAAATAGCTGGTAATACTAGACAATTTAAAATTTTTAAAATCGATACCTACATTGGTTTTTTCCACATCAAAATTATCACCGATGACAATTTCTTGTGCCTCTCTACTTAGCTTAAAATCAGTTATTTTTAAACGGTTTGGTTGATAAACAATTTCATTATTTTCTAGTATTGACCATGAGGATCCATTTAATATCAGGTTTTCTGGAGACACATACAAACGGTAAAGGCCATTCTCTTCAAAATCGATATGTACTGTAGAATTGAAAAATTCTTTTTCATCTTTAAAGGCCTTAAGGTCTACATTCAATTTTTTATTCAAAAATTGACCTGAAATATCAGTTGCAGGAATGTCTATTGGACCTGCAAGAATATGATCAAAGCCTAAATTAAATTCAGCGGTAGTTTCTTCAGAATTAAAATCAAAAAAAAGCCCTTGAATTTCATTCCCCTGATAATTGATATAGGGCAAATTCAGATTGACAGATAATTTCTCGCTACTCTCGTTAAAATTAATTTTAGATCTTAGGGTGTCCATTTCCTGAATCCCTTCTAGAAATATATCAGAGAATATGGGGGATTCTATAAAAGACAGGTTAAGTTTCAGTTTTACAGGTGTTTTCGGGGTCTCCATTACTAAGGAGTCTTTAGCATAGCGTTCAAAATGATTTCCCAATGCTTTTGAAATTCGATTTACACTTGCATTGGCCTCTAAACTTCCATTTAAGAATTCACTCGATATATCTGCAGTCGTTTTTGTAGAATCCACTTTAGATGTAAAATCAAATTTCCCTAAATAATATGGCTTCTGGTCATAAACAACTAGACCCTCTTTCAATTGAGCATCAAATTCAAATTGCGTAGAATTTCCTTCAAATTTTAAATTAGCTAAAACTTTTGCTCTTAAATCTTTATCTGTAAGCCCCAGAATTTGAGTTCTTATCCCCTTTAAATCAAAGATAATATCAACTTTTGAAGAAATGGAGTCCAATTCTAACTCCGAAACCAACTCCATTTGTAGATTTTCATCACTGTAGTCAAATTTCACATCACCTTTGCCCTTTTTAAGCGCCCCTTCGATTTGTAATCCTGAAAAGGTGTATGTGTTCCAACGGAGGCTATCAATAGTAGAGGTTAACTCCGCAGAAAGATCGTTGATAGATTCACCTTCTCCTTTAGAAGATAACCTTAATGAAAGATTGCCCACTTCTGGATTTTTAAATAATTCACCAAGCTTTAAAGAGCTGACCTCTAAATCCAAATCATATTTTAAAAGGGGCTCACTTTGGAAATTACCATTGAGTTTGACAATTCCTTCTGGAATTTCCAATTCACTGTTTGTAGAAAAACCTTTAGCTTCTTTTTTTAAGCTTCCCTTTACCTTAATAGTGTTTGGGATTGAAATTCCTAAGTCTTTAGCTGAAATGAATTTAGACATATCAGCTCGAGAAGAATGTGCCGTATACCTTTCAAAATTGAAGCTCAATTGATTACTATCCGTTACATTTTCTAAGGTTCCCGCTAGCTTCAATCGCGTATCCTTTCCCCAGTTGAGGTCAAAAGTTGAAATAGCCATCGACTTTGGACTTCCCTTCACTTTAAAATTTCCTTTGAAATTGTGACTGGCTAGTGCGTTGATTTGGGCATTGGATTTCAATTCTGGTAAAAACACATAAGCATCTGCTACATTTAATTGCAAATCGGAAACTGCAAGATTAAAAGTAGATTGCAAGGGATCGTCAATTAAGGCTTGAATTGAAGTGTAATTCAAATTCAAGTCCGCATAAACTAAACTTGTATTGACTTTAAATCTCAACTCATTGAGTCTGATTTCTTTTGAATTTAAGATTGCGTTTACTTTAAATTCCTTTATTTCAATTCCACTTTCTTCCTTAAATTGAAAATTATTAAGAGTAAAACTGAGGTCTTCTTCTTTAGAAAGTAGAATAGATTCGGCATTGAAATTCAAATCTTTAATTGAAATAGCTTCTGTAGAAAATTCGCCTTTAATGGGCTGTTTTCCATTTTGAAGAAAGCTCACACTGTTATTTACGACATCAACTTCACCAACTTCCACAGTCCATTTTGGCCATAAAAACAATTCATTGGGTTTTGGGGGCGTTTCAGTAAGCTCAACCTTAGATTCCGATGGGTTTGAATTCACCTCCAAAGCAAACTGGCTATCATGTAACACCAGATTTTGAAGTAAAATCGTTTGCAGGTTTAAATTGGCATCTAAATTTGAGAAGGCAAATTCATCCAAAAAGACGTCAGCCTTGGTATCTTCAGGACTAGAATTATACCTTAAATCGAGCTTCTTTATACTTAAATCATCAACAATAATCCAAGGCAAATCTGACTCTTCTTCAGTATTCTCACTTTCGAAGTGCTTAAATTGGTGGTAAGTAATACTTGTATTCTCCAACCTGAGTTTAGACAACTGAAATTTCATCGCCTCCAGATCAATCGATTTACTCTCTAAAAAAAATTTGCCTAAGGTGAGCTCTGTATCAATCCCTGTCACCTCATCCTGATAGGACAATTGAAACTCTTCGAAAAAAATTGCTCCTAAAGAAATATCTAAAGGGGCTTCCTCCTGATTACTTTTAGGATTCTCTTCTGGTGATGACGCAAAAGCATCAATGATAAATTGAAAATTAAAGCCTCCGATGGAGTCTTTTCGACTCACATTTGCTTTCAAGCCTTTCCAATCCACTAGATCAACTTTTAATTGGTGACCAAAGACAATTGGGTAAAGGGGAACATCTGCTTCTAGATATCTTGAATACATAAGAGTATCTTGAGAGGTATCTTCCAAAAGAAGTTCTTCTATAGTTAAGTTTCCAGAGAAGCTAAGATAGAGTTTACCAATTTCAAATTTAGTGTCGATTTTCTCACTGACATACTTGGTTACTTTCTCAATAATAAGGTCTTGTCCCCAAGGACTTCTCACAAACAAAATAAGTAGAATAAAGAGTATAAAAATAGAGAGTACTATCCTAGAAAGAATTCGAAGAATCTTTTTGAGCAAGAGTTTAGAACTTGACGGTTTAGAAGTCACTGTATAAAATAATTCCCAAATTTATAATTTCAACTGATTTTTATGTGGCTTAATGCATTTAATTTTAGCTTAAAAGCTTAATTTATACTCACCTATAATATTTTAAACAGAGTATGCGAAATCGATTAAGGAATATAAGATTGGTTTTGTATTTTAGCGGTTCAACCAATATTGCCTAATTCATGGATATAAAATTTAATAAAAACGAAGATCATAATAAACTTTTAGTTTCTGACTTAAGAAACAGATTTGCGAAAGTAAGTTTGGGTGGTGGAGAGAAAAAGATAGAAAAGCACCACAGTAAAGGAAAGATGACTGCTAGAGAACGGATAGATTTTCTTCTTGATGATGCTAAAGACTCCATTGAAATAGGAGCCTTTGCAGGAGATGGAATGTATGCAGATCATGGCGGTTGTCCCGGTGGAGGCGTTGTCGTTAAAATTGGTAAAGTGTCGGACAAAAAGGTTATTGTTGTCGCCAACGATGCAACGGTAAAAGCAGGCGCTTGGTTTCCTATCACAGGAAAAAAGAATTTGAGAGCTCAAGAAATCTCTATTGAAAATAGACTTCCTATTATATATTTAGTAGATAGCGCAGGAGTTTACCTACCCATGCAGGATGAAATTTTTCCAGACAAAGAGCATTTTGGAAGAATCTTTAGGAACAATGCTGTAATGAGTAGTATGGGAATCACGCAAATCTCTGCGGTGATGGGAAGCTGTGTTGCTGGCGGCGCGTATTTACCTATTATGAGCGATGAAGCGATGATTGTAGATAAAACAGGCAGTATTTTCTTGGCCGGGAGTTATCTTGTAAAAGCAGCTATAGGTGAAAGTGTTGATAACGAAACCTTAGGTGGAGCAACTACACATTGCGAAATTAGTGGAGTTACCGATTACAAAGCTAAAGATGACAAGGATGCCCTTACAAAGATCAAGAGAATAGTTGATAAAATTGGTGATTTCGATAAAGCTGGTTTTAACCGAAAAACATCCAAAAAACCAAAATTAGATCCCAAAGAAATCTATGGTTTACTTCCTGCTAAAAGAAGTGACCAATACGATATGATGCCTATCATAGAACGTCTTGTAGACGATTCAGAATTCGATGAGTATAAGGCTGGCTTCGGCCAAACTATCATCACAGGATATGCCA
This sequence comes from Psychroflexus torquis ATCC 700755, assembly GCF_000153485.2. NCBI lineage: Bacteria > Pseudomonadati > Bacteroidota > Flavobacteriia > Flavobacteriales > Flavobacteriaceae > Psychroflexus > Psychroflexus torquis. The sequence continues at coordinate 3,509,354 of NC_018721.1, read as the reverse complement.
GAATTGACGGCTGGGCTGTGGGTATTGTTGCTAACCAAAGGAAGCTAGTAAAAACTAAAAGTGGGGAGATGCAATTTGGAGGTGTGATCTATAGCGATTCTGCTGACAAGGCTACACGATTTATAGCCAATTGTAATCAGAAAAAAATACCCCTTGTATTTGTCCAAGATGTCACTGGATTTATGGTAGGGAGCAAAAGTGAACATGGAGGAATTATAAAAGATGGTGCCAAAATGGTAAATGCAGTCAGTAATTCTGTGGTACCAAAATTTACAGTCATCATCGGAAATTCTTATGGTGCGGGAAATTATGCCATGTGTGGAAAAGCCTATGATCCAAGATTAATTTTTGCTTGGCCAAGTGCAGAATTGGCTGTTATGAGTGGAAACTCTGCCGCTAAAGTCCTGTTATCTATCGAGACCTCTCGACTAAAAGCTAAAGGAGAGGAAATTACCGAAGAGAAAGAAAAGGAACTTTACGATAAAATTAAAAATGATTACGATACCCAAACGAGTCCATATTATGCTGCGGCAAGACTTTGGACAGATGCCGTTATTGAACCTTTAGACACTAGAAAGTGGATTTCAAATGGAATAGAAATCGCCAACCACTCCCCTATTACTAAAGATTTTAATTTAGGAGTGATTCAAACTTAATTCTTCTAAAAATTTAATTTAAAAAGGCGCTACTCTTATTACTGATAGCGCCTTTTTTATGGATTTTTTTTAAAGTCTTACTCCACTACAAATCTTTTAGTAAATAATTTTGACTCGGTGTTTACTCTTAAAATATAAAGTCCTGAGCTTAGACTATTGATTTCGATATTTAATAAGTCATTTTCACTTTTGATTAAAGTGTCAAAAACTAACTGACCGTTCATATTATATATTTTCATAGATGTGTTTTCATCTATAGATAATCCAGATAATTCTAAAGAAATAAAACGAGAAGCTGGGTTAGGGTAAACTGTTAGGTTACCACCTGAATTTATGTTAGAAATTGTTAAGAAAACAGTTCCTTCATAAGCACCAAGATAAGTCTCTACATCCTCTCTAAGATTACCCAATACATCCAAGTCGATTTCTTCTAATCTAGGGACAACATAGTCTAAAGGATTAATTACATCAGGTGAAATACTAAAATCATTTGAGTCTATATCTTGAAATACAGGAGAAAAGCTGACGCTATTTTCATTGGTTTCAGAAAAGATAATAAATTCTGCTAGGTCATTTGTGAATTGCTCAGTCTCTCCCAATCGACGACCGATACTACCTAGAAAACCATTCACACCGTCAGCAAATAAAAGGTTGTGATCTGATACCAAAAAGCCTCTATCACTATTCCCGTCTACTATAGCATAAGACCTATACGCTTCATCTTCTGTTGAAATAGAATTTGTAATAATATTATTGAACACTTCTGCTGGAGGTTGACCAGAAGATCCGGTTCTTAACTGTATCCCAGCAGAAGGATAGCTCACGGCCTCTTCTCGTTCCAATACTATAGTGTTATGCAATACCCTTGTTAAACCTACGTTACCATCTTGTTCAAAAATCCAAACTCCAAATAAGTATAAACTAGGGTCTGTTGTTGAAGCCGTGAAATTACTCCTCACAAGTCCAGAAATTTTATTATTGGCAATTACAGTTGAATCTCCAGAAATAGTACTCACTTTCATTCCATAAGTAGAGCCAATAGTTCCTTCATATTCCACATAGTTTATTGTATTCTGACTGATTTCTCCTGAGCCTGAGTCAATAACTATAGCGCTTGTGCTCACTGGTAAAGATGGAGAAGAATTTAAGTTGGTAATACTTTCAAAAACGTTATTTTGAATTAACATATCTTTATTTCCTAAAGCATTAATCCCAAAAGAACCACTACTTAAGTCGTGTCCTAAGCTTGTAATACTTCCAAATGAACTATTTATAATTTGATTATTTGTATCCTCAAAATCAACTCTACCGAAAAAGTCTGCAGAGGCTAAAATTTGAATACCACTACCAGAATTATCTATAAAAACATTATCAATAAGGTTATCATTATTAGTAGCTTCTTGGCTACTTGCATTAGAGACAAAGCGAATTCCTCGTGTTGAAGTTAAGGGTCTTGCCCCATTTGCACCTAAAAAAATAAAACAATCTCTTACTACATTAAAGGAGCAACCTTCGGATGAGGATCCTACAAAGCTAAACCCTCTTTCTAATTCATTGCCAGTATCACTTTCATCTCTAATGTTTAAATTCTCAAACGTGATGTAGCTTAAAGCATTAATCGTAAAGGCAGCATCACTTGAAGATGAAGTTCCAACAATTTCAAAAAAAACAGAATCTGGTTCTGCTGTAATAATTAAAGGTGAAGTCTCAGAAAGCCCAGAAATTGACTCTAAGATCAATATATCGGAATAAGTACCTGGAACTATCGTAAAAGTGGCCCCTCCATCTCCAACACCTTCGGTTTGAAGATCAACTATCATTTGAGTAAAAGTTTCATAGTCAGAGTTCAAATCTCCAACTGTAAATTCTCCTGTTAAGCCCTGTGCCGAAGAGATAAAACTTCCTAAAAGGAAAAAAATAAAATAAAAATATCTCATGATTAAAATTTATGGTTTTTTAAAATTAGATCTTTACGCTATAATGTTCTAGAGAGACTTTATTAAAACAATCATAAATCCTATGAATTTTCTTAAAAATTAAGACTTGTCAAACATTTTTTTTATTTAAAACTTAGCAGCTTATACTCCCAAATGAATACAATCTACACCTGTCACAGCTTAATACCAAATTATATTTATAATGCCGTATGAATAAATTGAATTATACTACGACGTAGTTCAGCACAGGTTTTTTGATTGATTGAAATCAAAAATAACTAGCATAGCCTTAGCTACGGTAATTATTTTTGATGAAAAGCAGGCGAAAAAAGCCTGTGCCGAATTCATATCGGTAAAACGATTTATTGCGTTATTATAGGTCTAATTTGGTATAATAACAACATCACTTAAAACCATCATTTCAAAAGATTAAAACCAATCACACTAATTAGAAAGATAAGTGCAGCACACCTATTTAAAAATAGATTTCACCTTTTATTTACTGCCAAAAATTGTAATTTCGGCTACCCATTAATTTCAACTAACGTGTGGTTTATAAAAAAAAAATTACAAGAAAAACTGAAAAATAAAACACAGGATTTTCAGAATGAAAAAGCAGTCAATTATTTTTTTTCGGTAAAACTAAAAGCCTTAAAATAAAAATTTAATCTAAGAAATTTCAGATACTATTTAAAATTATCCTTTACTAATCAACAGATAAATATTTTAATACATGAACTCAACGCCTAAAAACCTTCAAGTTATTTTTGAAGATAATCACCTTATCGTCATCAACAAACGGCCTGGCGATATTGTGCAAGGAGACAAGACTGGCGATCTGCCCTTAAGTGAAGTGGTAAAACTGTATTTAAAAGAGAAGTATAATAAACCTGGAGAGGCCTACTTAGGAGTCGTGCATCGGTTGGATAGACCAACGAGTGGTGTTGTGGTGTTTTCAAAAACCTCGAAAGCACTTTCAAGGTTAAATAAAGCTTTCGCCGATAGAGATACACACAAAGTCTATTGGGCTGTAGTCAAAAATAAACCTAAACCAGAGTCAGCTAGGCTGGTCCATTATCTCAAACGCAATACAAAGCAAAATAAATCCTATGCGCATATCAAACCTGTAGAAGATTCCAAAGAAGCTGTTCTCAGCTATCAAAAAATTCAATCTTTAGATAATTACCACGTGTTGGAAATCACTTTGGAAACTGGAAGACACCATCAAATAAGAAGTCAATTATCTGCTATAGGCTGTCCGATAAAAGGAGATTTAAAGTATGGATTTGACAGGAGCAATAAAAATGCTAGTATTCATCTTCACTCCAAAAAATTGACGATTACGCATCCCGTCCGCAAGGAGGATATCAGTTTTGAAGCTAAATTACCAGATGACGTCATATGGAACAGTTGCAAGGTCTAATTCATTATTGAACACTTATATTTGAATAAAATTTATCCGATGAAGAAAAACATTGCAGTTGCGATGGGAGGCTACTCTAAGGAAGCTGAAATTTCGCTGAAAAGTGGTGAAGTCGTTTATAAGCAGCTTACAAAAAATGAAAATTACAGGGTGTACAGAGCTCAAATCTTAAAAAATGGCTGGACCATAAAAACAGATATAGGGGAAGAAATCCCTATCGATAAATCCAATTTTTCCGTAGTTATAAATGGAGAACCGATTCACTTCGACTGTGTCTTTAATACGATTCATGGGACTCCAGGAGAAGATGGTCTCTTTCAAGGATATTTACAAACGCTTGAAATTCCACAAACGGCTTGCGACTACTACCAAGCAGCTCTTACTTTTAATAAACGCGATTGTATTTCTGTGCTTAGAGCTAATGGAATTAAAACTGCAAAAAATATATACATCAATAAGGGAGATGATATAAATCCCTCAGCAATAGTAGAATATATTGGCTTACCTTGTTTTGTGAAGGCTAATAGAGCAGGAAGTAGCTATGGCATATCAAAAGTGAAACATAAGGATGATATCCTAACGGCTTTAGAACACTCTTTTAAAGAAGATGATGAAGTTATTATTGAGTCTTTTCTAGACGGAACCGAAGTTAGTGTTGGCGTTATCAATATCAAAGGGAACATAATAGCGCTTCCTGTGACAGAGATTATCTCTGAAAATGAATTCTTTGACTTTGAAGCTAAATATTTAGGAAAATCTAAGGAGATCACACCCGCCACTATAAGTGACTCTCAAACTAAAGACGTAAAAGATCAAGCGGTGAGGATTTTTAAACTATTAAAACTTAAAGGCCTTACCAGATCCGAGTTTATTTTTCATAATAACGAACCTCACTTTTTGGAATGCAATGCTTGCCCTGGACTAACGGAAGCAAGTATTCTGCCTCAACAAGCTAAAGCAGCGGGAATTTCGCTTCAAGACTTATTTACCAATGCTGTAGAAGTTGCTATTGAAAATTTTGAAATTTAATTAATTTACACTAAAATCAAATTATGAAACGTGCCGTTTTTCCAGGATCTTTCGATCCCATTACTATAGGCCATTACGATATCATCACGAGAGGGCTAACCCTTTTTGATGAAATTATACTAGCTGTTGGCGTTAACGCTGAAAAAAAATATATGTTCACACTTGAAGAACGCAGAACTTTTATTGAAGAAACATTTAAAGATGAACCCAGAATTAAAGTAGACACGTATAAAGGTCTGACTGTCAACTACTGTAAAGAAATAAATGCCGACTTTATCCTTCGGGGGTTAAGAAATCCTGCTGACTTTGAGTTTGAAAAAGCCATTGCTCACACCAATAGGAAACTCGAGAAAATTGAAACTATATTCTTACTCACTTCAAGCGGAAAAAGCTTTATCTCGTCTTCTATCGTTAGAGATATCATTAGAAATAATGGCGATTATTCCGGTTTTGTCCCAGATTCTGTTATCGTCAAATCTTAACTTATGAAACTCATACTACTTACCTGCACGCTTTTAATATCTGTTTTAGGGATATCCCAAACTCATCTAAGTCTTGAATCGTATGGACCTGTTTACGACATTGAAAATCCAGATTTTAAAGTCGATCTCAATCAAGAATTCAAAGCCGTGTTTGATGTGGCCAGCATCTCGGACTCTAAAGAAAATCGAAATCGCAAATTTGAAACTGTAGCACGGTATTTAAGGCTTCATCAAGTAAAAGAATTAGAGAATAATTCAGTTAAAGCGGCTTTAGTGATTCATGGCTCCGCGATTTTTGACTTGCTCACTCATGAAGAATATTCCAAATACCACAAGCAGGAAAACCTTCAAAATCCTAATTATGATTTATTAAGTACTCTCACTGAACATAATATTGAAATTATCCTATGCGGACAAACTTCAAAACACAGATCAATCTCTAAAAAGGGATTACACCCTGATGTCAAAATTGCTTTATCAGCTATGTCTGCACTTATCCAACTTCAAAATGAAGGGTACGCCCTTATTAATTTTTAAAATCAACTCTTATGAAAATATTACTTACTAGTTTACTCCTTTTATGTGCCCTAAATCTATTTTCACAAATGGATAAGCAGCTTTTAAAAGACATTGAATCTATTGAAGATCAAGTCATCGCGTGGAGGCATGATTTTCATAAGAATCCTGAATTGTCTAACAGAGAATTTGAAACTGCTAAGAAAATTGCTGAACATTTAAAAAGTTTAGGATTGAAAGTACAAACGGAAGTGGCTCATACAGGTGTTGTTGCCACTCTTAAGGGCGATCTACTTGGAAAAGTGGTGGCTTTAAGAGCAGATATCGATGCTTTACCAGTCACAGAACGCAATGACTTACCTTATAAAAGCGAAGTGATAACCACATTTTTAGGAACTGAAACCGGGGTGATGCATGCGTGTGGACACGATACGCACACCGCTATTTTAATGGGAGTTGCTGAAGTCCTCTCAAAAAATAAACATCTGATAAACGGGAGTGTAAAATTTATTTTTCAACCTGCAGAAGAAGGTCCACCACCAGGAGAACAAGGAGGAGCTAAACTGATGATAAAAGAAGGAGTTTTAAAGAATCCCGAGGTAGATGCCATTTTTGGTCTTCATATTAATTCATCCACTCCTGTAGGAACCATAAACTATAAACCAGGAGGAAGTATGGCTGCTGTAGAACGTTTTGTCATTCTTGTAAAAGGAAAAGGAACTCACGGATCTACTCCATGGACAGGCGTAGATCCTATTTTAATCTCTGCAAAAATAATTGATGGTTTACAAACCATCATAAGTCGTGAAGCCAAATTAGTTGACAAGCCTGCCGTCATTACCGTTGGTAAAATCACTTCCGGAACCCGATTTAACGTTATACCAGAAACTTCAGAAATGATAGGCACTGTGAGAACATTAAATCCAGATATGAGAGCTATGGTCATAAAACGCATGACTGAAATGGTCCCTGCCATCGCCAAAGCGTATGGTGGAGATGCTGAGATAGAGTTTCAAAACAATACGGCTGTAACCTTCAACGATTTGGAATTGACAGCGCAAATGTTACCTACTCTTCAAGGTATCGCTGGTGATGATAATGTAAAGCTTGTAAAAGCTAGAACAGGTGGAGAGGATTTTTCTTTCTATCAAGAAGAAATTCCTGGATTTTACTTTTTCCTAGGCGGCATGACTCTAGGGAATCAAACCCCTTATCCTCATCACACCCGAGATTTTGAAGTGGATGATGCTGGTATGCTTTTAGGCGTAAAAACCATGTCTCAACTTGCTATCGATTACCTGATAACAAATTAAAACAGGTTCTAGAAAGCATAGTTGAGTGAAAAGCTACCGAAATAATTTCTAGGCTCGCCGGGATAAAAATATCTAGGCTCGTTTCCCCCAAATGCTCCAGCATTGGTGACAATGCTTGACGCATATTTTTCGTTGAATGCATTGTTGATTCCGAAACTCATCCTTGCTGAAATTTTATCAAATACAGGGAATTTGTATTCTAATTTTACATTAGAAAAAGCATAAGACTCAGCGAATTCTGTATTGGCATCATTTACTGGGATTTCTGATACAGCATTGGTTTGAAAATAAAAATAGAGTTGATTATTGATTTGAGCATCCAATCCAAAACTGAATTGTTGTGAAGGAACTCCTGTGAGATCATTTCCAGAAAAAGAGTCGCCCTGATCTTCAAATTCATTGAATTCGTAGAAGTTAAAGCTTCCTGTCACATAAGGTTGAAGCTGAAGCCAAGACCCATAATCTAGATTGGACTTAAAGGAAAACTCAAGCCCTGGATGTGAGGTTGAACCTGCATTGATGCCCACAAATCTATCTTCTGCCACACGTCTGGCTACCAGTAAGTTTTCAACATCCATATAATAAGCATTGACCTCGGTATATAATTTATCACCAAACCAACGGGCTTTGTAGCCTACTTCATAATTCCACCCCGTTTCTGGCTCTAGATCTGTATTAAAAACGCCCTCTTCCGTTAAGCTCTGTTCTACCGTTGGCACAGAAAACCCCCGACTTACAGATGCTGATACTTTTTGATTTTCTGCTAGTGAATAGGTAGTCACTACATTAGGTAACCATACTTGATCGTAGCTATACTCTCCAGTTTGAGAGTTTTGAGAATTAGAGAGCTTATCTTCAATATCGTAACTTGTTTTGTTTGTAGCCAGACCTAATTTTAAGTTTAATTTTCTAAAAAGTAAAACATTTAGGGTTGAAAAGGCCTCAATGTATTGCCTATTTTGATCTAAATCCGATACTATATTTCCCTGTAAATAACCTTGACCATTATTGTCTCGGTATCTATTTTCGAAAGTTGAAACTTTATAATCATCTCTCAAAAATTCACCCCCAAGAGTCAATTGAGCTGAATTACCAAGTAAACTAAACTCAAACTCACTGGTATGTCTAATCCCCATTCCAATATTATTATTTTCCAAAATATCAAAAGGCCTAGGTTCAAACGCCTCTCTAAAATTGGTAAAAACCGATGTGTTCTGTGTGATATTTGAAGTTAATTCTGTCGTTAAGTTAACGCCAAAAATACCACGTGTATAAGACTCAAAACCTTGAGCCTGTCCCCACGTAAAAGCAGCCTGAGTGAGATCTTCCTCAAAACTAGACCTGCTCAAAGAACTAGGTATAAACCCTTTTAATTGAATGACTTGACTCACAAATTGAAGTCTGGAATGCGTACTGAGTTGGGCTTCAGAGTTTAGAAAATAAGACTCTCGCTGGTAGTTGTTATTGTCTCTGAATCCACCAGCACTCAAGTTGTTATAGGTTAAGTTAATTTTCTTATTTCCGTCTGAAAGATTGATAGAATAGTTTTGTTTTAAAAGATCGAAGCTTCCCACTAAAAATTCAGACTCTAGATAATTCTCCTCTTTTAAGACTGATTTTAGCTGAATAACCCCACCTAATCCTGCTCCAAATTCAGTGGCTTGTGGTCCTTTAATCACTTTCACCTCAGCTATAGTCGTAAGGTCTATATCGTGCAAAATAGAGGTTCCATTAGCGGTGCTCAAGGGAATATTATTGTAATAAAGCTTAAGCCTGTTGGTTTCAAACTGGGCTCTTGCTCCTATACCCCGGATATTGATTTTGGTGGTATTGATTCCTCCTTGTTGCATATACACTCCAGGAATTTTATTAAGAATTGGAGTGATTGTCGTTTGGTTGGACTGTAATAACTCGTCTTGATTAAGCAAAGACACATTGGCGTCTTGTTGGTAATCCCTCTCAATGTCAACCGAAGTTTTCAATTTAACTTCCTCTAGGGAGGTAGTGTCTTTTTGGGTTTGTGAAAAAATTATTCCTGAATATAAAAATAGGAGGATGGTAAGATATCTCAAGTGTTTTTTTTTAGCCTCAAAAGTAATTATATAGATGAAAGTATATTCTAAAAAATTACTAATGTTGACATATGGTCTTTTCTTTAGTGTCGTTCTCCTTATTTTCGGCTGTGGTGCTTCCAAACCTTTCAACTCTAAGGTAACCGAATCAAATTAAAGCCTTGCTGATAAAAGGTCTGGTGGCGACTCCACTTCAACTTACCAAGGGGTAATAGACTTTTACGAATCTTTATTAGAAAAAATAATCGGGTAAGTATAGAGTCCATTTCTAAAACCAAGAATGTCGAGTCACTTTATTAGTTAAGTTTCAAGCCAAAAGATATCCAAGAAAATCCTCAGAACATTTTGATTAATAACACAGAATCTATCGGGAGATCGAAATCTGTGTGAAAAAGAGAGGGGATTATTCTCGAGGCTTCGGGATTGCCGAAGTCTGCAGCCACATCGTATTTAGTAACCTTAACTCTCTTTTTTTCTTTCTGGTTAATAAATAAAACTAAGTATTTTTATTAGAAATCAAACTTAAGACGTTTATAATTAATTGTTTGGTTATTGCCTTCTTTTAAATTCCTTCGGAATTTTCTCTGGTTCATTTTCTTTTACTAAATTAGTAACTAGACATATAAATCAAATTAAGCACAATAAAATACACAAATGAATGAAGAAAAATCAGTTAAAACCGTTTCAGAATTTATTGATTTAATGCACGAAAAAATTGCAAATATTTCAACTCCAAATGAAATTAAGAATATTTGGTTTAGAGGAGAGGGAAATAATAATTTTTTGACACCACTCGTTCCAAAAGCATTCAGGCAAAGAGAAGGCCACTTAAATAATAAATTGACAAAAACTACTGTATTTGAAGATGTATTAAATATTGAAGGTAGTTTAAAATCTTCTTTTTTTCGTGAAGCCGAAATGTTTTTAAATAAAAATGGAATTAACAATAATGATTGGAATAAGTACTTTCTTATGCAACATTATGGTATGCAAACAAGGCTATTAGATTGGACTGAAAGTGCATTAATAGCATTATACTTCTCAATTTCTGATAATCACTTTGTAGAAAATGATTCTGTCGTATGGTTATTATCTCCACATAATTATAACAAATTAGTACTAAATCAATTGTCAAATGGAATAGTTCAAACAGGCAGTATTTACTTCCCACAGCGCGCAACCAGAATAGAATTAATAGATGAAAAAGGGAAGTTGAATCTTGATGAGTTGTTTCGAATGTATTTAAACTTAGATTTTGAACATAATCATGAATCTTATGAAAAGGAATTTTACCCTCTTGCCATTTACCCATATCATTTAGATGAACGAATGAGGAATCAAAAATCGTGTTTTACTATTTTTGGAAATGAAGTTAATGGAATACTGGACTTTAAAGACAATCACAAATACTTGGCAAAGATTATAATCGATAAAAATTCAAAACTAAAAATCAGAAAAGAACTTGAATTGTTAGGCGTATCAGAAAGAGATGTATACCCTGATTTATCGGGAATAAGCAGATCCATAGAAAATAAATACAACTTTTAAAAACTGTTGCCAATAACGATTATAGTTAATGAGGGTAGAGTCTGGTATTCAATCCCAATTTTTGTCTATACTTATGATGTCGCCAAATCAGTTAGATTTGGCATTTGAAAACTGAGAAGATAAGCGCAAACAAAATGCTTTGGTTCGGTGCTAGTAGGAATGGACATTGGCTCACTTCTCACGCACTACTTATAGCTTAGGCGCTGGAACTAATTTTAGAAAATCCATCTAATGAAGAAACTTTTATGGTTTACAGAAACCAATATAAATCAAACTATTAAAAGTAAAATTGGATTTAGTTTCAATGATAAAATGGGGATATCACAACGTGTTGTGTTATCCGTACGTTGTATGTAATTTAAACATTCGAAGAAAAGAGAGTTTTATATATATTAAAAACATTATGACAGAGGAATCTCAGCATATCAGTCTTTCCGTAGCAATGCAAGAATTATTTAAAAAATCTAATGAGTTAGTGTATTGGTCTTATGGAGTTCAAGGTTTTCTTTTTACTATTAATATTTTAATAATCTTACTTAAACCTGACAAATCAAATGAATTCATATGGCTATTCTTTGCATTTTCTTTAGTAATTATTATTTTAAGTATGATTGTAATATATCATTCAAAAAAATACTATTCACTTGGGGAAAGTATTCGAAAAATGGATATGGTAGAAAGGATTTTTCCTAATGCTAAAAATAGTAGTGAAAAATCATATTTACTTTCGAAAATTCCTTCAACAATTATTAATAAAGCAGAAAATAGACAAAATGAAAATACTGATTATTATTCAAGTAGGGAAGACAAATACGGAAAGTTAATTGAAAATGTACAAGAAAATAGTTTCTTTACTTCTGAAATTATGAGATTTTATTCTAAGATAATACTTGGAGTTATAGGTCTAATTTTAATTCTCATTTGTACTTCAAGTATTTATGGTTTTTATATTTTATCAGAGAGTAATACAAATAAAGATTTAACAATAAACATAGCTGAGTACTTGGCTTTGTTAATCAATTTCCTATATGTCTTAAATATTATTGACCATTATATATTATTCAATAAAAAATCAAAGGAACTTAAAAGGATTGATGAAGATTTAAATAAAATAAAAAGTAATCCTCAAGAGGATGATATAATTACTTTTTTTACAGAATATAATTGTATCCTAAACGATGCACTTCCTTGTCCTAATTTTGCTTATAAAATAATAAAAAACAAACTTAACATTGTTTGGAACAATAGAATAGATAATGAATAAATATATTTACGAGGAAGCTTTTAGATACTTTTTAAATAAAATTATTAATATAAATATTGATTGGGCATTAACAGGTTCTTATAGACTATATTTAGAAAACATTCACAACTTTAATCCAAGTGATATTGATATAATCACAGATAACAAAGGTATTGAATTAATCAGTTCAATATTTCATAAAAACATTAATACTGAATTTAAATATTCCGAATCTAATGGAATATATTCATATTTTGGTCAACTACAAATTAACAATACTACTTTTGATATTATGAGCGATGTTAAAAACAGAATTGAAGGAGAATGGGTTGAAACACCAAATCTTAGTAATATTGAATACATAAAATTTGATAATTATGAAATCCCAGTTTTATCTTTGTTATCAGAACTTGAACTATGTAATCATTTAGGTCTAAATCAAAAAAAGAATCAAATTGAAGAAATAATAAAAATAAAAAAATACGCACAACAAAGTACTATTAACCTCGCACTTAAAGATCTTTAATTTTAGGCAGCATATTTGATGCTCTCATGTTTAAAATATTTTGCTACCCTTTCGCTATCATTTTGAAGCATTTTCATATGATTCTCTAAATTTTCTTTCATTTTTTCTTGTGTTTTTGGTGCCGGTTTATCCGAGAGTCCATACTTTAAATCGCAATTCAGATATTCATCTGGGTTTCGCTCAGGTGAGTATGATGGCAGGTAAAATAGTTCTATGGTTTCGCCATTTTCTTCCGCCCATTTCTTTACAACTTTACTATGATGGACTCGTAAATTATCAAGGATTAAGAATACTTTGGTTTCTTGCGATTTGATGAGCTGTTCTAAAAATTGAATAAATACATCTGAGTTCATATTTTCTTTATATATCATAAACTGAATTAAACCCTGATTTGTAACTGTAGAAATCATGTTGATTGAAAACCGCTTCGACATATGTTTTTTAACAGGAGTTTTTCCTTTTGGAGCATAGGAACGTCCATGATGATTATTGTTTTTTACACCCGTTTCATCCCCCCAATGGATAGTTGCCTTCTCTTGTTTTGCCTTCCCTTTTATTGCTGGGTATTCTTCGTCTAACCATTTTTGAACTTTTTTGGAACATTGTTCATAAGCTCTCTTTTTTGGCTTTTGAGGCGTGAATCCCCAAGCGTTGAGATAATTACCGACAGCTCTTCTTCCGATTGTAATACTAAACTCTCTTGCTATCAAATCCCTTACTGCCCTTGTAGTCCACAAAGCATAATCTAACTTTAGTTGATCGGGCATTACATCAATAATCATTTTTTGGATTGCAGCTTCTTGATCTTTATTGAGTAGTTTTCGATCTTCTGATTTGACTCCTCGTTTTTGATATGACAAAGATTTATGACCTTCTTTATTGTAAAGCTTCCACCAATCTCTAACAGTATTTACATGAACACCGTAAAACAGAGCTATGTCTTTTTTTTTATCTCCACGTTTTATCATTTTTACAGCATCCCTTCGAATTATACCTCTTTCCTGATCAGAAACACTCCTTAAGTCTATTTTTTCCATCTATAAATATACGAAATATTTAACTATAAATAAAGAACTATTGATTCGAAGTTAATATGGTAAAAACAAGTAAAAACTCATTAATTTTTCAATAGAGTACTTCGATAGCTAGCATCGTAGATCAAACCTAATTTTGCGATTGCAAAATTAGGTTTGAGTAGCTTATTGGCTACTGCAATTGAGACAAGCTTCTTACTTTTGCCTTTGTTAACAGTAACCTCTTAGAGTCCTCTACAGACCTTAAAACTGCACACGAATAATATATTATGTCGTTTTTGGTTGCCTATTAGCAGCTATAACTCAACATTTCTATAAGTGTTACTAGGTTTTTTTTTAGTATTTATAATAGAGTGTACTTTACTATTGTGATTTAAGATTTCGATTAATTATATACAAGATTTCGCCGTTTAGAAAAATATCCCTTTAAAGCCATTATTTTCAGGGCTTTCATTGAAAGTAATTTTGTCAATTTATTTTAAAATGGCAGAATTATTGATGAATTTTAAAAAATAATAGTATTCAGTTATTTAAAATAAACGGTTAAATAAATTTTAAATTAAAATGTTTATATTTACCAATGGCTAAAAATTCAGAAAAATCTGTTACAAGAAAAGTAATTGCTCAATCTAATAGAGTAACATCCAAAACAATTTATGTTCCAGTAAAGTTGAGGGCTCATGTCGCAACTAAAAGCACCAAATCCGGCACAAGATTAAGCCCAAAACAATAAGTAACACTTTTAATGTTAGAGTTATATTCAAAAAGCGATTGTCTAAGGTTCGCAGAAGAAAACGAATCTAATTTAGGAAAAGAAGATTATAGATCTGATTTTTGGAGAGACTATGCTCGACTTCTTCATAGTCCAAGTTTTAGAAGATTAACAGGTAAAACACAATTATTTCCTAACAATGAAACTGATTTTTTTAGAAATAGATTAACACATTCTTTAGAAGTCGGACAAATTGCAAAATCAATCACGAAAAGATTAAATCATCAATATAATTTAAATATTGATGAAGATTTGGTTTCATTCTCAGCTTTAACACACGATTTAGGACATCCACCATTTGGACATCAAGGAGAAGAAGCTTTAGATGAATGTATGATGAAATATGGAGGATTTGAAGGAAATGCTCAGACATTAAGAATTATAACTAAAATTGAAAAAAAATTATACAACGAAGAATTTCCAAGTGGGTTTGATGACAGTGGAAATGATTTAAGGTTTGGATTAAACTTAACTTATAGGTCTATCGCATCGATTTTGAAATATGATACAGTTATTCCTTTTACCAAAAAAGAAAGGAAAATGTTCCATGATTCAAGAAGTGAAAAAACTAAACCTGTGAAAGGTTTTTATAAATCCGAAGAGAATATAATTAAGGAAATAAAAGAAAAAATAGCAGGAGACAGAGATTTTATAGGATTTAAGACAATTGAATGTTCTATTATGGATATAGCAGATGATATTGCATATTCTAATTATGATTTAGAAGATTCATTTAAAGCGGGATTTTTATCTCCAATAGATTTGCTTTATCCAGATGAAGAACTTCTAGTTAGAGTAGTAAATTCAGTTAACAAAAGAACTAATTTAACTTTAAAACCGGACGATATCAGTTTGATTTTAATAGATATTTACGGACATATTTTAGAATCAACAGAAGAGATTGAAACAATCAAAATTACAGAAGAAAATAAAGATGATTTAATATATTATTATGCAGGAAATGCATACAAGTCATCAATGAATATTGCCTCAAATGGTGCCTTGAGAACGCAAATGTCCTCAAGGTTAGTTGGGAAATTCATAAGACAGGTTGATTTAAAATTAAATAAAGAAGCTCCATATTTATCAAAAGCTTTTCTAAATGAAGATACACTTATAGAGGTCGAAGTATTAAAAACCTTGACTTATGAATCACAAATTTTATCTCCTAAATTAAAAATTGCGGAATTACGTGGGAAAGAAATAGTTAAACGCATTTTCAAAACCATAAATAAAAAAAACGGAAATCAATTGCTTCCTAAAGACTATCAACAAATTTATTTAAGATCAAATAAAGTTGATAAGAAAAGAGTCATTTGTGACTTTATTTCAGGAATGACTAACAATTATGCGATTCAATTCTATGGTAGATTAACTTCAGAAAACCCTGAGACAATTTTCAAACCTCTATAAAAACTACTTACAATAACTAAGTATATGGCGTGCCGATAGGTCAACACTTCAACAGGATCAGTGGAGTCCACTATATGATTTATTGACTGATCCGATATTTTTCAATAAGGGGGAATTCGACGAGTTGGCAAGAACCTTACAAGAGGAGAAGGTTGTTTTTAGAGTGCTTTGCATCCCTTTTTATTCAGTTGGTTATCTTTAGGAGTTGCCTTTTAGGGTGATTTCTTTTTATTGTTAATTCTTCTACCTATCTAGGAAAAAAAAGAAACCTTCAACTTCATAACCAACGTTGAAACCAACAGGTTTTCCAAACCCGTTGGTCTTCCAATCCAAGGTGATTGTAAAGCCGTTGAAAGCCATTAATCAGCTATTGATTTGCCTGTTAGTAGATATAAAACAGTATTTTAATAGGTGTTTGGAGGTTATTCTTTAAGCATTTAGAATAGAGAGTACTCAAGTATTTTGATTTGAAAGGTCGATTAATTACCTCCGAGATTCCACCTTTTATTAAAACCTGTTTTTAATGTTAAGACTTTTAGACGATAAAATAATCGCTAAGTTTAAACCACCAATAAAATGGGGTAAAACAACTTGTTGTGTTACCCGTAGGTTGTAGACAATTAAAACCGAAAATTAAGTCAAAATAGCTACAAAATTAAATTTAAAGTTACTAATTTAAATTTTTGAGAAAAATATGGGAATTAGACCGAGAATTAATAAAAATGTAAACGCTAGAAGTGAAATTAAGGCAGATTTTGAACCAAATTGCGCTTCTGAAAATGCCAAGTTTCTGCATAAATATACTGAATTCGAAGTCGAATTGTGGATTGATAAGCATTATGAAAAACGACTTTTACAAGGAGATGATAACGGAAAAAGAGAAGGAATTAGTGAGGAAAATGTTCAAAAACTGATAATAAACGCATTCAAGTATTTATTAGATATCTACCTTCGTTTTCCACAATTTAAATTCATTAACTTTTTTGAATCAGGGAAAAAACCAACAAAAGAGAGGATTGTTTTAAAAAATGTCCACGATAATGGAACGCTAAATGTTGTAATTGAAATTCATTTTCTTGACACAAGTAAATATGAAGTAACTGTTATTACTGCTATGGAAGTTGACGATTTTAAAATTGCTGATGGTCAATATGTAATTAGTATTGTTCAAAATAGAGTATTACTCAAAAGAAATGTGAACAAAAATCTACAGGAAATTTATAAGCTAAAACTATAGTAATAGCATACGACTATAGGTAAATAATATAACTACTAACCTTTAATTACAAATATGAGCATTATATTTGTAACAGAAAAATTAAGAGGAACAGGGTAAGTTAGACCTAAACAGTCGGAAGATAGGGTTTACAAAATCTGAAAAGTTCCTTGTTAAATATAAGTCCCCGAATTATTTTGGGGACTTTTTTTTACGCCTTAAAAATACAAATTAAAAGTAAAACGCACCACAACAAAGTACTGAGGCAAAAAAAACTCTTTTCTACTTTAATTTTAAGATACTATTATTCTAAACTCAAAGATTCACATTTGTGATTTTTTGAGTCTTTTATTTAGTTTCCCTTCTACCTATCTAGGTAAAACGAAAACTTTCAACTTTATAACCAAAAGGTTTTTGCAAACCCACTGGTCTTCCAATCCGAGGTGATTCGTAAGCCATTAGAGATCATTAATCAACTAGTGATTTTCCTATTAGTATCTATAAAACAGTATTTTAATAGATGTTTGGAAGTTATTCTTTAAGGATTTATAATAGAGAGAGGGTACTCTGTTGTTGTGATTTAAGAGGTAAATTAATTACCTCCAAGATTTCACCGTTTATTAAAGCCTATTTTTTATGTTAAGACTTTTAGGACGATGAAAAAAATTACTAAGTTTATACTAACACTAAAATGGGGGTAACACAACAAGTTTTGTTATCCCCAAGTTGTAGCCAATCAGAAGAAAATGCACGGAATATATCAAATACTGAATATAGAAAACGGTGACTGTTATATTGGAAGTGCTGTCAATCTGCAGAAAAGGACAAATCAGCACCTTTCAATGTTAAGAAGATATATTTCTAAGCATATCCACTTACAACGAACATGGAACAAATACGGTGAAGAAAACTTTGAAATTAATATCCTAGAAAAGGTAGCAGATAGGAATGACTTAATTCAACGTGAACAATTTTTTATAGACAAGTTTAAGCCAGCATACAATGTTCGAATTGTTGCGGAATCAAATCTAGGTATTCAGGAGAGTGCAGAAACAAAAGCACTCAAAAGCAATGTAGCTAAGGCAAGGGGGCAGAATGAACGGCAGTTAGCAGCCCTGCGAAAAGCTCAAAGAAATCGAATTGGAAAACCTGTAAAAGGAAAGGTAAAACAGTCTTTAAAATTGGGTCCATTATCAATGGTTGGAAAACCAAAAAGCAAAGAGACCAAGGAGAAAATAAGACAGACCAAACTCGGAGAAAAGAACTATATGTTCGGAATTTCACAAGAAGACCATCCTTCTTCGAAAAAGGTCAAGAACAAATTGACAGGTGCAGTTTATGCTTCAGCTAAACTATGTTCCGAAAAATTGGGAAAAAGCTATGTTCACGTTAATATGATATTGCGTGGACAAAGAAAGAACACTTTAAACATTGAGTATTTAAAAGAATAAAAACTGGCTACAACAACACCTATTCGCAATGCCCTTCGGGACACTGCGCATAGCCAGAACGTTGGACGTAATTTGCGCTGTGCCTGAGATATTAACTTTGAATTACAAACGGGTTATCAATAAATACAGATGATGAAGTAGTGTAAAATAGGAATGAGCGAGTTAAAAACAACCTATAAAAAACTAATGAATTTATTAAAATACTTGAATAATAAAAGTGATAGATTTGAAAAAAAAAAATTAAAAACTCAAAAAAAATGAAAACAATTACAAATCTACTGTTTATTGCTTTAGCAATATTTGCATTAAACTCTTGTGCATTAAGACCGATTGCTACTCAGTATGATTATCAAAAGAATAATGTAGCTAATCTTGAACTTGAACTTGAAAAATTAGGAAACGGATGGATACTTATTTACAATGGTGCGGATGGATTACACAAAATTGACAATACGCCGAGATTAAATATGTGGATTGACGAAAAACCTATGGGACAGCTTAGAGCAAGTAAATACGCCATCATTGAATTAGAAAAAAAGGATTATGAATTTAAACTTCTTCATGTTGATATGTTTAAATTTAAAAGCACTCACAGTGTCATGATTGACAAGACAACAAAAGTGATTAGAATTGAACCAACAATAACATCCAATAAATTGACTATTACCAATCAACTTCCATCAAGGATCAAAAAGTTTAAATATGTAAAAAGTAGATAAATAAAAACTACACAAAACAAAGAACTGAGGTAAAAAACAACTCTTTTCTCCAGTAATTTTAAAACACTAGTAGTCTAGACATAGAGATTTGCATTTGTGATACTCTAAGTCTTTTTGTTGTGTTTTCCTTCTACCTATTATGGTAAAAGTGAACTTCTAACTTGATAACTAAAGGTGAGATCAATGAGTTTTGCAAACCTAATAGTCTTCCAATCTTTGTGAAAAAACAGCCCTAGCATGCCCTAAAAATTGTGGCCGAAGAATTATTATCTTTAATATTTCTATTTTTAGGGCTAACATTTTACCACAATTACCCAAATAACTTCCATTAGCTAAATACTTTCCTTTTAAATAAACCACATTAAAAAATCATTCTGTATTCCCAATGGTTGGGAATGCAGAATGATTTTTGTATATTTGTTTCAAAATTAAATGGGTTAATTGAGGTTCTATGACAGAATTAACATAAACAGTTGATAATATAGCAGTTGTACAAAAATTCATCGATGAAACCAAGAAAAGAATTTCGGAGGGTGTTGATATAACTTTTACCGGAAAAGCAGGTTCTGAATCGGGAGATTTAGTGCTTGAATTCGATATTGATGCTACTGATATGGAGTCTGCAGTTATGGATTTAACAACAGATAATTATTACGGAGGAATTGACCCGTCAGGAAGAGCTGATTTTAATGTGTGTGCATTTTGTACATCTGTAGGAGAGGATACTGTGGAGATTTATTTAAAGTATGGACTGGAAGCCAAAGGGTTACAGATATTACTTTTTTCGAATCACGTACCTAACTATCCAATGACTCAACCCTTTAAAAACTAATATTATGGAAGCTAAAAAAGTATTAACAAGAGAAAATAAGCTTACTAGTGAACTATATAATTCTATTGAGAAAACATTTAAAGGAATAAAACTAGAATATACTGAAGTGTATTATTTAGATTGTGAAGTAAATGAGGATACTGGTAAAATCAATAAAACCAAAAAAGTCAAATATTATACTAAAAATCAAATGAACCGCAATATGAAAGCTCTCAAAAATGCTTATCTTATTGCAAAAGGAGCAGCTGCACCAAGTGAAATAATTAGTTTTAGGCTAGATATAGAATCCCTGCATCTACATTTAGTATTGTATTAGGTTTTAGTAAAAACACTATTTCAAATATTGAAAATGAGGGGATTACTTCTTTATCTAGTGGTAGATTAATAAAGATGTGTTTAAATAATAAAGATATTATATATCAATACATTCAATTATGTGACTCTATTGATGATAATAAAAAAGAGGAACTTTCCAAAAGACTAATGGAAGAAAGTATATAAAATACCAGTCACAATGACCAAGCATATGGAGTGTCGATAAGGCAACACTTCGACAGCCCTGCCTGCCAAGGCACGACAGGCAGGCTCAGTGGAGTCCGCTACATGATTTGTTGACTGATCAGGGATTTTTAAATAAAGAGGGATTCGAAGAGTTGGCAAAAACCTTACAAAAGGAGAAGGTTGTTTTTAGAGTGCTTTGCATCCCTTTTTATTTAGTTGGTCATCTGAAGGAGATTTTTTTTTGAACTTTGGGGCTATATAATGATGCAATTACTTACCCATTTATTTATGCCTCGTACAAAGTTTCTGTTTGGTCTGCCCTTAATTAAACGGGGGCAGTACGGTACCGATACCTCTTGGGATTGTAGTTTCGCTTTTTTCAGTTTTGTCATCACAGACGACAACCTTGCAACTCACTAGTGCTTTAAAGAGCATGTCCTTGGAAAAACGAAGGGTCACCCCTTGCTCATAAGGGACTTGCAAACTTTAAATTAATTAACTATATTAACGTAAATAAAAAGGAGCTCATGCTGGGCACACACATGGTATAAAATTAATTATTAGCAAATCGCTTACTTACGAAAGCCCTCACAGACTTAACTGATTCATGTTTTACTTACTAACTTAACTTTTAAACACTTAACTGGCCATAAATATCACGTTATATGCAATTTGTCAAATTGGCACATTATTTGTATTTTAGCATGTATTGTATAATTCAAAAAGCAATGGGAAAAGTAAGATTAGAAAATATTAATAAAAAGTATTTATCAAATAAAGATAAATCTAAAAAGGCAACTGCCGTTGAATTTAGAATTGTTGAGGACAAACTAGACTTATCTCTATTAAGTTGGATTGCCGCTAAAGGGACAAAAAAAGGATTTGAAAGAGCAAAAAGAATTGCTAACGAAGTCATCATTGTTCAAAACGGAAAACTAATTCGAAAAAGATCTGGTAAACCTTACCAAGTAATTTCTAAAATAGAAGAAAGACGAGTTGTTGTTGGAAAAACCACTTCTCTTTAAATATTTAGATTAGAAATAAATGCCAAATAAAAGATTAAGAATGTTCGCTGGACCAAATGGTTCAGGAAAAACCACTGTTTTTAATGAAATTAAAATCGAATACGATTTGGATTTGGGGATTTATTTAAACGCAGATGAAATAGAGAAAAAACTCAAAAAGAAAAATTCAATTAGTATTTCTGACTTCAATCTTTCTGCAGAAGTTGGATCTAAATTTAATGACTTCATTTCTTCTCATACTTTATTTAGAAAAGCAGAAAATGATGGATATAAAATTGACTTAACTTTTGAAGATGGTCTAATTCTAAATCATAATTCACGAACTCATTCTTATGAGGCGTCAATTTTAACTGATTTTTTACGACAAGAACTAATTAAATCAGGACAAAAACTTTCATTTGAAACAGTAATGTCTCACCCTTCTAAAATAGAGACTTTAAAATTCTCAAAACAGAAAAATTACAAGAACTATCTTTATTTTATATCTACCGAAAGTGTTGAAATTAATAAATCTCGTGTAATTGAAAGAGTTCTGAATGGTGGCCACCCAGTTCCACCTATTAAAATAGAAGAAAGATACTATAGAAGTTTAGAAATGTTGCAAGATGCTATAAAATCAACGTATAGAACTTTTATTTTTGATAATAGTGAAAGTAAATCTAGATTAATTCTTGACATTCACAAAGCTAAAACTGTTACTTATCAAAGTGATAGAATACCTAATTGGGTAGATAAATACTGCTTAGGAATTAAATAAATATTGAACACAACGAACAACTGAAGTAAAAATAACTCTTTTCTACTTTAATTTGAAACACTAGTAGTCTAGGCTCATGGATTCTCATTTGTGATCCTTTTGTTGTTTTTTCTCTAATTATTTAGACAACAAATAAACTTCCAACTTTATAATCAACAGGTTTTTGCAAACCTAATAGTCTTCTAATCCAAAGTGATTGTAAAGCCGTTGGAGGCCATTAATCAACTAATGATTTGCCTATTAGTATCTATAAAACAGAATTTTAATAGGGGTTTGGAGGTTATTTTTTAAGCATTTATAATTAATGAGTACTTTACAGTTGTGATTTAAGAGTTAGAATAATCACCTCCGAGATTTTACGATTTATTAAAGCCTATTTTTAATGTTAAGGCTTTTAGACCATAAAAAAATCACTAAATTTATACTAACACTAAAATAGGGGTATCACAACTTGTTATTTTATACATATGGTTGGACATAATTAAAAAAAAACTGAAATCGAATGAAAAATAAAATAATAATGATATGCTTTATCATCGGACTTATCTCATCAGAAAAAGTATTTTCTCAGGATGAAAAGTTAATTCAGGTTGAATACAAAATAATAGCTGAAGGAACTGACTCACCTATTCCTGAACTACAAATCATCTGTTTTAATAAATATTTTAACAAAGACTATTTACCACCTAATTTCTTAGAAAAATATAATTTGAATGAAAAAAAACTTTACAAAAAGAAAATGCTGATTGAGATTTTTAAAACAGACAAAAGCAAAAAAGGATTGGACAAAATTGAATTAGTTGGAATTAAAGAGGATGATGAAAAACTTCTGATTGAGTATAATTTCGTGAATTCAAATATTGAGAATGATGACAAAGAACTATCGTATTTTTTAATTATTCAAGTTCCTAAATCAAAAAAGAAAATAACATTTATTGCCAATGGAATTGAGTTAGGAAAAGCTACTGAGGTTTATGTGGATTAAAATAACTATGCTCAACAAAGAATGGAGGTAAAAAACAAGTCTCTTTTCCATTAACTTTGAGACCCTAGTAGTCTAGGTAAATCAGAAACTTTAAAGTTCATAACCAACGGTGAGATCAATGGGTTTTGCAAACCTAATAGTCTTCCAATCTTTGTAAAAAAACAGCCCTAGCATGCCCTAAAAATTGTGGCCGAAGAATTATTGTATTAAAGAACCAATATTTTAAGGCTGACATTGTACCACATTACCCAAATGACTCCCATTCGCTAAATACTTTCCTTTTAAATAAACCACATTTAAAAATCATTAAGTATTCCCAATAATTGGGAATACAGAATGATTTTTGTATATTTGTTTCAAAATTAAATGGGTTAATTGAGGTTCTATGACAGAATCAACATACACTGTTGATAATATGGCAGTAATACAAGAATTTATCGATGAAACCAAGAAAAGAATTTCGCATGGTGTTGATATAACCTTTACTGGAAAAGCAAGTTCTGAATCGGGAGATTTAGTGCTTGAATTCGATATTGATGCTACTGATATTGAGTCTGCAGTTATGGATTTAACAACAGATAATTATTACAGAGGAATTGACCCGTAAGGAAGAGCTGATTTTAACGTGTGTGCATTTCGTACATCTGTAGGAGAGGATACTGTGGAGATTTATTTAAATTACGGACTGGAAGCCAAAGGGTTACAGATATTACTTTTTTCGAATCACGTACCTAACTATCCAATGACTCAACCCTTTAAAAACTAATATTATGGAAGCTAAAAAAGTATTAACAAGAGGAAATAAGCCTACTAGTGAACTATATAATTCTATTGAGAAAACATTTAAAGGAATAAAACTAGAATATACTGAAGTGTATTATTTAGATTGTGAAGTAAATGAGGATACTGGTAAAATCAATAAAACCAAAAAGGTCAAATATTATACTAAAAATCAAATAGACCGCAATATGAAAGCACTCAAAAATGCTTATCTTATTGCAAAAGGAGCGGCTGCACCAAGTGAAATAATTAGTTTTAGGACTAGATATAGAATTCCTGCATCTACATTTAGTATTGTATTAGGTTTTAGTAAAAACACTATTTCGAATATTGAAAATGAGGGAATTACTTCTTTATCTAGTGGTAGATTAATAAAGATGTGTTTAAATAATAAAAATATTATATATCAATACATTCAATTATGTGACTCTATTGATGATAATAAAAAAGAGGAACTTTCCAAAAGACTAATGGAAGAAAGTATATAAAATACCAGCCACAATGACCAAGCATATGGGGTGCCGATAAGCCAACACTTCGACAGGCCTGCCTGCCAAGGCACGACAGGCAGGCTCAATGGAGTCCACTATATGATTTATTGACTGATCCGGGATTGCTGGTAAGGGGGAATTCTATGAGTTGGCAAGAACCTTGGATGAGGAGAAGCTTATTTTTAGAGAGCTTTGCATCCCTCTTTATTCATTTGCTTATCTAAATAAGGGGTTTTTTAGGGAGATTATTTTATTGTTTATTCTTCTACCTATCTAGGAAAAAAAAGAAACCTTCAACTTCATAACCAACGTTGAAACCAATGGTTTTTGCAAACTCGTTCGTCTTCTAAACCAATGTGATTGATAAGCCATTGAAGGCTATTAATCAGCTTTTGATTTGCCTGTTAGTAGATATAACTCAACATGTCTATAAATGTTACTAGGTTATTTTTAAGCATTTAGAATAGAGAGAAAGAGAGTACTTTATTGTTGTGATTTAAGAGGTAGATTAATTATATACAAGATTTCACCGTTTATTAAAGTCTGTATTTAATGTTAAAATTTTTATGATAATAAAAAAATAGCTAAATTTATTATGTGAATAACATTAAAAATAAACTATGAACAAACGAATCAAACTACTATTTTCCATTTTTATAGTACTCTCCTTTTTTAAAACGAAGGCTCAACAATGTCCAGAGGCTCAAAATTATGTATCTAAAATTCAAGCAGCAAATTCTTGGACACCTACTGAGAGAGTTAGTAGTGGCAAGAAAATCCAAGCTTGGTCACAATTAGCTGCTTGGCAAGCGTATAAATGCCAATGTGATAACCCTGATAATCTAACTGATGCTGAATTCCCTAAATTAGTCCAAGCTATGAATACTACTAAAGGAATTATTGACAGTGATTTCTCGGCTTACGGGAGTGTTCCAAGGGTAGCTGTTGCTGATTGTAAAAAAAATAGAATGAATCAATCATCAAATGGTTCTGTTAGCGCATCAAATAGCACCTCCCAAAAACTAAAACAAAGTCTTGCAAACTATAGCAATGCCATGGCCTTCCAAACACAAGGGATTGAAATAGCCAAGGCATTCGCTAACCAAGTCAAAAGTTATAGTCAATTAAATCAAGCTTCATCACCGGAAGCACTTTTGCAGGAGTTTAATAATAACATGCAAGCTATTTCTGAATTACAATTGCAAAACAAAGCAGATAATTTGAATCAAGTTACAAATACTTTGAACTCAACATTAACTGATTTAAGTACAGGGAATCATGAAGGCGCCTTATTTAGTGCTTTGTCTTTGATAGACCAAGGAGAAGCAAAACGTGATGCAAGGCGCAGAGCCCAAGCCTATAGACAACAATTAGTTAATGAAGCTGCAAACCAAATGAGTAACTTTTACTGGAAAGCAATGGAACTTAATGACAATGCCATAAACCAGTATTATCAAAGAGCAGCGTATGCTTTTACAAAAGAAGAGGAAGAGTATTTATTGAAATTTGTTGAACATCACAATTGTTTTAAAGAGTCTATGACCAATAATTTTGATTATTCAAGTACATCATGGACAAAGAACAACTGCCCTACTCCAACCAAAGTTGTAGGAATGTCAAATAATTTAATAGCTAAAGACATTCAATACATTCAAACAGCGAAGCGAAAATATCAATTATACCTGAAGACAGGTAGAGAAGTATTTCAGCAAGGGGCTATGAAATTTACGGGATTGGCAGCAACGGAAAATCCAAAAACAGCATATTATTATTTAATGGGACATTATGCTGGAGTAAACAACCCTTTAGTTGCCTATTCTAGTTTTTTAACCGCTAAATCAAAAGCTCCATCTTATTTTGACGATGATAAATCTTCTGAATTTTTAATCATAAAATTAAGTTTAGAAACAAGATTTAAGGAAGCTATTAAAGAAAATAATCAAAAGTTAATCGAGAATATCGTGAGTGCGGGACTTCATCATGCGGTTAGTATTGATGGTGATGCACCTATTGTTTATGCGATTAAAGTAGATCAACCCAATGTTGTACAAGCTTTCTTAAATAGTGATTTAGAAGGAAAAACAGAAACGATAATTACTAAAAAAGTACGTGAAGTAATTATGACATCAGCAATGTTAGATGCTCCCAATACAGTTGAACGATTTTCTGAAATGGGCTTTGGAGTTAATTTTACGATTGATTCAAAAAGTCCATTAGATATAGCTGAAGAATCTGTGTCTATTTATAGTTTTAAGAAAATATCCAAATTAAAAGGAGGGCAATCTAAGTATACTTTTGAAAATTCTGACGCAATAAAGGTTCGAGAATTATTAGGTTCTGCTGATGCAAATGACACCATTGAAGCAATGAATATTTATCATTCACTAAGAAGTACAAAGTCAAAACGAAAAACATTTGAAATATTATTTTATTCAAAGAATAAAGATGTGTTTTTTACTATTTACGAAAGTAATAAGGAATTCTATTCCAAGTGGGTAAAAGAAAATAGAACTGAACTATACAGACAGTTCAGTAAAGATATTTTATATAAAAACAATAAATATGTTTATCGGTACTTGTCTCTAGATCTTGTTCTTTTAAACAATGGGGTTAACCTAATGAATGAAGATTTAGACATATTCGTGAAAGAGTGGATTGGAGAGTCCATTGTAAATTATAATGTGAATGATATTGATTTTAATTTCATAAAATTTCCTACACTATCTATGATGAAGGAATCCGTCTTAGGAGAAAAAAATTTTAATAAAGCATCTGCCTTTAAAGCATATAGGGATATATCTTTCTACCAATATGAATCTCAAAACCTCACCAAATTTGCAATTGACCGCTGTGACGCCAAATTAATGAGAACGCTATTAGATTCTGAACACACAGTATCTGGCGGAGACTCCATCTATAGAACTCATCGCAGACGCTTATTGGCTCGGGCTTCTATTGTTGGGCAGGCTAATTATTTAGGGAGTACTTGGCGCTATCGTAAGCTACAAAAACAAACCGTAGAAGATATGTATTATAATCAACATCAAATTCTAGATATGTTGATTTTTGATTATGGGCAGAATAAAAACACATTAGAATATTTACTTACTAGACGATTTTCTACAAGAGATAATGAAGATATGCGACTTGCAAACCCATATTTAAAAAAGCTTATCGACAAATTGATTGAAAAAGGTCAATTAGATTTAGAAACAACCATTCCGAATTACAAGGTCAAAGGTTGGAAGAAACAAATAAAAGGTTATAAAGATGAAAAATATTGGAAAGCTATTTTAGATGGTAATTATGACGACCGATACTAAAAAGAACGATTTGCCAACAATGGCTAAAAAACATAGGGGTTTTTTTGGCGGCAAGTTGGAAGTTTCAATTGAAAACTGCCAAACCAAAATTTTAATAACGAAGAAAGAAAAATAATTATAAAAATATTTGACTTGGCTAAGTGCTAAATTGAAAGTTTATTGCTTTTTAATTCTCATGCTAATCATACAGTTGACGTTTTGAGTCATACAACCTGCCAAGTGAATGCCACTAATTTATGAACGAACTAAAGGATTATTTCAATGCAATTTCCAAGCTTAATGAATCAACATGGGATAAAATAATTCCATTTTTTAAGGAGGGTAAACTTCTAAAGAACGAATACTTCGCTCAAGAAAATAAAACCGCTCGGCAAATAGCTTTTCTTAAAACAGGTGTTGTTAGAGCTTTTTTCATAAATCAGGAAGGCAAAGATTACAACAAACAATTCTTTGTTGGGCAAAGTATAATCGGTGCTTATACCTCTTTGCTAACAGGAAATAAAAACCTCATTGCGCAACAGGCTCTAACAGACTGTGTAATTTATACCTGTGATTACAAAACATTGACAGCTCTTTTTGACGAATGTTCAGATTTGGAAAGATTCGCAAGGAAAATAGCAGAGTATTATTTTTTAGAAAAAGAAAAGAAAGAAATTGAAATTGTATTGCTTGATGCTTCTCAACGGTATATCCTTTTTCAAAAAGAATTCCCAACTCTCGAACAACTCATTTCTCAATTTCATATCGCTTCCTATTTAGGCATATCTGCCACTCAATTAAGTCGAATCAGAAAACAGTTCGCATCCAAATAATCCCCCAATTCATTTCTTTACATATGTAAAGGGATTCCCTCTTTTACGGTCGTTGCTTTGTAGCATAATAATAAAAACAAAGTGATGAAAAAAGTAAAAATGATTTCTGTGGTATTAATTCTATCTGGATTACTGCTTAGTTCTTGTGACATAAAGCCATTGGCTTATCAACCAAAAACAATTCCTTCTTTTGAGGGCGCAACACAATTAAATGACAAACTCGCAACAAGTAAAAAAATCGAAATCGACAATTGGTATGGACCTGAGGATATCCTGTTCGATTCCCTAGGGAATATATACACAGGTGTGCATAATGCGGATTTTAGTGATGGACGAATTTTAAAAGTAGATCCTTTAGGAAAAGTTGAAGAGTTTTATAATTCAGGTTCATGGGTAGCTGGATTGCATTTCGATAAAGAAAGCAACGTCATTGCCTTAAGCCACAAACAAGGGTTAATAAGCATAAGTCCGACAAAGAATGTCACTGTGTTGGCCGCAACTGATGAACACGGAAGACCATTTCTTATTCCGAATGGATTGGATATTGCCGATAATGGGATGATTTATTTCAGTAATACTTCAGAAACCTCAGCATATTCTATCAAATATGGCCGAAAGATTATCATGGAAATGAGACCCCTTGGGGGGTTGCACAGCTACAATCCTGCAACAAAAGAAGTAAAAACGCTTATTGATGGCGTCTATTTTGGCAATGGTGTCGTAGTCTCAAAAGATCAAACCCACCTTTTGATGGTAGAAACAACAAAATACAGAGTCTTAAAATATTGGATCTCTGGTGAAAATGCAGGCCTAACAGAAGTATTCATGGACAACCTTCACGGTTTTCCCAATGGAATTTCAATTAGAGAGGACGGAACTTATTGGTTGGGATTTTCAACAAAAAGAAACAAGGCTTTGGACGAAATACATCCCAAAACAGGAATGAAAAAATTCGTTTACGGGTTACCGGAATTCGTACAACCCAAAGCCGAACCTTTTGGAATGGTTATGAACATTTCAACGGATGGTGAAATCTTAGAAACACTCTTTGATAGAGAAGGAGTTGTTTTGCCAGAAGCAGGAGCTGTTAAAGAGTTTAATGGCTACTTGTATATTGGTGGTGATGTGCTCCCTTACATCGGAAAATACAAATTAGATACAATCAATTAAACCTAAAGCCATGATAAAAAAAGGAGATACGATTGTAAATGCTCGAACTGGTCAAAAAATGACATTTTTAGAAACATGGGCTGAAACAAACGGCACGCAATTAAAGATTGATTGTGTGAGCCCAGCTAGCTCTCAAAAAGAGAAATCACATGTTCATCCCTATCAGGAAAATAGGTTTACAGTTTCAAAGGGTCAACTTTTGTTTACTACAGATGGCAAGGAACATTTGGCCTCTGTTGGAGATGTGATTTCTATTCCTAAAAACATCCCTCATTCTTTTTATAATGCTGATCAGGCAGATGCACATTATATTCAGGAGTTCTTTCCTGCTCTTAAAACGGACAGTTTATTTGAAACATTCTTTGTTTTAGAAAGAGAGAATAAATTGAATAAAAGGGGAACTCCTAATGTCTTTAGAACGGCACTGATATTACTCAATTTTAAAAATGAAATAAGATTGGCACATCCAAATTGGAAGCTCCAAAAAATTACTTTTAAACTACTTGCTCCATTTGCCAAACTAATGGGCTATAAAGCATTTTATGAATAAGCACAATCACATAATTAACTTAATAATAAAAATAAAATGAATACAAAAATATTAATGATAGCAAGCACTGTCTTTCTAGGCATGTCAGGGATCGTTTTAACGTTTCTACCAGGTGAAATCATCTCCAGTATTTCGACTACTCCAAACCCGATATCAACTCTATCTTTCCAACTCTTAGGTGCACTTTACTTAGGATTCGCAATATTAAATTGGATGGCAAAAGGAGCTTCAATTGGTGGAATATACAATAAGCCCATAGCCGTTGGAAATTTTATGAATTTTGGAGTTGGTGCACTTGCATTGATTAAAATTATTTTGGAAATCCAAATGCATGTAGAAATCGTTATTTCACTCACAGTCGTATATATTACTTTTGCAATATTATTTGGGTATGTCTTTAGAACTAATCCATCCAAAGTAGAATAGAATATAAAAACGATCACACAACACTATGTATAATGCATATGGACCCTGCGGGATGCAAACGCACCATAGATTAACCTTTGCCGGAATGCAAAAAATCGTAACCAAAACAAAATGAGGAACTTATTTTTAATCATATTTGGATTTTTAACATTCAACGGATTTACCCAAGATTATTTGCTTGCCGACGAAAATTCGGATAAAAATATGATAGCAGATTTTATAGAGAAATCTATCACAGAAAAAAAGTTAAAAAAAAACCCTGTTATTGTAATCAATGAAAGAGTTTTAAAAGACGACCAATTAGATAAATTGAATTTCTATAAATCCGATATTATAGAATTTAGTATAATCGCAATGGACAATCCTCAAATGGAGGGAATTTATGGAAAGCAAAGTTTAAATGGACTTGAATTCAACTAATAAATGCAACTTTTAGATTTGATTATTATAGCTACTTTTTCAAAACAAGAAAGAGGAAAATATTCCTCTTTCTTGTTTTGATGGAAAGGTTATTTTTACAGCATCAAATCGCCAAAAAAGAAGTTGCAATGAGTCACCTTACCAAAGAACAAAGATATACAATATCTGTAATGCGCAAAGAAGGCTATAACCATAGAGCTATTGCAGAAAGTATAGACAAAGACAAGTCAGTAATTAGTCGAGAGCTAAAGCGTAATAAGGATCAAAGAAGCGGTGAATATCGCTATGAATTAGCTGTGAAAAAGTGTCGCGAGAGACATAAAACAAAACCTAAACAGATTTGTTTTACAAATGAAATAAAAACAGCTTCAGAAAGGCTTTTAAAGTTAGATTATAGTCCAGAACAGGTAGTAGGGATATTAAAGAAACACCAAGAACCTAGTGTAAGTGTTGAAACACTTTATCAACATATCTGGAATGATAAAAAACATAAAGGAACCCTACATAAGCATCTAAGACATCAAGGCAGGCGTTATCGTAAAAGAGGCGCAGCAAAGGATTCTAGGGGTATTATAAAAGACAGGGTAAGTATAGAAAAACGACCTAGTAAAGTGGAGCTCAGAGATCGCTTTGGAGATCTTGAAGTGGATTTGATAATAGGTAAAAATCACAATCAAGCTATTCTAACAATTAATGATAGAAGCTCTGGAATGCTTAAAATGAAAAAAGTTCCTTCTAAAGAATCCAAAGGGGTAGGCTTAGCAATCATAGATTTATTAGAGGATTGGAAACCTTATTTGAAAACTATTACAGCGGATAATGGAAAAGAGTTTGCAGACCACCTTGTGGTAGCGCAAGAGCTAAATATAGATTATTATTTTGCAAGACCTTATCACTCCTGGGAACGGGGTTCAAACGAAAACCTAAACGGACTGATAAGACAATATTTACCTAAAAAAACAGACTTTACAAAAATCACTGATTACCAAGTAAAACAGATACAAGAGAAATTAAATCTAAGACCTAGAAAAAGGTTCAATTATGAAAATCCTATATTTGTAATGGATCAATTATTATTTAACCCAGAAGTTGCATTTATGACTTGAATCCGGCGGAGTTTTATTAATTGAAACAAAACCATTTCAAGAAAGAGCTGCAAAAAGTATTTCTGACAGTAAAGTGCTCATTTTACTAAATGAAAAACCGATAACTGAAGCGGAACTCGAAAAAATAAATACAGACGAAATAGAAACTGTGACTGTAATCAAAGACGAACAGGAAATCGCGAAATATACATCTGATAAATATGATAGTGTCATAATCATAAAGATGAAGAAATCGGAATGAAGTCCAGCAGCTAAAAACGCTTATATCTCATAGCTATGTTTGAAACCAAATCCATAGTTTTGGGAAAGTTTTCGAATCCGCAAAATTTTTAAATTTGGCTTTTAAGGTGAAGAAGTCAAATCAAAAAGTAAATATTTCTGTTAGTACTAACTTAAAAAGTCTTTACCTTTTAAAACTCAACTAAAACATATCTAAGTCCGTTACCTGCAAGTGCAAAACGGCCTCTAAAACTAATAATAAACGAATATGAAAGAATCAATTAAAATGTTAACCATTCTATTTCTGATAATATCATTTATTTCGTGTGTAACAGAAGCTGAAAAAAAATCAACTCAAAAAAGAGAATATGCTCCTGTTGACAAAAAAATATTTGATGAAATAAAAGCAATGGATAAAGAGTTTTTTGATGCATATAACAACTGTGATTTAGAAAAGCAGGCTTTAATTTACTCTGATAATATTGAGTTTTTTCACGATAAAGGAGGTTTAATGACATCCAAAAAAGAAATTATTGAAGGAACGAAACGGAATATTTGCGGGAAAGTTACTAGAGAACTGGTAGATGGAAGTCTTGAAGTTTATCCAATTAATAATTATGGTGCAGTACAAATAGGATTTCATAAATTTCATAATAACCAAGAACCTAATGCTAAATCAATACCAAGTAAATTTATTACAATGTGGCATAATGAAAATGGGGATTGGAAAATGGCGAAAGTTATAAGTTTACATTAAATGGAAATCTGAATAAAGCCAGCAGGCAAAAAAGAATGGAGGTAAAAAACAACTCTTTTCTACTTTAATTTGAAACACTAGTAGTCTAGGCTCAGAGATTTATTTATATCTGTGATTTGAGTTTTTTATTGTGTTCCTCTTCTAACTATCTAGGTAAAACGGAAATTTTTAACTTGATAACCAGCGTTGAGACAAGCAGGTTTGCAAATCTAATAGTCTTCTAATCCAAGGTGATTGTAGAGCAATTTGAAGCCATTAATCAGCTATTAATTTGCCTGCTAGCAGCTATAAAACGGTATTTTAGTAGGTGTTTGGAGGTTATTTTTTAAAGATTTATAATAGAGTATACTTTACTATTGTGATTTAAGAGGCAAATTAATTACCTCCAAGTTTTCACCGTTTATTAAAGCCTAGTTTTAATGTTAAGACAGTAATAAAATCACTAAATTTAAATTGTGAATAAAATGGAGATAACACAACTTGTTGTGTTATCCATACGTTCTATGTAATTTAAGATACCGTGAGGTGTTGTTTTTCAAGGGTTACGTGAGTTGTGGGACAAAACAGAGCGGAGATGCTGATTATTGTTGGATAAGGACTGACTTTAGGAAGGGCTTTTCCTCAAGTAGTTTTGCTTTCTGCGTTGAGAGCTCGCTCTCAAAACTTTGACAAGTTAAAACTACTTATATAAAGGACGGTAAAATTTTTGACAAAGTCAAGTTTATTGGAATTTATAACAATAATCAGCAACGGATATACGCTTCCCCAGTCAACGTTTGTTAGCCATACCTAAAAAACATGGTCTGAGGGAATCTTGAAAAACAATCTCGTATATATCTTTGGTATCTTAAACTAGGTTTTCATTTTATCCTTAATTTTAGAAAGTAAAATTAAATTAATCAGGGATAAAAGAAAACTACATACAACAGGACCTATGTATAATGCCCCCGAAGGGCCACTATACATAGCTCAATCGTTGGCAATAATATAAACTTCAAATCATATAAAAGTTAAATGAAACTTCTAATGTTTCTTTTTACCATAAATGTTGCTCTAGGATTTTTCCTTGGACTAGCAATATTATTTAGACCCTCATTAAAAAGCATTACAAATAAATATTTAGGGCTTGCTGATTTTCTTATAATTATCATCTATTAAATTAAGCATCAGTGTTTTACGCATGAAAATACACGTTTTTTTCTTGCGTAATTGCATGGTTTTTCGTATCTTTTACTCATAAACCTATGCAGTTATGATAAAATATACGCCTTCTAATCAGTTAAGTTTATCCGAGTTTTCACATCCCTTCGAACAAGAATTGTTATCTGATAATCGCTGGGTAAAATTAGCACAACTCATCCCTTGGGATGCTTTGGCAAAGGTATATTCCAATAAACTCAATGCACGTAATGGTAGAG
The DNA here is from genome assembly GCF_000153485.2 of Psychroflexus torquis ATCC 700755. Lineage (NCBI taxonomy): Bacteria > Pseudomonadati > Bacteroidota > Flavobacteriia > Flavobacteriales > Flavobacteriaceae > Psychroflexus > Psychroflexus torquis. The sequence continues at coordinate 3,474,432 of NC_018721.1, read as the reverse complement.
AGAGTATTGATGTCCGCATGGTTATAGGTGCAATTATTGTAAAGCATAAGATAGGGCTAAACGATAGAGAGACCGTTGCGATGATTAGCGAAAACATCTACTTGCAATATTTCTGTGGATTAAAGTGTTTTCAAACCAAACCCCCTTTTCACCCCACTGTACTTGTAGCTATTCGTAAACGAATGGGGGCAGTAAATTTTGACTCTTGGAATACTCTAATCATTGAAAAAGCAGATAGCTTGAAGCCAAAAAGGGCAAGGAATATTCAAAAGAACACCGAGGAAGAGGCCCCTAATCAATCTGCCTCTGATAGTAAACACAAAGGCAAACTAAAGATTGATGCTAGTGTGGCTGATCAAAGAATAGTGTTCCCTACCGATGCTGGTCTGCTTAATACAGCACGCAAAGAAAGTGAGCGAATTATAGATTTGCTTTACGAGCAAACCCAAGGAGTTAATAAACCTCGAGATTACCGTCGAGTAGCAAGAACAGAATATCTTGTATTTTCTAAAAAACGCAGAAAGACAACCAAACAAATAAACAAGTTCATTCGAAAACAACTAGGATATACCAGGCGTAACCTATCTTATATTGAAAAACTGTTAGACCAAATAGAAGATCAAAAAAAGGAGGAACACTTGCCTGGCATGTTTACAGATCTTAGAACTGCTTATCCCTGTAAATTCCCTTTACCAAAACGGGACCAAAAGATTTACTGGGTGCTTCAACTCATCTATGAACAACAAAACTATATGTATCACGAAAAAGTTAATAGTGTAAAAAATAGAATAGTCAATATTTATCAACCTTACGTTCGCCCTATCCCAAGAGGAAAGGATAAAGTATCGACAGAATTTGGAGCAAAGATTAGTGCTAGTGAGATAGATGGAATGAGTAGAGTAGAACATATAAGTTGGGATCAATTTAATGAATCTAAAGATTTAGTATTACAAGTAGAATCCTACAGAATCACCTTTGGTCACTACCCAGAATTACTACTGGCAGACCAAATATACCTTAACAGAGAGAACAGAAAATGGCTCAAAGAAAAAGGGATTAGAATTGTAGGAAAACCATTAGGGAGACCGCCAAAACAAGAACTTTCTGCCTATCAAAAGCGAAAACTCAAAAAAGAGCGAAACCAAAGAAACCTAATAGAAGGAAAGTTTGGACAAGCAAAAAACGCATACGGACTTAGCAAAATAAAAGCTAAAAGGAAAGACACATCAGAAAGCTGGATTAGTGCCATTTTCTTCATAATGAACTTAATAAACTTATCAAAAATAGCAGATAAATATGCTATTTTTTGTGCCTTATTTGAAAATTGGATATACGCTAAGCTAAATCCCAAAATAAAAGGGTGTTTCTATAATACTGATGTCACTAAACCCTTTTTTATTCAAAATTACATACCTCTTGAACTAAAATAAGCTTGAGTAAATCAGCAAGCCCTATTTAGGATATGCAATTTTAACTATTTCTCTATTAATGCTCAATAGACTACTTGCAGAAGTAGGTATTTATGAAGAGAATAAAAAATTAAGAATAATTGACAATATAGAATGGGTATTTCTTACTCCCGTTTTTATTTTCCTTTTTGTTATAAAAAGCATCAACCATAATCTTAATACATATAATGAACTTAAATTACTGTATTTACCCTTTATTGCATCACTACTCTTAAATTCCATTCATAATCTAGAGAGAGATTTTGATATTTTCATTTTTACAAACGAAATTTTTTCTCGTATAAAATTTAGCTTATTTGTTCTTGAAAGTAAGCTGGTCTACATTTATATTTTTTTTTAATGACCTACCTATATTTTATCTTAAAAAATTCTGATTCTCAAAAGTCGAAAAATTGGTTATGGCAATTGCATTTTATATTAAGCTCACTAATTGGTCTTTGGATTCTTCTCGATTTTACTGAAGGTATTTTAGTAACTAAAAAAGCAAGCTATTATACAATCATACTATTTATTGGAATTTCTTTTTTTCTTTACTGGGTATCTTATTATACAATTTACAACCGAAAATTATATGCTGAAGCAAATGAGATAAAACAAATATTAAAAACTCAAGAACTAAACATATCTAAAACTCCTAATTCTTCTAATACTATTTTTGAAAAATTCGAAAGTCTATTTAAAGAAGAATATGAATATAGAAACCCAAATGTTACTAGAGAATCTACTGCTGAAAGATTAGGTATTAGCGCAGGATATTTATCTCAAATTATTAATTCAAATACCGAAGATAATTTTTCAAGCTATGTAAATCAATATAGAGTTGAAGAAGCAAAAAAAATGTTACACGATAATACCTTCGATAAATACAATATTGAATCAATAGGTCTTGAAGCTGGGTTTTCTTCAAATACAACATTTCACAAAGTATTAAAAAAATTCACAGGAATAACTCCACGAGCCTACAAGAATAAAAATAAATAAGTACCAATTTCTTCAATGCTAACAAATCGAAACTAAACATTAGACATTCTGGTCTATTTTTGCATTCAGTAAAACTACTTGATTTCAAACTTTAGAATCCTTTTTCCTTAATAACGTTCATAATTTCTACAGTGTAAAATCAATATAAAATTACAAATATTAATAATCAATAACACTTAATCAGTATGATCAGAACTAACATACCTTTTTTTGCGCAAACAATTTTTATTACGCTATTTTCTATTTTATTCTTTCAAGTAGGATATTCTCAAGATAAAATCAGCAAAATATACCTAGAAAAAGACTTAGCTATTTTAAAATCGAATCTAGAAAAAAACCACGGAGGTTTATATACTTATTCTTCAAAGAAGATAATAGATGATTGGTTTATACAAACTCAGAAAAACTTGAAAGATTCTATGGGAACCTTTGAGTTTTATAGACTATTAACTCCATTAAATAGCGTTATTAAAAACGGACATACGGACATCCCATATCCAAAACTTAAAAAAGATTTCAAGTTACTTCCAATACAACTATATAAATATAAAGATTCATTTTATGTAGGTGATTTTTTTGCAAAAGGGTATGAGGATTTATTAGGATTACAGATTTTAAAAATTGATAAGCAACCAATAGGAGAAATATATAATTCACTACTCAAAAATTATACAAGAGATGGTGATAATTTAACTTTTCCAAATGAAAATTTATCTTCATTATTTGGATTAGACTACGCATTAATTTATGGCTCAAAATCTAATCATACAATTACTATAAGTAAGGATAATAAAAATGTTCAAATTGAATTAAAAAGCACATTATTGAATGATGAAGTAGTTAATGCTTACGAAAAGAGTAAAAAACAAAAACCTTTGAGTTTTGAAATAAACAATAAGGTAGGTATTTTAACATTTTCTACTTTTTCAGAAAGAAAATTAGAAAAAGAAAACTATCTAAGTTTTTTAGAAGAATCATTTAAAAAAATTAAACATAATACAATTGAACATTTAATTATTGATGTTAGAGATAATAGTGGAGGTGATGCTCTTCCTACTCAAGAGCTTTTGTCTTATCTGTTAGATAAAGAGTTTGTTATGTATAAAGATGTTTATACAATTACTAAGAAGATTAAAGACAAAAAGTATTATAGTAATCAGGGTGTGTTTTGGCTAAATGCATTTAGCTGGCTTAAGTTAAAAAAAACAATGGATAATCATTACAGCCTGCGAAAGATTGAAGGAATGGATGTCTTTTCACCAAAAAAAGATAACTTTAAAGGAAAACTTTATATACTTATAAATGGTAAATCGTTTTCTGCCACAGGCGAATTTACCTCTTTTTTAAAGAACAATAGAAATGTAATTTTTATAGGAGAAGAAGTAGGTGGAAATAAGGTTCAGAATACAAGTGGAATATCTTATATTATTACTTTACCTTACACTAAACAAAAGGTAAAAATACCTCTGGTTGTTTGGGAAATGAACGTAGATTATAAAAATGATAGTCACGGTATTAAACCGGATTATTGGATAAGAAATACAATTGGTCAAGAATTGAATGACTATGATAGTGTTTTGAATTTCACTTTAGAGTTTATAAAAAATCGATAACTAACAATATATCTAAAAAATAGTATTCTGAAGAGAAATTAAGAATAATAAATACTATTGCCAACAATGGCTATAATTAATACGGGTTTTGGTGCTTAACCCAAAGTTTGGAGTTTTAAACCAAGTCCGCCAAATCTTTTGATTTGGCTTTAGAAATAAAAAGATAAAACAAAATAAAAAGTTTTGGCTAAGTGCTTAATCGAAAATTTATTTTCTTTTAATCCCGTACTAACTATAGCCGAGACCGTTGGCTGTAGTTTCGAACCGCCCAGAAAAATGATACTTTAAAGATTAAAACATAGCAAAAAAAAAATGTCTTATAATGCTTTCTTATCAACCGATTTTGATGCAATTAAAAAACTGAAAAGCGAATTCGATGAACTTTTCTCACTTGAATTAATTGATGTAAGTGAAAAAATGTGGTTAGGTTTAAATGATAAACTTTCTAAGAATAATATTTACTATTTGATTTCGCATTACGGAGAGTCAAATGGGTTTATATTTGATTCTAATGAATAGATAGATAATGATGAAATTGATAAAGATTATTTACTTCAAAAGAAATCCGCTGGAATACTAATAAAAAACATTAAAAAGTTATGTGATTTTGGAGAAGTAGAAATGTTTACTTGTTTTTCTAACGAATGGAATCAACCGATAATAAATAGATTAGAGATTGATATTCATAATGTTTCTCTTGAAAAGAACTACTTTGGAATTAATGATAGACAATTAATCTTATTTAGATGACGAAAAAACTACACACAACAGCGCATAACAAAAATGGCGGGATTTGTACTGAAACTGGAGTTTTGTGCATTTTTATAAAAGTAAAACCTTAACCGAAAAACTTGCTCATTTTAAGTCGCCACTTTTGTTATGCGCGAACCGTTGTATGTAATTAAAACAGAACGAAAATACAAATTAAATTTATGGGAAAATCTTGTGCTCCTGCACCAACTAATAAAAAAGAATACATATCAGATTTAGGAAAAATATTAGTTAATGAAAATGGAAAGAAAAAGTATTATAAACCTGAGGAAGTAAGAAAGGCTCATAGAAAAAGTAAATGGTACGATGGACTTAATTTCTCGTGTTGGGGAATGAGTACGTTCTCTTCACATTCGGATTTTGACAAATATCACGAAGAAACAGGAGAAATTTGTGATTATGGTGAAATGAAAACTGAAATGTTAAGTGGATTATCTGTTTCTTCCACTGCGGATTGGACTGAAATTCCCGATATAGATATTGACGCTTCTTGGTTAGATTTTGGAGACGTTTTTGACGGATTATTAGAAGGAATTGGAGAATTTATTGGTGGAATCTTTGACGGAATATAACGTAAAAACAACTACCTACAACAATGGCTATAGTTAATACGGGTTTTGGTGCTTAACCCAAAGTTTAGCGCTTTTAAGGAAGTCCGCCAAATCTTTTGATTTGGCTTTAGAACAAAAAAGATAAAACAAGATAAAAAGTTTTGGCTAAGTGCTTAATCGAAAGTTTATTACTTTTAATTCCCGTACTAACCATAGTGTGCCAAGAATCAACCATGGCAATAAATAAAATGGTTGAATGCTGTAATTAAGATGATGGTAGGTCCATCAGAGTCGTTGTATAGGCGATGGCTTTAAACCACCTAAAGGTGCTTTGATTAATAGTCTTGGTATTGAGCGTTTAGGAGAATCTAGTCCTGGAGATTAGCAGGTACGAATAAAGGAGTTGAACTAAAGTGAACCATTGAAGAGGTGTCGAGAAGTAGGAACCTCCAGTCAAAAGCTACGAAGTATGATACGGAGTGAAAAGTAATAGTATTGATACTATTAATTACAGAGATAACCTATTTATTTTCTGTAAGACTGGCGTCATTCAGATGGCAAGAACTTTATTCAGGCTTATTTACGGAACTTGGGAAACTGCTTATGAATGATAGACTTGTGTAAGGCTACCGCATTAGGATTCGCTACAAGTCAAAGGGAAATATACAATCGAAACAATCGAGAGATAGAATACCGAAGTTATAAGCAGAGGCAGATTAATCCGTAGTAGTGAAGAAGGTTTTGTAATGAAACTGGAGCAAAGGGGTTAAGTTGTACAGTTGCATTTTACGAATCAACTTACAAAATGTGAGGATGAATTTATGGAATGAAACAAAATCAATACCGATAAGTCGCCTAATGGTTTGGGAGGCTTATCAAAAAGTGCGTTCCAACAAAGGAAGTGCGGGAATAGATGCTATTGGTATGCAAGAATTTGATGCCAACCGCAGTAAACACCTTTACAAACTTTGGAATCGGATGGCATCAGGGAGTTATTTCCCCCCACCTGTCAAAGAAGTAGAGATATCAAAGAAAGACGGTACAATCCGTAAATTGGGTATACCCACTATTAGTGACAGAGTAGGGCAAATGGTGGTTAAAATGTTTTTTGAACCAAGATTAGAGTTAGTATTCAGTCCAAATTCTTACGGCTATCGACCAAAGAGAAGTGCTCATCAAGCATTATCAAGGGTAAGAGAGAACTGTTGGAAGAAAAACTGGGTAATTGACTTAGACATCAAAGGTTTCTTTGACAATATAGACCATAACAAACTGATGCTTGCAGTAGAGAAACATGTACCTGAAAATTGGGTTAAACTCTACATCACACGATGGCTGGAAGCACCCGTTGTTACAAAGTCTGGAAAACTGACCCAAAGGAAAGGAAAAGGAACGCCACAAGGCGGAGTAATCAGTCCCTTACTGGCAAATCTTTTTCTGCATTACGCTTTTGATACATGGTTGGAAAAGGTAGACAAAAATGTAGTTTTCACTCGTTATGCCGATGATGTGATATTACACTGTAATACAAAAGCTCATGCGGAACAAATACTGCAATTAGTACATCAAAGAATGGAATCGGTAGGATTAGAATTACATCCTAAAAAGACAAAAATTGTCTATTGCCGAGATTACAGAAGAAAAGAAAATCACCCAATGGTCAGATTTGATTTTTTGGGATACTCTTTTCAACCAAGAACAGCTTATTCTAAGAAAAAGAGAAAGCTATTTTTAGGTTATGATTGTGCTATAAGTATTAGTTCAAGAAAACGAATCGCAGACAAGCTCGAAGAACTCAAGGTAAATAAACTTACGTTTAAAAGCATTGTAGGAGTGGCACAATACCTTAATCCAATGATTAGGGGATGGGTGCGTTACTATGGTAAATTTAAGATGTATGAACTTACAAAAGTCTTTCGATTACTAAGTAAACGATTAGTTTGGTGGGCAAGGAAAAGGTATAAGCGTTATAAAACCAGTATTAGGAAAGGGTACAAATGGTTGGCAACGGTAAGAAAGCAATTTCCTACTTTGTTTTACCATTGGAACTTTTCTCAGATAAACATTATCGCTTAGATTTGTACAACAAGAGCCGTGTGAGGGGAGACTTTCAAGCACGGTTCTGTGAGAGGCTTGGGGTGAAATTCCCCTTGTCTACTCGATGCCTAGACGTTGGTGCGCCACGAAGTTGTGTTTTTCCAGTAGGTGTAAATCCTACCTAAATAATTTGCTGTTCATTTAGAAGAGCTGCCGACAGTTAAATTTGTGAGGATTTCGCTGAAGCTGGGCATGTTCAAATAACCAAGCTGTAATACGCAAGTGTGAACCCGTAGTAGCTTCGATAAGTGTATCTGTAGATTGGGGAGAGTTTCGACGTTCTTGAACCCTGTTATGTTGCATGGATAAACAGTAGTATGAAGTGTAACAATCTACCGGAGTCATAGGGATGGCGTGGTTATAGATGGAAAACTACGAAACGTGGGAGGTCTCTTGTTACAAATGGTGGCAACTATAAAAGCTAGTACATAAGTATTACGAAATTACTAGCTGTAGCAAGAGAAGTCGGAGGTGTTCATAGTACCTATGATGTTAGAGACAACAAAACTCTAATTAGGAAAGGGACACTACTTTAGATATGCTTATATGAAAGACATAATGACAAGTATTGATGTAAATCTATTAACAAGTCCATCGCAAAGCGATGCAGCTATTCGTGTTTTTCAGAGGAAGCTATATATTAGAGCCAAGCAAGATAAGGGCTTCAAGGCTTATAGTCTTTACGGAAAACTCTGTGAAGACCATACGCTTATAGAAGCCTATCGACGAGTTAGGAGCAACTATTCTAAAGGGGTAGGTGTAGACAATCAAAGTTCTGACGCTATTGAAAAGCAAGGAATATCTGTTTTTCTTGGCGAGATTCAACAAGACTTACAAGGTCACACCTACAGGAGCCAAGCAGTAAAGCAAAAGCTCATCCCCAAGGAAAAGGAAGGAGATTTTAGGGTATTAGGAATACCAACAATTCGCGACCGCGTGGTTCAAATGGCAGTAAAGATGCTAATAGAGCCACTTTGGGAGGCAGATTTTGAGCATACCTCTTTTGGATTTAGACCCAAACGAGGAGCAAAAGACGCCATAAAGCAAGTAAAACAAAATATTTATGATAGGCATCAATTTGTCTATGATGCGGACTTGTCGAAGTATTTTGACACCATCCCGCATACTAAATTATTTATTTTACTAAAGAAAAGGTTGGTAGATCATAGTATTTTAAGTTTGATACATCAATGGTTAACTGCGCCTGTACGGCTACCCAACGGAAAGCTAGTAGCGAGTACCAAAGGAAGTCCACAAGGGGGAGTTATCTCGCCATTATTATCCAACATATATCTCCATGCATTTGACCAGATTGTAAACAATCCAAAGGGGAAGTTTGCCAAGGCAAACATCCGCATAGTTCGTTATGCAGATGATTTTCTATTGATGGGTAAATGGTATTTCAGCAAAGAGATACTGGACTATATCACTAGTATAATGGATAATATGGGATTAACGTTAAATAAAGAAAAGACAAAACTTTTGCATAGTAGCAAGAGCAGTTTATTCTTTTTGGGGTTTGAATTTAGAAGTATAAAGTCCAAATTTGGATGGAATGCCAAGAATTACACCAATGTACGACCCAGTATGAAGTCACGGTCTAAATTGTTTTCAAAATTGCGAGAACTATTTGCAAATCGAAAACATTGGACAATTGAGTGGATAGTATGGAAGGTTAATCAATTATTAAGAGGTTGGCTAAATTACTTTTCTATCAGTAAGGTTACACATATTTGGGAAACCATAAAAATCATTAAAAAGCATCTGGATTACAAATTATTTAAATGGATGAAGTGCAAAGGAAGGAAAGCGCATCGGAAGCTACGCCAGCGACCCTATGAGAATTTGGTTAAATTTTACAACCTATTTGACATAGAAAAGTATGCACGTTTGAAAACCCTTGCGAAAGCTCAATAAAGAAATCTATCGGTAAGCCCCCGACAAAAACGGGGCAGGCTGTGTGAGGGAAAACTTCATGCACGGCGCTGCACTGAGCCTGTCGAAGTGTTTGATGAAGGGGGCGCTGATTGTTTATTTATTTTGTTACTTTTAAAGTGACAACTTTGGATAAGCAATCAGGCTCTACTCTACCCGTTCATTGAGGAACTAATAGAAGATAATTAAAATTTAGAAAAGTAAAAGATGATAAAAAGAGATACAGTGATGAGAGTTGGTAGACCAACTGATCATTTAGAAGAAATAACAAAAATGTATGTTGAAGGACTGGGCTTTGAGGTGATTGGTGGATTTGATGGTCATAGTAATTTTAGTGGAAGAATGGTTGGACACCCAAAACATCATTATCATTTAGAATTTACAACACATACAAATGAAAAAGCTGGGCGTGCGCCTTCTTTAGAAAATCTATTAATCTTTTATGTTTCAAATGAAACAGAATACAAAAACGCTATAAGTAGAATTTCTAATTCTGGCTTTAAGAAAGTTAAATCTTTTAATCCATATTGGGAAGGTGGTGCTCAAACCTTTGAAGACTTAGATGGTTATAGGGTTGTAATAAATAACGGGGAAAGTCCTTTCTAATATTAATGTTTTAAATAAAAACCAAACTTTCTGCAGAATTTAGCAAGTTGAGGAAATACTCACTCTATCGGTATTGAAATAATTATGAAATAAAACGCTGACCGAATTCACTGAAACGTAAAATAAAAGTAAGCAGAATAATTAGAAATCTAAGAAAACAACGAAATGGCAACACCGTGTAAATTTAATTGCTCTCTTCAAGCCTACATCCGAAAGTCCTCGCGGACTACCTACCGGTCTGTGATTTATTTGTCAACTTTATTTCTTAACACGCAACTAAACTTAAACAATGACTTTATTTAATTATGAAAAAAACTCTGATATTATTCATTATAATTCTGACTTCAAATTTAGTTAAAGCTCAATTTATAAAAGAAAAATCAATAAATGCTCAAATTGGTTATGGTATTAGTGTACCATACAATAGCATTGACGAAATTGCTGATAATGGCTTTTATGTACAAGGAGAACTAGTATTAAAAGTCGCTTCTTGGTTTGAATTAAGACCATACGCAGGTTTTATTTTGACAAGTTCAAATGGAAAAGATTTAAATGACAATCCGACTAATGAAAAAGCCGAATCAAAAGCGTTTTTACTTGGAGGAAAAGCAAGAGTTCGTGCGCCAATTCCTTGGGTTGCACCATACGTTGAAATTGGAATAGGAACTTCAATTGGAAAATTTGAAACATTAACAGCTTTTGACAATATTGATAAAGGCGGAATTATTTATCACATCCCTTTTTCAATTGGACTAGAATTAGGAAAGAATAATAATGTTGATTTAGGATTTACTTATTATTTTCAACCATCAGTTAAACAATTCGTTGGAGCTTTTGCAGTTGGAATTACATTTCCACTAAATAATGAAAAGTAACGTTTTACAATAACTAAGCATATGGAGTACCGATAGGCCAACACTTCGATATGCTCAGTGGAGTTCGCTATATGGTTTGTTGACTGATCTGGAATTTCAAACAAGGGAAAATTCGATGAGTTGGCAAGAACCTTAAAAAAGGAGAAGGCTGTTTTTATAGAGCTTTGTATCCCTTTTTTTTTCAGTTGGTCATCTGAAGAAGTTGCTGTTTAGTGTTATTCTTTTTTTGTATTTTCCTTCTAACTATCTTCGAAAAATCAAATAAAGCTAATGATCCGTACTATGCATAGCTGGTAAACGTTGTGTAACATTTGAAAAAAACACCGTGAAACAATTATTGTTAATACTTATAATTTCTTTAACTGCTTGTAATGGGCAGACAAAACAAGCAGACAAAACTATTGAGAAGCAGATTGTAAGCTCCCATTTCCAGACTCCTGACTCGACCTATGTGATTTTGGACTATAAAAGTGATTGGCATTGGATATTCAAGGATGCTGAACTTACCACACTATCAGAAAATGAACTTAACGAAGTAGAAAAGATAATTGAACAAGCCATAAAAGAAAATAACGAACAACAACGTGAAAGTCTTGAAAAGCATAATACGATATATGCTAACAATCGATGGACAGAAACAGGATTTGAATTGAAGACAAAAGGATTCAAACGACAGTATGTTACTATTATTAATGATAAGGGACAAAAAGAGATTTGGATTAATTTTTTCTGCAATGATTGGGGAAGTGAGAATTGGAGATCAGAACTTATGGAAGTTAATGACGGTGGAAACTGCTATTTCAATCTGAAAGTGAATTTGAAAAAAAAGACATATTCGGAACTTTATATAAACGGATATGCTTAAAAATGAATAAAGCCAGCAGGCAACAAAGAACTGAGGTAAAAAGAACTCTTTTATACTTTGATTTTGAAACACTAGTAGTCTAGACTTAGAGATTCGCATTTGTCGTTCTTTGAATTTTTTTGTTGTGTTTCCCGTCTACCTATCTAGGCAAAACAGAAACCTTTAATTTCATAACCAAAGGTGAACCATCCGGTTTTGCAAACTCGTTGGTCTTCTAATCCAAGGGGATTGTATTACCATTGCAGGCCATTAGTCAGCTATTGATTTGCTTATTAGCGGTTATAAAACAGAATTTTAATAGGTGTTTAGAAATTATACTTTAAGCATTTATGATAGAGTGTTCTCTACTATTGTGATTCAAGAGGTCGATCAATTACCTCCAAGATTTCACCGTTTATTAAAGCATACTTTTAATGTTAAAACTTTTATGATAATAAAAGAATCACTAAATTTATATCATAAAGAAAATGGGCATAACACAATAAGTTGTGTTATGCCAAAGTTATACCTTTCGAAAAAAATGAAATAGAAATGAATATTATAGAAGCACAAGAAGATATGTGTAAATCCTATTTTGGGGGTTGTCCCGGCGCTCTTGTATCTGGTATTGTATGGCTAACAGCTGGAATTACTGCATTAGTGAGTACAGAACAAATTAGTCTACTTGTGTTCTTTTTTGGAGGAATGCTAATTCATCCATTAGGGATACTACTATCTAAAGGATTAAATCGCTCTGGAAAACATAAAACAGGAAACCCATTATCATCCCTCGCTTTGGAAAGTACATTTTTGTTATTTATTGGACTATTCATAGCTTATTTTGTGTATCAAATCCGTCCTAATTGGTTTTTCCCAATAATGATATTAACTATTGGAGCTCGTTATTTAGTCTTTTCCTCAATTTATGGTATGCGTATATATTGGGCTTTCGGTGCAGCATTAATTTTATCAGGATTTGGAGGATTTCTTTTTAACCTGCCCTTTCATATAATTGGATTGATTGGTGGAACCATAGAAATTCTATTTTCATTAATTATTTTTTATTTAGAAAAAAAGAAATTGAAATTAACAGGGAATTGATAAAAAACACCAGCCACAACAACTAAATATATGGAGTGCCGATAGGCCACCGTTTCAACAGGCTCTACCTGCAAAGGCACGACAGGCAAGACTCAGTGGAGTCAGCTATATGATTTATTGACTGACTCGGGATTGCTGGTAAAGGGGAATTTTAGGAGTTGGAAAGAACCTTACAAAAGGAGACGTTTGTTTATAAAGTGCTTTACATCCCCTTTTATTCGGTTGGTTATCTAAAAAAGGTGTTTTTTAGGGTGATTTCTTTTTATTATGTTTTACTTCTACCTATCTAGATAAAACGAAAACGTTCAACTTCTTAACCAGCGTGGAACTAAGGATGAATCAATGGGCTTTGCATGCCCGTTGGTCTTCCAATCCGAGGTAATTGATAAGCCATTGAAGGCTATTGATTTGCTTTTAAGTACTTGTAAAACAAAATTTTAATAAGTGTTTGGAGGTTTTTCTTTAAATATTTATGATAGAGTGTATTCTAGTATTAAGATTTGAGATTAATTAGCTCCGAGATTCCTCCGTTTATTAAAGCCCGTATTTAATGTTAAAACTTTCAAGATAATAAAATAATCACTAAATTTATACTAACACTAAAATGAGGATATCACAACTTGTTGTGTTATCCGAAAGTTGAAGCCTATTTGAAGAAACATAACAATGAACCAAGTCATCCAAATAATTTTAAGCGTATCGGTGTTGTCTATTCCGATAGTTTTCTTTTGGATATATATGACAACTCTTGAAAAGAGAACAAAAAAGATAATTCAGGCACACTCAGACAATTCTTCAGAAATTTATACGGACTTGAAAGTTTGGTTCAAAAACTTTGATGTCTTTAAAAAGAAGAACAAGTTTGACTTAGATCCATACCAAACACTTTACTCCTTCAACAACTGCGACTTAATACTGAATGATAGAAACATTGTAGTGATCGGTAAGACAAAAATTTTGGGAAAGAACAAACCACTGACACCAACGTTTTTTGAATTTGAAAAGAATGGTATCACTTTAAAGCCCGGTCACGTTAAGATTGAAAAAATTCAAGAAGTCAGTAATGTCCTTGAAATAGAATTTACTGACAGAAATTATTTAGAAAAAATGACTTTGGTTCTAAAAAGACCAGGGAATGAATTAAAAGAAAAAATAAAAACGTGCTACAACAAAAGCTAAAAAGCATTAAAACGATTATTAGCAAGACCGTTAGCTATGGTCAAAAAAAAAAACATATGCGAAAATTTAAAAAGTCTTCTATTTCACTTCTATTTTTTATTTTCTCAATCGCATTTTCAAATGCTCAAATCAATGATTGCAGTTGTAAAATGGATTTAGAATTTTTAAATGAAAAGATTCAAAAAACACCTTCCTACAAAGTAAGCAAAGCGGCTTATGAGATGGAATATGCAAAAATAAAAAAAGAGATTAGAAATCTAAACTCTGGTTATGAGTGTTTTCTTGAATTGAATAAGTTGATGCTTTCCTTAAATGATAGACATTGTAATCTTTATGGCATTAACACAGGATTAGATGGAGATTTAAAAAATGATACTGCTAAGTTTAAAATATTTAAAAAAACAGAGCTCTTTACTGTTTATCCAAGACCAGTTATAAGTTTAGATAGTCTGAGAACAGCACTCAGAAAGCAACCTATTAATTCTATTGAAGGCGTTTACTTCAGAAAAGGATATATGACTCTTGGAGTTTATAAAATGGTAGAAAGTGATTCCTACAGAGCTATTATTTTAGATTCAGAAAATGAAGTTTGGGAAGCTGGTGAAGTGATTTACACTTTAGTTCCTTATGGCCATAATTATTTATTAGCTGTTGGTGGAAGTATGACTAGTAAAAGAATGATATCCTATGGCGAACGGATTGAAAATGGGGTTTTTCTGACTATGCGATTTCAAAAAGAGCCCTCAATACCTAATTATTCCGTTTCAAAATATCCTGAATCCACCTATTTAAGAGAGGAAATATCACCAGAAACAACCTACTTAAAAGTGGGGAGTTTTAACTCTTGGAATCCCACACTTTCTGATGCCGATAAATTTTACAAATCTCTAGAAGGAACTTTGACCAAGAAGAATGTAATCTTAGACTTACGAGATAATGGTGGTGGTGGCGACAGAAATTCTAACGGACTATTTAAAGTTTTAAAGAAATATATTAAACTAAATAATGTCTACGTTTTAGTTAATCACAGAACCGCAAGTAATGCAGAACAATTTGCATATAAACTAAGTGATTTTGAAAATTGCACCATCCTGGGAAATAGAACGAGTGGAACAGCGGCATACGAAATAGTAGATTCTAATTACAATCTACCTTGTGATGATTACTTAGTAGTTCTAACGTCTAAAAAGCATTCAAAATACCTAAAATTAGAATCTATTGGAATTGAACCCTATATAAAATTAGCTATCGAAAAAGACTGGATGATGCAAGTAAAAAACTATATCCGGAGAAATAACTAGAGCTAATAAATTGGCATATGGAGTGTGAATATGCGAATACTTTGACAGGCCTACCTGATAAGGCACGACAAGCAGACTCAGTGGAGTCCGCTATATGATTTATTGACTGATTCCAGGATTTTTAGATAAGGGGGAATTCGATGAGTTGGCAAGAACCTTACAAGATGAGAAGGTTGTTTTTAGAGTGCTTTGCATCCCTTTTTTTTCAGTTGGTTATCTAAACGAGGTACTTTTTAGGGTAATTTCTTTTTGTTATGTTTTACTTCTACCTATCTAGGTAAAACGAAAACGTTCAACTTCTTAACCAGCTGGGAACTAAGGGTGAACCAATGGGTTTTGCATACCCATTGGTCTTCCAATCCAAGGTAATTGATAAGCCATTGGAGGCCATTAATAAGCTATTGATTTGCTATTAAGTACTTGTAATACAGTATTTTAATAAGTATTTGGAGGTTTTTCTTTAAATATTTATGATAGAGTGTATTCTAATATTGAGATTAATTAGCTTCGAGATTTCACCATTTATTAAAGCCTGTTTTTAATGTTAAGACTTTTAAATCAATCACATTCAAAACCAATCTTTGTAAAAAAACAACCCTTAAAATCCCTAAGAAATAATGACCAAAAAATTATTATCTTTAGATACCGTTATTTTCAGGGTTAATATTGGCAACAAGTAAAAACAAACATAAATGAAAAAAATAATATTCGGAATAATAACATTAGTATCAATTTCGTGCAATGAAAAACCTGAGAGGGATTTTTTTTTGAATGGAACAACGAACGGGATTGAAAATGGAACAACTCTATATTTAGACGTTGAAAATAATACTATCGACTCAACTAAAATTAAGAATAATACATTTGTTTTTAAATCAAAATTATCGAGCTCGCCTTTACAAGTAATCATAAGAACTAAAGACTTTTCTCAATATAGATTTTTGTGGGCAGAAAATAAACCAATGACTTTTGACGCGACTAAAACTGATTTTAGAAATGCAAAAATAACAGGTTCTGAACCAGAAAATTTGAGTTTCATTTTACATCAAAAAATAGATACCTTACCAAGAGAAGAGGCACAAAAATTAGAAATTGAATTTATAAAAGACAATCCAAATAGTATTGTAAGTGCTTCAATGCTTTCACTTTATTCAACAACTTGGGGAAAAGAAAAAACCAAAGGACTTTTTGAACAACTTTCAAAAGAAAATAAAAACTCAAAATTTGGGGAAGAAATCACAAAATATATTGAATTAAATAAAGAACCAAAAACCGGAGATCAATTTGCGGACTTTGAATCGAAAAACCAAAATGGAGAATTGAAGAAATTGTCTAATTTGAAAGGAAAAGCTGTACTTCTCGAATTTTGGGCTTCTTGGTGTGGTCCTTGTCGTCAAGAAAATCCTATCCTCGTGAAAACTTATGAAAAATTCAATCCAAAAGGATTTGAAATATTTGCAGTTTCGTTAGACGAAGACAAAGAAAGTTGGCTAGGAGCAATAAAGAAAGATAGTTTAAATAGGGAGCACGTCAGTGATTTAAAAGGTCAAAAAAATGAAGCTTCTCTCATTTATGGAATTAATGGAATACCTGACAACTTTTTAATTGCCGAGAATGGAGAAATAATTGGACGCAACTTAAGAGGAGAAAAATTGAATGAAAAACTAAAAGAAATACTGGAATAATGCCAGTTGCCAATAACTAAGTATATGGCGTGCTGATAGGTAGAAGCTTTATATTATTTTGACTGATTCGGGATTGATGGTAAGGGTGAAGTCAACGATTAGGCATAGACCTTAAAAAAGGATAAAAGATTTTACATCAAATTAGTTACTTTTTTTCTTTGATGGTCACTTGAAGTAAGTGTATTTTTAGGGTTGGTTTCTTTTTATGTCAGTTTCACTTGATATTGCCCTTTTTTCTTCAGTTTGGACGTTATACCAATTTAAACCTATAATGTCGCAATAAATTGTTTCTTTTTATGCAAAAACATCATATTACATTAAAACAAGTCAACTAAAATTGACAGCCTTTGTAATCTGATTAACAGTTAGACCACTTACTGAATACTTATAGAATATTATTTACCTTTTCACTGTGTAAAACCATTGTAGTTTGAGTACTGTGTATATAATCTAGAGTAGATAATCTATCGAGAATAAAGCTCCTTAACTCGTCAGTGTCTTTTACTGCGATGTGCAAAATAAAATCATTGTCACCTGCCATATGAAATAATTGAATAACACCAGGTAATTGAGAGGCCTTCTCCAAGAAATCTGTAATTATTGAACGGTGTTGCTTATTTAGCTTAATGGCTAACATTACCTCAATATTAAGTCCCAGCTTTTTTTGATCAATTTGGGCATTTGCTCCCTTCAAGTACCCCTTCTGAGTTAATTTTTTAATTCTATCGTGTGCACTAGACTGTGCAATTTCAATCTTTGCAGCAATCTCTTTATTTGATAGCCGTGCATTATTCAGCAAAAGGCTTAAAATCTGAATATCTTTCGAGTCTAGTTCATTCTTCATATTGAAATCGAATATTTTTTGGTTTATATAAAATAATGACAAATATAATTTGGTTTAAATTCATTTAAACATAATTTTGCACAAAGATACTTTAAGACACAGAATTTAATACATTAAAATGATATGACAGCGTCTTTAAATTTCAATAAGCAGTTTAAATCCTATTTTATTATTGCGTTTGGACTTTTCATAAATGCCTTAGCGTGGACCGGTTTTCTTATTCCATCAGAAATTGTTGGAGGAGGAGTAAGTGGAATTGGAACCATTATTTATTTTATGATGGGTTTTAAAGTTGGGTATTCCGTCTTTATCATAAATGGTTTATTGATTATTGCTGCTTTGAAGATTCTAGGCTTTGGCTTCGGAATAAAAACAATATTTGCCACATTTGTGTTATCCTTCTTTTTATGGCTTTTGCAATCTGTTATTACTGAACCTTTTGTGAGTGATAGATTTATGAGTGCTATAATTGGAGGTGTAATGGCAGGCGCTAGTGCGGGTATTATTCTATCTCAAGGAAGCAGTACTGGAGGTACGGATATCGTTGCTATGATGATTAACAAATACCGGAATTATAGTCCTGGTCAGCTTATTTTGACTTTGGATTTAATCATTATATCGTCTTCCTATTTTGTTATGGGTTCTATAGAGCAAGTTGTTTATGGTTTTGTAGCAATGAGTGTGAGTGCGTATTGTGTTGATTTGATGATTGAGGGCAGGAAGCAATCTGTTCAGATTTTTATTTTCACAGAGATGTTTGATAAAATTAAAAATGAGCTTGTTTCTAACCACGACCAAGGCATCACCGAACTTCAAGCAAAAGATGGTTTCTCACAAAAGGATATAAAAATCTTAATGCTTTTAGCAAAGAAAAAAGATTCTCAATCGATTC
This sequence comes from Psychroflexus torquis ATCC 700755, assembly GCF_000153485.2. Taxonomy (NCBI): domain Bacteria; kingdom Pseudomonadati; phylum Bacteroidota; class Flavobacteriia; order Flavobacteriales; family Flavobacteriaceae; genus Psychroflexus; species Psychroflexus torquis. The sequence continues at coordinate 3,455,688 of NC_018721.1, read as the reverse complement.
TTAAAACGGTGAAAATTATAGATCCAGAGGCCTTTATTTCGATGGGTTCAGTAATGGGAGTTTATGGTTTTGGACTTGAAAAAAAAGACTGATTTAAAAGTTGTTGGGAATAATAAGGTCAGGAATTGTACCTGCTTTTAAGATCTGTAATTGGGAAAGATAAAGCGACAACTACTATTTATACTTAGGAGGATTTTAAAGAGCCTTTTTTAGAATAGCCTCGCTTGAATTTATATGAAATCAAAATAACGAAAGCATTGCAATGATCTGAGGTATAAAAAGCTCTTTTCTCCATTAATTTTGAAACACTAATAGTCTGGACTCAGAGACTCACATTTGTGATTCTGTGAGTTTTTTTATTGTTTTTTTCTTCTACTTATTTAGGTAAAACGGAAACCTTCAAATTCTTGAGCAACGGTGAGCCAACAGGTTTTTGCATACCTGTTGGTCTGTCTTCCAATCCAAGGTAATTATAAAGCCATTGGAGGCCATTAATCAACTAGTGATTTAATTATTCCTAGCTATAAAACAGAATTTTAATAGGTGTTAGAAGGCTATTCCTTAAACATTTATAATAGAGGGTACTCTACTATTGTGATTTGAAAGGTATAGTAATTACACCCGAGATTTCACCATTTATTAGAGCATGTTTTTAATGTTAAGACTTTTAAATCAATCACATTCAAAATCAATGTTTGTAAAAAGATAACCCCTAACATGCCCAAAAAATAATGACCAAAAAATTATTATATTTTAAGACCAGAATTTTTAGGGCTAACATTGGCAACATTAGGAAATCACAAAGATTACGCCTACCTTTAGCGTTAGTAACGTACAAAGATATGATGTTATCCTTTGGTTCAAAAAAAACCGAAAAAATTTGGAACGGAATCCGAGTTAAGAAAATGCCAATTGAAGTTCAGAACGTTGGACGTCGTAAATTGAGGATATTAAACAACTCACAAGACATTGCCAATTTACGAATTCCTCCATCAAACAGACTTGAAAAACTGACTGGAAAATTAAATGAATTCTATAGTATACGGATTAACAAGCAATGGCGAATTATCTTCATTTGGGATAAAGGAAACGCAAGCGAAGTGGAAATAATTGATTATCACTAAAAAAATATGACAATGGAAAAGTTAGCAAATGTTCATCCTGGAGAAATCTTAAACTATGAATTTCTTAAACCTCTCGAAATTACAGCTTACCGACTTTCGAAGGATTTGAAAATACCTCAAACCAGAATTTCGGAAATTATAAAAGGTAACCGTCGAATTACTGCGAATACTGCTTTGCGATTAAGTAAATATTTTGGAAATTCTGCCAAATTCTGGCTTGGAATTCAAGACGATTACGACATTGAAAAAGAAAAGGAATCCAAACAATCAGAACTGAAAGAAATAAAACATTACGGAGATAAAACCGTGGCCTAGCAAAGAACTGAGGTAAAAACAACTCTTTTCTACTTTAATTTGAAACACTAGTATTCTAGGCTCATGGATCGATAAAACTGATTCTCTGAGCTTTTTTAATTGTCTATTTTTCTCCCTATCTAGGTAAAACTAAAACGTACATTTCATCAAATGGTCTACCAGATTTTGAGAAAACAAAACAGTGTTTAAGCAGCTTATTTGCAACTAAAATTAGTGCTAGTTTTTTGCCTATACCTTTGCTAAGAATACGCTTATAAAGTTCCCGACACGCTTACTGTTGCCGATTCTAAGAGCAATTTTTTATTCAAACCAAATGGACGCCGCAAAAAAAATCTGTCAATTAAGTAAGAGTTTAGAAGGGTTTTAGGAAGTCTGGCTTCCCAAAACAAATACATACAGTCAACGGAAGTGCCTCTGGATCTGAAACTTCGATTTAAAGATATACCAAGCCATCCTATTGGTTTATAGAATTAAGAAATAGATCCGGTTTATCTCGACCCAGCAAGATCGGAACGGAAGATACAAGCAATTTCACGGTGATTTAAAAGCAGCTTATTAAACCCTAAGCATTCGATTTAAAAGCCCAACAACGTAGCTTAAATAAGTTTGTGATATAATATAACCACATTAGACCTAATGAATCTTTAGGAATGGAAAATCCCGCAGATTACCATGATTTTTCCAATAGACTATACCCTGAGAAAATCCCAAAACGGGATTACAAATCAACCATGAAAATGATGAAAGTATGTAAAAACGGTCACATACGCTGGAAGTCATATTATTAAGTATATTTAACTGCATCACTTAAAGGAAAATAAATTGGTGCTGAAAATCAAGGAAATGGAATATGAAAGTATTTTATAGAGACCTGTTTTTAGATTGCTTTAATTAAAATAAAAGATAAACAAATATCAATTACGCTAAGTCAAAATCTAGTGTTAAGCACATCCTTTTAACTTTATAAACTATGAGACTTAAAGAACATATAGCTACTTGCAGTATAACTAAATGAAAAATAAGTATCTACTAATTATTTTTTAGCCAGTTTACGGAATATCAACAGAAATATTACAGCTAAATTTAAATTATTAACTACAGATTTTAAAACATATATCATACTAATCTAAAATGGGAAAGAAAGCAACAACCATAAGTGAGCAAATAGACATTCTAAAAGAAAGAGGAATGAATTTTGACTGCGGAATAGAGAAAGCTGAAGAAATGCTTTTAGATATAGGTTATTATAGACTTGGGTTTTATTGGTATCCATTCGAAATAGACAAAGAACATAATTTTAAAGAAGGAACTACATTCTCAAATGTTATTAGCCTTTATTATTTAGATGTTGATTTAAGGAATGTTTTACTAAAATATTTAAAACGGATAGAAGTAAATTTTAGAACTAAAATTATTTACTATACTTCTCACAAATATATAGAAGACCCGATATGGTATTCCAATCCCAAAATAATGGCTTATTGGTTTATCAGTAAATTAGATGTGAATCTATATACAGATAAATTTAAAGAAGAAAATAAACAGATAAAACTACATCATATAAATTATCGAAATGACATATATGCGCCTACTTGGAAAACATTTGAATTTTTGACTTTTGGAGCAATTGTAACTATTTTTAATGCATTAAAGAGCGAAGAATTAAAAAAAGAAATTTCAAAACTTTATGGATTAAATAATCTTAATACATTTATAAATTTCATCCACACCATAAAATTTATTCGAAATATATGTGCGCACGCAGGAGTTTTATACGATTTGAATTTTCCACAGGGTATATATAAAATCCCTAGAGTAAAATTTAATAACAATAACAACCAATCTTTGGATGCTGGAATTAAAACAATGTCATTTATTTTAAAAAATATTTCTGAGGGCAGAAATTCTGATATGAATACCGAGATAAACGACTTATTAAAAGAGCACACGAATAATGAAACACTCAAAGGAATAATCACCAATAAAATTGGCTACGACATATAATATTTTTATATTTGTATTCAAAGTGCCTAACTATTCACAATGCTTTAGTGTTGCACTATAAAAGATTATATATAACCTAGACATTGTGCTCTAGGTTTTTTTTTGCTTCTACTTTAAGCGTTACACTTTCCTAAAATAAAGTTTTCAATATATCAATCAACTTCTGAACTAATTAAAAAATACGTTTGGTAACAAAGACCTGAGGTATAAAACAACTCTTTTCTACTTTAATTTGAATCACTAGTACTCTTGACTCAAAGATTCGCATTTGTAATTTTTTAAGTTTTTTTATTGTGTTTTCCTTCCATCTATCTAGGCAAAACTGAAACGTACATTTAATCAGATGGTCTACCTGATTTTGAGAAACCAAAACAGTGTTTAAGCAGCTTATTTGCAACTAAAATTAGTGCTAGTTTTTTGCCTTTATCTTAGCCTTCGCTAAGAATATGCTTATAAAGCTACCGACACGCTTACTATCACAGATTCTTAAAACCTATTTTTATTCACCTAAGAACTTTCTGTCAATTAAACAAAAGGTTACAAAGGTTTTTAAGAAGTATGGCTTCCCAAAAGATCAAGGCTTTTTTATAAAAGAGCATACTGTTCCAAAAGCTAATGTAACCATAGATAAATAGACGGGACATCAAGCATTAGATAAGGACTTTGAAGATTTAACAAAATATATTCTGGTGATAAAGGCGTTAACTTCTCAGAACTACACAGGGTAATCATGGATTTATAAGGATGTTTTTAGAGTAATACACCATCATGTCAGAGATTTACAGGATTGTCTAGATGAATATGGCTATCGATTGAATAAAAGTTTCATGAGAGAAAAAATATTTGATAACCTATTACAGAGAAGGATTTAAACCGAACCTTATCTAATGATAAATAGTAGTGATTAAATCCTTAAGTCAATAAAACTAGCAAGGTTAAACCGTAAATTTTTGAAGATAAAGCCTTCAGTCACTTCCCTCCTATCAAAAGTTATCTTAAGTTTTATAATCTATACGCACACCAGACGGAGGCAGTGGTGAACTTAAAACTTTAAAACTGGATATCGAATATCAATTAAAAAAACGGAGGTAAAATCAGAATAAGAAACCCGCTTTAAAGAGGATACCCTTCTATTTTTAAAAACAAAAAAGCCTTAATCCATAGATTAAGGCTTTAAATTAAAACTAGCTAAAGTTTTAGTTTTCAAAATCTTTCAGTGTGGTTGTTATGATATCTAAACAATCCATCAATTGTTCTTCGGTGATCACTAATGGTGGTGCAAAACGAATGATGTTACCATGTGTAGGTTTTGCTAATAAACCATTTTCTTTTAAAGCGACACATATGTTCCAGGCTGTAGAGCTGTCTTCAGAATCGTTGATAACGATAGCATTGAGTAAGCCTCTACCTCTTACGAGATTTACAATGTTGTGATTTTCTATAAATTTATTCAGTTCAGATCTAAAAAGATCACCAAGACGTCTTGCATTTTGGGCAAGCTTCTCGTCTTTAATGACTTCTAGAGCTTCCATAGCTACAGCAGCAGCAACAGGATTACCCCCAAAGGTTGACCCGTGTTGTCCTGGTTGGATCACGTTCATAATCCAATCATCTGCTAGAACTGCAGACACTGGATAGGCTCCTCCTGATAAGGCTTTACCTAAAATCAAAACATCTGGTCTAGAATAAGTGGCTTCTTGACGTTCACAATGCCCTTGACAATCACATTTACCACAAACAGCAAGCAAGGCTCCTGTTCTTGCAATTCCTGTTTGTATTTCATCTGCCATAAATAAAACATTGTGTTCATTACACAGTGATTTTACCTTTGACATAAAATCATCTGATGGAGTAAAAACACCTGCTTCACCTTGGATAGGCTCTATTAAAGCACCAGCTATATTTTTGTTTTCTTTAAGTACTTTTTCTAAGGCTTCAGGATCGTTATAAGGCACCTTAATAAAACCAGGTGTATAAGGACCAAAGTTTTTTCTCGCCTCTTCATCATTGCTAAAAGAGATAATAGTTGTGGTTCTACCGTGAAAATTATTTTCAAAAACTATAATCTGAGCTTCTGTTTCTGCGATGCCTTTACATTCATAAGCCCATTTTCTGCAAATTTTTATAGCAGTTTCCACAGCTTCAGCTCCACTATTCATCGGTAAAAGCTTATCAAACTTAAAGTATTCTGTTGCATATTTTTCATATACCCCTAACACGTCATTATGAAATGCTCTAGAGGTTAAAGATATAGTTTGAGATTGCTTGTGCATGGCTTCTACAATCCTAGGATGGCAGTGACCTTGGTTAACAGCAGAATAGGCGGAAAGAAAATCGTAATATCTTTTATCTTCAACATCCCATACAAATACACCTTCTCCTTTTTTTAGAACTGCAGGTAATGGATGATAATTATGAGCTCCATACTTATTTTCAAGATCTATTGCTTGTTGTGAAGATTTAATGTCTTCAACCCTTAATTTATCTATTGTATCAGTTGTCATAACTTATATTTTATCGATTTTCACAAAAATAAGGAATTCACGGACCATTAAAAATTATTAACTAAGAGATAGGTCAATTTAGTTTCAGTTTAAATAAAAAGATGAAACAAAGCCTAATTAAAATTAAATTTTAATTAGGCTTAAAGTATGGATTCAGATTCTAGACCGTACTCTAAAAAAAAATAGAAAAAATTAACGACACCACTTCAAAACAACTGACTTGGTAAAGTCGTTCACTTCAGTTTTTAGTAAGTTTCTAGGCAACCTTAGGTCTGAGTTGTTTAATCAAAGATTTGAATTTTTCAATGTCCAAAGTTTAAACTTTTATGTGTTGGCTATTAGTTTTGCATTATTTAGTCTTATTTTCAAACATCATGAGTCATACAACTATAATGACTCCTCTGACTCTATCATTTATTTATTACCTCCTGAAAAATTACCCAAAACTATCCCTTTAATCTTCCCTCTAAGTGCTTTTTGCACCTTGCTTTTGCCTGTTTTAATGCTTCCAAACGCCATTGATTATAGCGCAACACAACTAGACCGATCTGAATTTTGATTTGTTGGATTTTGATAGGGATTTTAGGTCCCATTTTGGTTTGTGTTTGGGTGATTTTACTGGAATTAGTGTAAGAATTACTTCATTTTAAAAGAAATGTAATCGATTAAAGCAGTAATTCAAACAATACTTTATTTTTGCGCTATGGCAAGACGAAAAAATACTAAAAAAACCTTCGAAAACGTAGAAGTCCTGGATGCTGGAAGTAAAGGGAAAGGCATTGGTAGAGCAGATGATGGCAGAGTCTTAATTATAGACCAAGTCGTCCCCGGTGATATTGTAGATGTTACCACTTACAAGAAGAGAAAATCATATTACCAGGCCAAACCTAATCAATTCGTAAAATTATCGTCCAAAAGAACTGAGCCTGTCTGTCAACATTTTGGAGTTTGTGGTGGATGTAAGTGGCAAAATATGGCTTACGAACACCAGTTGTTTTACAAAGAAAAAGAAGTTTTAGAAAATTTAAAACGAATTGGTAAAATTGAAATAGCAAAAACTCATCCCATTTTGGGAAGTGAAAAGATTTATTTCTATAGAAATAAAATGGAATTTTCCTTTAGCAACAGTCGATGGCTAACTGAAAAAGAAATTTCAAGTGAAGTCGACATTACAGATAAAAATGCACTTGGATTTCATATTCCAGGGATGTGGGATAAGATCTTGAACCTTGAAAAATGTCATCTTCAAGGAGACCCTAGTAACGCCATTAGAAATAAAATAAGAGATTTTGCTACTGAACATGATCTAGAATTTTTCAACCCGAGAGATAAAACTGGATTGCTTAGAACCCTGATGATAAGAACGAGTTCTACGGGTGAATTCATGATTTTGATTCAATTTTTTAAAGAACAAAAGGAAAAGCGAAAGCTTCTCCTAGACTATATTATTAAAGAATTTCCTGAAGTTAACTCCCTTCTTTACGTTATCAACGAAAAAGGAAACGACACTATTTACGATCAGGAAATTTGTACCTATTACGGAGAAGATCATATTTTTGAAGAGATGGAGGGTTTAAAATTTAAAATTAATGCCAAATCCTTTTATCAAACCAATTCTGAGCAAGCTTACGAGCTTTACAAAATCACCAGAAGTTTTGCGAACTTAACGGGTGAAGAACTGGTTTACGATTTATATACGGGAACGGGGACTATAGCTCAATTTGTGGCTAAAAAAGCCAAACATGTTGTAGGTATAGAATCTGTACTTGAAGCTATTGAAGATGCTAAATCAAACGCAAAACTCAACGGTATTGAGAATACATCGTTTTTTGCTGGAGATATGAAGAAGCTATTTAATTCAGAATTTATTGAAAAGCATGGACAACCCGATGTCATTATAACCGATCCACCACGTGATGGAATGCATAAAGATGTGATCCAACAGATACTAAATGTAAAACCTAAACGTATTGTCTATGTGAGCTGTAATTCTGCCACTCAAGCTAGAGATTTAGAACTCATGGATGAATTTTATAAAGTGGATGAAAGCCAAGCCGTAGATATGTTTCCTCAAACCCATCATGTTGAAAATGTGGTTTGCTTAAGCTTAAGAGCATGAAGAAAGGTTTAGTTTATGGTATTATTTCAGCGTTTGTAGCCCTGTGTATATATTCATGTGAACGAGATGATATTTGCGCTGAAGCTATTGTAAATACTCCAAAATTGGTCATTGAATTTTTTGATGCCAATAATCCTGGAAATTCCAAAAATGTGAATAGCTTGCTGGTGAGGGAAATTGAAAATGACAGTACCATACTATTTAACTCTACTTCAACCATAGCTATTCCATTAAAAACAGATGCCATTGAAACTAAATATATTTTCAATATCAACTCTCAGTCAGAATCTGGAGGTTTAATTGATACTTTAAATTTTTCTTACGCAACTGTTGAAACTTATTTAAACAGAGCTTGCGGCTTCAAAGCAGACTTTATAGATTTTAGAGCACGTAAAGAGAATATAGAATTTGATGACATCAATTGGATAAGAGATATCCAAGTAAGAGAAACTACAATAGATAATGAATCTGAAACTCACCTATACTTATTTTATTAGCAGTATTCTACTGTGTTTTGGCATGCAATCTTTTGCACAAGAAGACTCAATCGACGAATACGAACAAATTAGCGATTCTATATTTTTTAAAGATAAATATGGACTCAACATCGGTTTGGATTTGAGCAGGATTGGTCAAAGTTCTTGGGACTCAGACTATCAAGGTCTAGAAATTTCTGCTGATTATAGATACAGTGAGAATCTTTATATAGCAGCAGAGTTAGGCAATGAGACCTCTACCTTTAATGAGCAAAACATCATAAACGAAACCGATGGTAGCTATATTAAATTAGGAGTTAATTATAATGTATATGACAACTGGATAGGGATGCAAAACCTTATATACGTTGGGATTCGCTATGGCTTTGCTAGTTATTCTCAAAATTTACAGAGCTATAGAATTTATACAACAGATGATTATTTCCCTTCAGATATAAGGGATGTAGATGTCTCCTTCAGCAATCTCACGGCAAGCTGGATTGAACTTCAAGCAGGTTTAAGGGTTAATATTTTTGATAATTTTTACTTAGGCGCTCACGTTCAATTGAAAAATATGGTATCGGTTTCAGAGATCAATAATTTTGATAATCTATATGTTCCTGGATTTCGAAGGACCTTCGATAATTCAAATATTGGTGCAGGCTGGGGATATTCCATCAGCTACCTCATCCCCATTTATTCCAAGACAAAAACTCAAGCTGTAGATAATTAAATCTATTGCTTGGCTGCTTTTTTAGAACCCTCATAGATTTGATAATTCAAAAGTCTAGACTCCAATTTGGCGTTGTAGAGTTTAATCTTTCGAGAAGGTCTCAAGCCAACATGTTTTATGGCTTCTAGGTCTGCTACCATAAACCAAGCAGAGGTTCCTGGGTAACTCCGTTTTAAGGTATCCCCTACTTTGGCATAAAACGCTGGTATATCCACATCCAATCTTACTCCATAAGGAGGGTTAAAAACCATATGCAAATGACGCTCTGAAGTTTTAATAGATTCAAAGAAGTCTTGACGTTTTACAGTAATAAATTCAGATAGATTAGCATTTTCAATATTTTGAGTTGCTTTTTCAACCGCTGAAGGGGCTTTATCGTAGCCTTTAATTTCAAAGTTAAACGATCTTACTTTCTTCAAAGCTGAATCTTTTATGACTTCAAAAAGGGATTGATCAAAGTCTTCCCAATTCTGAAAAGCAAAATGCTCCCGGTTGATGTTAGGGGGAATATGACAGGCTATCATTGTCGCTTCTATGAGAATAGTTCCACTACCACACATGGGATCCAAAAAATCACATTGTCCAGTCCAACCAGATTTTAAAAGTAGGCCTGCAGCCAACACCTCGTTTATAGGTGCTATGTTAGTAGCGGTTTTGTATCCTCTTTTAAAGAGGGGGTCTCCAGAAGAATTCAAGCTAATTTCACAATTTCCTCTATCGATATGAACACTTACTTGGCAGTCTGGCCTGTCGGTATCTACATTGGGTCTGGACTGAAATTTATCTCGAAATCTATCCACAATAGCATCTTTAGTCCTAAAGACGACGTATCTAGAATGAGTGAAAATTTCTGAATTTACTGTAGATTCTACCGCAAAGGTCCCATCCTTGTCAATTAAGTTTTCCCAAGGATAGGCATTGAGTTCATTATAAAAATCCTCTTCATTTGAAATTTTAAAACTAAAAACAGGCTTCAAAATACTTATCGCAGTTCTTAGAGACAAATTGGCCTTATACATAAAACCAATGTCTCCAACAAAAGAAACGTGCCTCACTCCTTTCTTAATATCGAGTGCACCAAGTTCCCGCAACTCTTTTGCAAGCTCATCTTCAAACTCAAAGAGACACTTGGCAATCATTTTGAAATTAATTTCCATAAAGAAGGTATTTTTAAGTGCAAAAATACATTAATTTTGCTCCCTTGTTTTGAAAAACCAATAGCAAGCTTATAAATAATTGAACGTCTCATATTTTAGTAGTTTTTATGAATTTACTGTTACCCATTCTTGCTGTACTTATTGGCTTTGGAATTTCGTACTTCCTTTACGAGAAATTCGTCATCATAAACTTCCTATTAGCCTTTAGTGGTTCCTTTTTACTATCGGTTACAGTCTTAGAATTTCTACCTGGAATTTATAATTCTGGGGTTGATTCTATTGGCGTCTTTATTTTAGGAGGAATTTTACTTCAGATTATGTTAGAATACATGTCGGGAGGGGCAGAACATGGCCATCTCCATATTTCTAAGGAAAACACAAATTTCCCTTGGGTGCTATTCGTAAGTTTATGTATTCATGCATTTTTGGAGGGAGTGCCAATCCATGGAAATGACCATTTACTCTATGCGGTGATTATCCACAAAGTCCCCATTGCCATTATTATCTCGTCCTTTTTATTCAATACAAATTTATCTAAGGCCAAAGTGGTTTTCTTTCTATTGATCTTTGGAATCATGACACCCTTTGGCAGCTTTGTTCAAGCAAATACGACTCTTTTCGACGATATCGGTATTTATTTGAATGCCATTGTTATCGGTATTTTCCTTCATGTCTCGACAACAATTTTATTTGAGTCTTCCAAAGATCACAAATTCAACATTTATAAATTTGGAATCATAGTATTAGGAATTTTTTTAGCTCTGATCCTTTAAATAAGACTACCAATTTGAGTGTGAAATTTGTTGATTATTCTTAATTTAGCTGTTTTAAAAATCTTAGCAAACAAAATGTTATGAGTAAATACGATATTATAGTTTTAGGGAGTGGACCAGGTGGCTATGTAGCCGCTATTCGTGCCTCGCAACTCGGTTTAAAAACAGCTGTCATAGAGAAAGAAAGTTTAGGAGGTGTTTGTTTAAACTGGGGATGTATTCCTACCAAAGCTTTATTAAAAAGCGCACAGGTTTTTCAATATTTAAATCATGCTGAAGACTACGGTCTAAAGGTTGATAATCCAGATAAAGATTTTACAGCTGTTGTAAAACGCAGCAGAAACATTGCTGAAGGAATGAGTAAAGGGGTTGCATTCTTGATGAAGAAGAACAAAATTGACGTCATCATGGGACATGGAACCTTAAAAAAGGGGAAGAAGATTTCTGTAGAAGACGATAAAGGTAAAACAACTGAATACGAAGCAGAGCACATTATAATTGCAACTGGTTCTCACTCTAGAGAGCTTCCTAATTTACCACAAGATGGTAAAAAAGTAATAGGATATAGAAAAGCAATGACCCTAGAAAAGCAACCAGAAACTATGATTGTTGTGGGATCTGGCGCTATTGGATCTGAATTTGCAAGTTTTTATAACGACATGGGAACTAAAGTTACTTTAGTAGAATTCCAACCCAATATTGTCCCTGTCGAAGATGAAGAAGTCTCTAAACAATTTGAACGTATTTTCAAGAAGAAGGGCATTAAAGTCATGACCAATTCTTCTGTTGAAAGCGTAGATACATCAGGTGAAAAAGTAAAAGCCACCGTTAAAACTAAAAAAGGAGAAGAAATTATTGAGGCAGATGTTGTTCTTTCTGCTGTAGGTATCAAAACCCATATCGAAAATATCGGTTTGGAAGATGTGGGAATCAAAACCGATAAGGATAAAATCACTGTGAACGATTTTTACCAAACTAATGTTCCTGGCTATTATGCTATTGGAGATGTGACGCCAGGATCTGCTTTGGCTCACGTTGCTTCTGCTGAAGGTATTCTTTGTGTAGAAAAAATTGCAGGAGAAAAAGTAGAAGCTCTAGATTATGGTAATATTCCTGGATGCACCTATTCAAATCCAGAAATTGCTAGTGTTGGTATGACCGAAAAGCAAGCCAGAGAAGCTGGGTATGAAATTAAAGTTGGAAAATTCCCGTTTTCTGCTTCTGGTAAAGCAAGTGCTTCTGGAGCTAAAGATGGTTTTGTAAAAGTTATTTTTGATGCTAAATATGGTGAATGGCTTGGTTGCCACATGATAGGTGCTGGCGTTACCGATATGATTGCTGAAGCTGTTTTAGGAAGAAAACTTGAAACCACAGGCCATGAGGTTTTAAAAACTGTACACCCACACCCTACTATGAGTGAGGCTGTAATGGAAGCTACTGCAGATGCGTATGGTGAAGTTATCCACCTCTAGTCGTAAAGATTTAATTACATTTAAGGCTTCTGAAACTATGGCTTCAGAAGCCTTTTTTTATAAAACCCATGAGGAAAAAAATCTCAAGTCTCAATAACCCGTTTATTAAAAATCTGCTACTTCTTCAGAAGAAATCAAAGCTGAGAAAAAGTCAGGAGGAATTTGTGATAGAGGGCCTTCAGGAAATAAGTTATGCGCAAAAAGCGACTTATGAGTTTTCTCAAGTTTTAGTATGTCTAGATCTATTTGACAATGCTTTAGACCTAGAAAAATTTGACTGTGAAATTACCGAAATCTCACTAGACGTTTTTGAAAAGCTAGCTTATAGATCCTCGACGGGAGGACTAATAGCCATTGCAAAACCAAAAGATTTAAGGATAGAAAATTTAAGGCTATCTAGCAAAACACCGCTTATAATGATTGCAGAAGCTCCAGAAAAGCCTGGGAATATTGGCGCTTTACTTAGAACCGCTGATGCAGCAAAACTAGATGCTGTCATCATTGCCAACCCCAAAACAGATCTTTACAATCCTAATATCATCCGCTCTAGTGTAGGGACAGTCTTTACCAATTCAATTGGAACGGGAACAACTTCAGAAATTATTGATTTTTTAAAAAACAATAACATTAAGATTTATGCTGCAGCCTTACAAGATTCTTCATCCTATCTTGCAGAAGGTTTTAAGGAAGCCACAGCAATAGTTGTAGGAACAGAACATCAAGGTTTATCTGAAGAGTGGAGAATAAACGCCGATAAAATTATAAAGATTCCTATGGAAGGCCAGGTAGATTCTTTAAACGTATCGGTTTCTGCCGCCATTTTGATTTTTGAAGCCAAAAGACAACGCCAACTTTCTTGATTTTTTAAATGAGCTCAAAACTTCCCCCACTATGTATTTGAAAATATTTTTATATCTATTCACCCTAAGTCTTAGCTTGTCTTCTTTCAGTCAAGATTTACCTAAGGACTATTTTGAGTCGCCTTTAGATATCCCTTTATTACTTTCAGGAACATTTGGAGAGTTGCGCTCCAATCATTTCCATGCGGGAATGGATATTAAAACGAAAGGAACGACTGGTCTTTCTGTTCAGGCTTCGGCGGAAGGCTATGTTGGAAGAATAAAAATTCAACATGGTGGGTATGGAAAAGCCTTGTATATATATCACCCCAACGGCTATCAAACCGTATATGCGCATTTGGACAACTTTTCACCAGAAATTCAAAAACTGGTCAAAGAAAAACAGTATCAAAAAGAGTCGTTCGAAATTGAACTTTTCCCAGAAGAATCTGACCTAATAGTTTCACAAGGTGAAACTATTGCTTACAGCGGTAATTCTGGCTCTAGTGGAGGCCCTCATTTACATTTTGAGATTCGAGATTATCAATCTAAACCGATGAATCCTTTTCTATTTGGCTTCGATGAGATCCAGGATTCTCAGAAACCCACTGTTTTCGCCTTACACAGCTATGCCATAGGAGAAGACTCTCATGTGAATGGAAATTCTGGCAGGAAACAACTCAAATTGATACAAAAAAATAATGGTGATTTCATGACCGAATCCATCAAGGTCTATGGCGACATTGGATTTGGTATTGAAGTTACAGACAGACTTGACTTAAGCTATAATAAAAATGGAGTGTATTCTATTAAAACCAAACTGAATGGAAAACCTATTTTTGAAAATACATTTGATAAATTTTCATTTTATGAGACACGATATATTAATCGCCTGTTAGATTTTGAGTTTTATAAAACGGAAAAACGCAGAATTCATAAACTTTTTGTTGAGCCCAATAATCCATTAAGTGTATACACCGATGCTTATAACCAAGGAGTTGTAAGTGTTTTTAAAGATAGCCTTAACCAGCAATTTGAAATTGAAGTTTCAGATTTTAAAGGCAATACCCAATCCATCACTATTCCTATAGAAAGTGACTTTAGAGTAGGTATTGAGCCCAACACACAAAAAGAAACTGAATATTTAGCCAAAGCTGATGCTGCTAGTGTTTTTGAAGAAGGTAAAATTGATATCTATATTCCTAAAAATGCACTTTATGAAGATACCTATTTAGAAATTAATATAGAAGGCTTAAGTGTAGATTTACATAACTATACGACTCCACTTCACAAGTCAGTCACTATTGGATTTGATGTAAGTCAATATTCTCAAGAAGATCAAAGAAAGCTATATATCGCTCAAGTTAATCCCTGGGGTGGTCAATATTATGTGAGTACTTACAAAAAGAAAGATAGGCTGACTACTAGGACCAATCAATTTGGAAGCTATGCTTTGTTTGAAGATTCTACGCCTCCTAGTATTAAGCCGAAGAATTTTACAGATAAGCAGTGGGTATCAAATTTCAGGTATTTAGAACTGGAAATAAATGACGAAGAAACTGGAATAGAGAGCTATAGAGCAACCGTGAATGGTAAATTTATTTTGATGGAATACGATTATAAGACCAATACTTTGATTCACGATTTTAACGATGATAAAATTTCAGATACTAAAAATGAATTAAAAGTCGTTGTTATTGATAAAGTTGGGAATACTGCTATATTTGAAGCAGAATTCTCCAGAAAAAACTAATACTCTATATCTTGAACTATTTTTACACATTCCTTTTTGTTATAATAACTTCTTCTGTCTTTTCCCAAACAGCCACCGTGCAAGGAATTATTTTCGATGAAAGTAGAAATCCTATTGCCTCTGCTAACGTGAGTACATCTCAAGGAGGGACAGTAAGCAATTCCAACGGATTTTACCAACTAAAAATCACTGCTGGACAAACTTTAAAATTGAAAATATCCTATATAGGATTTAAGCCCATTACTGCAAAGCTTAACTTGAAAAAAAATCAAGTTGAAGAACTTAATTTTATCCTCAAAACCAGTATCGAACAAATTGGAGAGGTTATCCTTGAAAATGATGGAAGAACTAGGATTGAAGGGATTACCACATTAGATCCAGAAACCATCAGAAAAATTCCAGGGGCCAATGCTGGTGTTGAAAATTTGCTTAAAACCTTACCAGGAGTCAATTCCAATAATGAACTAAGTACACAGTATTCTGTAAGAGGGGGGAATTTTGATGAAAACTTAGTGTATGTCAATGATATTGAGATTTATAGACCTTTTTTAATAAGAAGTGGTCAACAAGAAGGATTGAGTTTTGTAAATACCGATTTGGTTCGAAATGTTGAGTTTTCAGCTGGTGGATTTAAAGCGAGGTACGGAGATAAAATGTCTTCGGTTTTGGATATAGAGTATAGAAGACCTGTCAATTTTGGTGGTAGTTTTGAGGCGAGTTTTCTTGGAGGAAGTGCCTCTGTAGAAGGTGTTTCTAAAAACAAGAAACTTTCCGCCATAGTTGGGATGCGCTATCGAGACAATTCTTTATTCGTAAATGCAAATGAAACTGAAGCCAATTTTAAACCCAGATTTGCAGACGTACAAACCTTCTTAACTTATCAATTTAATCCCAAATTTGAAATCAGTTTTTTAGGAAATATAGCTGTAAACTCGTACAGTTATGAGCCATTCACCAGACAGACTAATTTTGGAACTATAGACGATCCCCAAGCCTTATTGATTTTTTATGAAGGTGAAGAAGAAAGCCTTTACGAAACCTATCTTGGAGCTTTTAAAGCGACCTATAAACCCAATGATAGCTATACAGGAAAGTTTATCGCTTCCGCTTACCATACAAAAGAACAAGAGTATTTTGATATTTTAGCAAATTACAGATTAGGAAGTGTGAGTACAGATTTTGGGGATGGTAATTTAGGTGAAGTTGAATTTACAGAAGGTGCAGGTTCTCAATTTACACATGCTAGAAATAATCTGGATGCTTTAATCTTTAATCTTCAACATTTAGCTAGTCATCAAATTGATGAACACCTTATTGAATATGGAGCTAGGTATTCCCATGAAGACATTAGAGACCGTTTACAAGAGTATGAAGTCATTGACTCTGCTGGATTTAGTGTTCGTCCTCCACTACCCGATTTTGGAAACGATCAACCCTACAATCCCTTTGAGGCTCCTATTGAAGCATTCCAGAGCATAAGAGCTCTTAACTTTACGAAAATCGACAGAATTACTGCTTTTTTACAATGGAGCTATAGAACTCGACTAGGAAATTCTAAGGTATGGATGAATGCTGGAGTGAGGAGCCAAGCTTGGAGAGTCTCAGGAGAAGGAATTGAATCCAACACCCAGCAAGTGGTAAGCCCGAGGGGTCAAGTTTCCATAAAACCAGATTGGGATAAAGACATGGTCTTTCGCTTATCGGGAGGATTTTATCATCAACCGCCATTCTATAGAGAATTAAGAGATTCTACTGGAACTGTTGTCCCAGATGTAAAAGCTCAAGAATCTATACATATCGTGGCTGGAAACGATTATAGTTTTAAACTTTGGGATAGACCGTTCAAGCTGGTGACTGAAGGCTATTATAAAAAACTCAATAATGTAAATCCGTATACCATAGAAAACGTAAGAATACGCTATCGAGCACGAAATGATGCTGAAGCCTATGCTTATGGATTGGACATGCGCCTCAACGGAGAATTTGTCCCTGGCACAGAAAGCTGGTTTAGTTTTGGTTATTTAAAAACCGAAGAACGCCAAGGTGATCGGGAATATATCGCTCGCCCTACAGACCAACGTCTCAAATTTGCAGCCTTGTTCCAAGATTATGTGCCCAATATGCCAAAATTGAAATTATACCTCAACTTGGTTTATAATACTGGACTTCCAGGAGGATCACCACAGTTTGAAGACCCTTATGACTACCAGAGTAGATTATCCGATTATCAACGTTTGGATGTTGGATTTTTTTATGCTTTAAAAGAGGCTAACGACACTTTTAAAGAGAACCATTGGCTGAATATATTTGAAAACTTAGATGTTGGTTTTGAAATTTTTAATATGTTTGATAGATTGAATTCTATCACCAATACTTTTGTAAGAGATTCCTCCTCTCGAAATCAATTTGCAATTCCGAACTTTTTGAGTCCTCGAGTTTTTAACTTAAAACTATCCGCTAGCTTTTGAAGTTGATAAGCTTTTTAAAGTTGAGACCACGTAGTCCAATTCTTCTTTGGTCGTGTATTTAGAAAAAGAAAACCTTAATCCAGGGTAGTCTAAATTCTTACCGTACACCTCATTTAAAACGAAAGAGCCAAGTTGAGCTCCGCTTTGACATGCACTTCCTTTGGAACAGGCAATACCTTTAAGGTCTAATTGAAACAGCATCATATCAGATTCCGCCTGTGAGAGCGGAATACTCACATTTACTAAAGTGTAGGTGCTTTTATCCAAATCGCCAGAATGTCCATTAAATCGTATACCAGAAATTGCTTCCTTCAAGCTTGATATAAAATAACTTTTTAAAGATTTTATATAAGTTGCTTCTTTCTCAAGATTGGCATAAGCAAGCTCCATAGCTTTCTGTAAACCAACGATGTTATGGATACTTTCGGTTCCTGCTCTTAATTCTCGCTCTTGAGAACCTCCGTGTATCAATGGCTTAAGTTGAGCTCTGTTTCTTACATACATAAATCCAGCTCCTTTAGGACCGTGAAATTTGTGAGCACTTACCGCAATAAAATCAACAGGAAGTTGCGATAAATTCATTTCATAGTGACCAACAGATTGTACTGTATCACTATGGAAATACGCCGCATAGGTATGGCATAATTCCCCAACGGCTTTGAGATCTAATATATTTCCAATCTCATTGTTGATATGCATTAAGGACACTAAGGTTTTTGAGTCTGTATCTGATTTTAATAAAGTTTCCAAGTGGGAAAGGTCTACAGAACCATGTTCATCAAGATTTACAAAATCCAATTTTATTCTGTTCTCAAGATCTAAAAATTCCACACAATTTAAAACAGCATGGTGTTCAATTTTGGAAGAAATAATACGGGTAACTCCTAGATCTCTAACGGCACAATTGATAGCTGTATTATCCGCTTCAGTTCCTCCAGATGTAAACACAATGCTAGAGGAAGGGACATGAAGTAAGGCAGAAATTGATTTTCTAGCGTTTTCTAAAGCTGCTTTTGCCTTTCTTCCAAAAGCATGCGTCGACGAAGGATTTCCAAAGTTGGTTTGCATGCTTTCATGCATGGCAGAAATCACCTCTATATCTAGTTGAGTCGTTGCGGCGTTATCCAAATAAACTGTATCCATTCTATTCCCTTTATTATATCACAAAAGTAAATCAAATATATATGGAATCGCTCAAGTGTTTTATATTTGAATTCATTTTAAGACTATGCAACGACTATTTTTATTATCTATACTAAGTTTATTACTTTTCTCTTGTGATGATGGAGATATCATCGTCAGCGATTTCAATTTTGATCAAAACTCAGCACTCAATTTATGTGAATTTGCAGGCGATAGAAAAGTCTTGCATATCGTTACTGAATCCAATGAAGCTATTTCCCTGATTTTTGATCAAAACATTTTAGAAAATGTTGAAAATATTATAAGTCCTGAAACTTTCTCAGTCACTATCAATAATTCTAATCGCGTTAACTATAGACGATTAAATGGCAGCGTTGAAAGTAACATTTATTTCTGTCAAGAGATTCCTCCTAGTGAACCTACGGTTATTGAAGAATTCACAAGTACTACGGGGGGGAATGTGGAATTTACCATTACAAGAACATCAGATTCAGGAGTAGATACCGATGGTGACGGGATAGATGATATAGATGAACAAGGTCCAGATAACGATATCTTCAATTATGATACAGACGGTGATGGGCTTCCCAACTTCTTGGATATAGATGACGATAATGATAATGTACTCACTAACGTGGAAATTGAAATAGATATAGATTTTGGAATCGATCTAGATACTGATGGCGATGGTATTCCAGATTACCTAGACTCCGATGATGACGGCGATGGAGTGATTACTAGATATGAAGATTTGAATGCTTTTGAAGAAGGCACTACATCAAGACCTGTTTTGAATCCACTTAACGATGACACCAATGATAACGGTATTCCAAATTATTTAGACGAAACAGTTTTTGAAAGTTTGGTTATAGATATTTTTAGAGAAAATAGCGTTTCAAGGCGATTCAATATCACTGTCGTCTTTAATAATATTACATTAGAAAATGCAACTACCCAAAGAACGATACGTTTAGACTCACAAGGCTTTGGGGTTTTCACTTTTGGAACAAATGATGAAATCTTAGAATTTAGATAAGTCTTAGGTCTTGCAAATTTTAGTCAACATACCGTTAAAGATAAAGAAATGGAAGGGAAGCATAGAATACCAATACAGTCTTCCAATGAGTCCTTTAGGTCTAAACGTAGCATTTTGGTGGACTACATTTTCATCGTCTATATAAAATTCTAACCAAGCTTCCCCAGGAACCCTCATTTCTGCAAAAAGCAAAAGTCGGCGCTCTTCTTTATCCGCCATCAATACTCTCCAAAAATCCAGAGAATCTCCAGAATTAATTTTATCTGGATTTGTTCTTCCACGACGGAGTCCTACTCCACCTGATAGTTTGTCAAAATAACCGCGAATTTTCCAAAGTGTGTTCGCATAATACCATCCATTTTTACCGCCGATGGCCCAAATTTTTTCTAGGGCTTCTTTAGGATCATCTGCTTTCATTTGTTGATGATCGTGTAAACAACCAAATTTAGGAACTTTTATATATTTGTTCAAATCCTTTTGAGAATATCTACTACTTACTTTAGAATCTTTCCAGCTAGATATGACTTGATTCTGTTCAATTTTTATAAAAGCCATTTCTATGGCTTCTTCATAAGTGTGAGGTTTTATGCCTAAAATATCTTGCAACCTTTTGTCTTTTGCAATCACATTTATCCGCATACTATCGACAAGATTAGAAGCTAGTTTATAAGATGTTGACGTGACAAAATATAACCAATAAGAAGAGAGCTTTGGGGTCATAATGGGAACATTAACGATGGTGAGACTCAGACCTCTCACCTTAGCGTAATTTTTCATCATATTCTTATACGTTAAGACATCCGGTCCACCGATGTCAAAAGAAGCATCATAAGTTTCTTCCTTTCCTAACACACCCGTCAGAAACTTTAAAACATCCCTTATCCCAATTGGTTGGCATCTTGTATTCACCCATTTTGGGGTAATCATCAAAGGCAACTTCTCACATAAGTCTCTTATAATTTCAAAAGAAGCACTTCCCGATCCCACTATAATTCCAGCTCTTATTACTGTAAGATGATAATTCCCTTTATAAAGAATACTTTCTACATTTTTACGGGATTCTAGATGTTTTGAAAGGTTATCTTCATTCACAATTCCACTTAAAAAGATCACCTGCTTGACTTGGGTGTCTTTCATGTAGGTGTTAAAATGATTAGCGGTGATTTGTTCTTTATCAGAAAAGTCTGATGTTGAACTGGACATAGAATGCACGAGATAATAGGCCACATCAATATCTTTTGGAATAAGATTAGGTTTTACCTCATCTAGTAAATCCATCTCTATGATGTCAATCCTTTCTTTGGTTTCTTTATCAACGGAGAGCCGGTCGGCACTTCTTACAGCACAGACCACTTGGTGACCTTGCTCAAGCAATAAAGGCAAAACCCTCATCCCTATATAGCCATTAGCACCTGTGAGAAGTATTTTCATATATTAATAGTTTTCAAAATCACTCGAAAAATTATCAGCCTTGTATTTAAGGATCTTCTTTAAAAATTCATGATTACGCTTTTCTTTAGCTTCTACCTTAACAAAATAATTGTCCTTATAAATAGAATACACTTTGGATTGTCCTTTGTATAGTTTCAATTTATAATATGGAATCACCAGAGCATAAGTTTCAAGCAATGATCTGAAGGTGACAATAATTCCTTTAGGCCTCATTTCCACTCCACAAATATTCATATTATTATCTAAGACAAGCAAGTTATGGATCTGTATACTAGTGGAGTGAATGTGAAGTTTACCAGATCCTATCCCATTCATTTTTAATCTATCTAAAAGGGTAAAAGGCTGGCCTACTTCTGTATCGATTTGCTGTTTAATCTTAGGTCTGTTGTAGGAAACATTTAAAAGCATTTTTATTTTTAAATATACTGAATTCCATGCTCACATGTTGAAATGACCTCTAATTTTTAGATTATATTTGTAACTGAAACACCTTATTCATGACTCTAGAAGCGCAACTTTCTAAATACGTTACCAAATATATCCAAGACAACCACGACATCGATGTCCAATCTTTTGAATTTCAACTCACTAGAAAGGAATTCAAAGGTGATTTGACCTTAGTTGTCTTTCCTTTATTAAGGCATATTAAAACCAATCCTGTTCAACTCGGTGAACAAATTGGAGAGTATCTATCAAAGCACTCTAGTTTGGTATCCGAATTTAATGTTGTTAAAGGGTTTTTAAATTTATCATTAACTGAATCTTACTTTAAAGATCTTGTGGTTTCAATGAGTCAGGATGAAAATTTTGGATTTAGAAAAGCCACCCCTACTAGTCAGAAGGTAATGGTTGAATATTCTTCACCGAACACCAATAAACCATTACATCTTGGACATATCCGAAATAACTTACTAGGGTTTTCAGTCGCTGAAATTCAAAAAGCTGCTGGTAAACACGTCTACAAAACACAAATTATCAACGATCGCGGTATCCACATCTGTAAAAGTATGCTGGCATGGCAAAAATTCGGTGAGGAGGAGACTCCAGAATCTTCTGGCCTCAAAGGTGATCACTTGGTAGGAAAATATTATGTTAAATTTGATAAGGCCTATAAATCGGAAATTGAAAATTTACTAAAAGAAGGAAAAACAGAAGAAGAAGCTAAAAAACAAGCTCCTATTTTACTCGAAGCCCAAAATATGCTTCAAAAATGGGAAGCGGGAGATCTTGAAGTTGTAAAACTTTGGAAAACCATGAATAAATGGGTGTATGAAGGGTTCGAAACTACCTATACTAACCTAGGGGTCAATTTTGATAAAAATTATTATGAAAGCGATACTTATATTTTAGGTAAAGACCATATAAAAACTGGCTTAGAAACTGGTGTTTTCTTTACTAAAGACGATGGCAGTGTATGGATTGATCTATCGAATGAAGGCTTAGATGAAAAAATAGTTCTTCGATCTGATGGTACCTCCGTTTATATGACTCAGGATATTGGTACGGCAATACAACGTGTGACCGATTACGATATCGATGAAATGATATATACGGTAGGGAATGAACAAGATTATCATTTCAAAGTACTCTTTCTGATTTTAAAGAAACTTGGTTTCGAATGGGCAGAACACCTTTATCACTTAAGTTATGGGATGGTCGATCTACCCAGCGGAAAAATGAAAAGCCGTGAAGGTAAGGTGGTGGATGCAGATGACTTGATCGAAGAGATGACCTCAACTGCCAGATCTATTTCTCAGGAGTTAGGAAAACTTGAAGGCTACGACGATGATGAAAAAAACAGGTTGTATAAAATGATTGGTTTAGGGGCTCTAAAGTATTATATCCTTAAAGTAGATCCTAAAAAGAGAATCTTATTTGACCCTAAGGAGTCTGTAGACTTTCAAGGGAATACAGGGCCTTTTATACAGTACACTTACGCCAGAATTCAATCGATCTTAAGAAAGGGAAAAAAAGAATCGAAAGACTTGAATCTTTCTAGTTACGAATTCAATAGCAAAGAGAAATCCTTAATTAAAATTTTAAACCAGTTTCCTGAGCTCATTCAACAAGCTGCAGAACAGTATAGTCCTGCGCTTATCGCAAATTACGTGTATGATCTCGTTAAAGAATTTAATTCTTTTTATCAGAATGTATCTATTCTTGGAGCGGACGAGGAACACCAAATTGAATTTAGAGTAGAGCTATCTCGATTGGTAGGAGAGGTCATCAAGAAAAGTTTTAAGGTTCTTGGAATCGAGGTACCAAATCAGATGTAAAGTAAGTTTGTTTTAAAAACTGACGCAAGAATCTACCTCCTAGAAGCTTAAGTTGTCATTCAACACTTGACTGAATTCGGTTAGCAGACATGTGTATTTCAGACTATTAAAACATCGATGTCCATTACATAAAAAAACCCCAGCTCGAAATTTTGAGAGACAGGGGTTTATTTCTGATAACACTAGGTTTTAAAAATGCTTCCTTTCTTTACAAAGGAATATTCCCATGTTTCCGTTTGGGTCTTTGCACGCTTTTATTTTCTAGCATTGCAAAAGCTTTCAACAACTTCCTACGGGTCTCTTTTGGCATAATCACCTCATCTATAAATCCGCGCTGAGCAGCCTTAAACGGATTTGCAAAGGTTTCTGCATATTCAGCTTCCTTTTCAGACAATTTCAATTCTGGATCTTCAGCATCTTGTATTTCTTTTCTGAAAATAATTTCACTAGCCCCTTTTGCCCCCATCACCGCAATTTCTGCAGTTGGCCAAGCAAAATTAAGGTCGGCTCCAATATGCTTAGAGTTCATCACATCATAAGCACCGCCGTAAGCTTTCCTAGTAATAACGGTGACTCTTGGAACTGTAGCTTCACTTAAGGCATAGAGCAACTTGGCCCCATGAAGTATAATACCATTCCATTCCTGATCGGTTCCTGGTAAAAAGCCTGGTACATCTACGAGAACTAATAGAGGGATGTTGAAGGCATCACAAAACCTAACAAACCTCGCTGCTTTTTTAGAGGCATCTACATCTAAAACCCCCGCTAAACTCATTGGCTGATTAGCCACAATACCTACACTTCTTCCACCCAGTCTCGAAAACCCAACTAAAATATTTTCTGCGTAATTTTTATGTACTTCAAAAAATGAGTCTGTATCGATAATCCCTTTAATGACATCATGCATATCATAAGGTTTATTGGGACTGTCAGGAATTAAACTATCTAATTCTTTACGAGTCTCATCATCAAGAGAAACTTTTAATTTTTCAGCAGTTTCCGTATTATTTTGTGGAATATAACTCAACAATTTTTTGATGTGTTCCAAACATTCAACATCATTAACAGATGTAAAATGAGTCACTCCAGATTTAGTAGAATGCGTGCTAGCCCCTCCAAGTTCTTCGGAAGTAACTTCTTCATTGGTCACTGTTTTTACAACATTTGGCCCTGTTACAAACATATAGCTTGTATTTTCTACCATAAACGTAAAATCGGTAATAGCGGGAGAATAGACAGCACCCCCGGCACAAGGTCCCATTATGGCAGAAATCTGAGGAATAACGCCAGATGCCTGAACATTTCTATAAAAAATATCGGCATATCCACCGAGAGATCTCACCCCCTCTTGAATTCTAGCGCCTCCTGAATCATTTAAACCTATAATGGGCGCTCCAACTTTAAGGGCATGGTCCATTAACTTACAGATTTTCTCAGCATGAGTTTCTGATAATGCTCCACCAAAGACAGTAAAATCTTGTGCATAAACATACACGAGTTTGCCATTTACAGTTCCATAACCCGTGACTACTCCATCTCCATAATAGATTTGCTTTTGCATATCAAAATCGGTCGTCCTATGGGTCACTAGAGCGCCAATTTCTTCAAAAGAACCTTCGTCCAAAAGATAATCGACCCGCTCTCGAGCAGTTAATTTCTTTTTGGCATGTTGTTTTTCTATTCGCTTTAAACCTCCACCAAGCTTGGCTTTTTCGAGTTTATCTTGAAGTATTTTTATGTTTTTACTCATTGGTTTTTAATTTCTGATGGAACTTCTGGTAATCTTAGTTTTTTTTGATCAGCTTGGTACTGTTTCATAGCCATTAAAGCAGCTAAATAGGCTTCTTCTTTCACCTCTTCTTCAAGCACTTTTGGAGTATAATAATTTTTAACGAAATGAGTATCAAAATCACCAGAACGGAAAGCTTCATGGTTAAAAACAAATTTTCCAAAGGGTAAAGTCGTTGCTACTCCTCTTACTTCATAAAGATTTATAGCCTCAAGCATAAGCTGTAAAGCTTCTTCTCTATCTTTCCCATAAGTGACTAATTTTGACAACATAGGATCGTAATAAATAGGGATTTCCATTCCTTCTTCAAAACCATCGTCCACTCGTATCCCAGGTCCTGATGGTTTTCTATAACGTTCTAGTGTCCCTACACTTGGTAAGAAATCATCTGTTGGATCCTCCGCATAAACACGGAGTTCTAAAGCATGGCCTGTAATTTTCAAGTCTTTTTGAGAAAAGCCCAAAACTTCGCCCCTAGCAATTCTTATTTGTTGCTCTACGAGATCAATTCCAGAAATTAATTCTGTTACTGGATGTTCCACTTGCAAACGCGTATTCATTTCTAAAAAGTAGAAGTTTTTCTTCTCATCCATAAGAAACTCAACAGTTCCAGCACCCACATAATCACAAGACTTCGCAACGTCAATAGCCGCTTGTCCCATTTTCTCTCTCAATTGAGGAGTCAGAATAGTAGAAGGTGCTTCTTCTACCACTTTTTGATGTCTTCGTTGAACAGAACATTCTCTTTCAAATAAATGCAGAACATTACCATGGGTATCTGCCAGGATTTGAATTTCTATGTGTCTAGGAGAACTTACGTATTTTTCAATAAAAACAGCACCATTTCCAAAAGCAGACTCAGCTTCACTGATAGCTCTTTTCATCTGTTCTTCGAGTTTTGCCTCTTCTTCTACCACGCGCATTCCTTTCCCTCCTCCACCTGCAGAAGCTTTTATGAGAATGGGATACCCTATTTCATTAGCGATTTCTATAGCTTTAGCGGTATTCGTAACGGCTTCATCTATTCCAGGAACCATAGGAATATCATAATTTTTAACCGTTTCCTTCGCTGAAAGCTTATCCCCCATAATTCTAATAGCATGAGATTTTGGTCCTATAAAAGCGATTTCATTTTGTTCTACTTTTTCTGCAAAATCTGCATTTTCACTTAAGAACCCGTAGCCCGGATGTATCCCGTCCACAGAGAGTGACTTGGCAATTTCTATAATTTTATCTCCCAATAAATAGGATTGATTGGAAGGAGCTGGCCCCACACAAAACGCCTCATCTGCAAATCTCACATGAGGTGCATTTCTATCGGCTTCAGAAAAGATAGCAACACTTTTTATTCCCATTTGTTTAATGGTTTTCATTACACGTAAAGCAATCTCTCCTCTATTAGCGACTAATATTTTTTTCATTACTGCGTATTTTTATTCCATTTCGATTAAAACTTCGTTTTTAGTAACGGTCTTTCCTTTAGCGATACTTATGGATTTTATCACTGCATCTCGTGGGGCTAAAATGGTATTTTCCATTTTCATAGCTTCCAAAACTAAAAGATTATCACCTTCTTTAACCTCTTGCCCTTCTGACACCATAATGTCTAGAATCATTCCTGGCATAGGTGCTTTTACATCGTTTATGACTTTTAAAGCGGATAAAGAAAGTCCCATATCCTTAATAAGAATATCCAATTCGTTGGATATTTCAACTTTATAAAGATTGGAGTTGATCTTAACCGTGTAGGTTCTATTTAGAAAATCAGATTCTACGATTTTAGAAGTTACCGATTTATGATTCACCAATAAATGATATGCCCCTCCCGAAGTTTTTTGAACATCTAGATCTTGAATCTGATCTTGCGTAAATTCAAAATCGTGAGTATCATCTACTCTAGCGTTAAGCAAATGTTTCATAGTTTTAAAGAATTTGAGGTAAATATAATAGATTTTGGATAGGATTTCCGTTTCAAAGAAAATTAGACAACTTAGAAAAATTAAATTTTAAACTATTTTCACAGCTTTGTTTGCCTTAAAGAATTTCTATAGCAAAAGTTTTAATAATCGCAGAACAGGACGTTTCTCTAAAAAAGAATTAGGCACATAGAAATTCTCTTAGATTTTGCAATGAAAACCATCGAATTCATTCTAATGCTTATATTTGCTCGATATATTTTATAGTCATGCAACATCAAGATCTTCCAGTAAAACCTTATGCCACTAATTTTGGGGTTATCTATGGTGGTTATTCCATATTAATTATGGTTTTGCTTTATGCGTTCAATCTGGAATCCAACACA
The DNA here is from genome assembly GCF_000153485.2 of Psychroflexus torquis ATCC 700755. NCBI lineage: Bacteria > Pseudomonadati > Bacteroidota > Flavobacteriia > Flavobacteriales > Flavobacteriaceae > Psychroflexus > Psychroflexus torquis. Next base: position 3,427,953 of record NC_018721.1, on the reverse strand, counting down.
GCCATCTCTATTTTTAACTTTATAATTACAGTAGCTATCGTCTGGTATGCCATTCATCTCTACAAAATTGATAATGAAGGGCAAATTGACTTAACGACTTCAATAAAGTTAGGCCTTGCTATTGGAGTTATTGGAGGTTTAATTTATGGAGGCTATAATTACATTCATTATGAGTGGATTGAACCTGAGCTTATTACAGAAATGAAAATGACTAATGAAGCTGAGATGGAAGCCTTAATTGAGCGGCAGCAAATGAGTGAAGAAGAAGCACAAATGACGAGAGATATGTCGGGTGCCTTTGCTTCTCCTTTTACACTAGCCACCCTAAGTTTACTTTCTATTATTTTTAAGACTTTTCTTGTGGGTCTTATCGTAGGTATGGTTAAACGAAATAATTGATAGACTATGGATATATCAATTATTATTCCTCTACTTAATGAGTCTGAGTCTCTTTTAGAATTACAGTCTTGGATTAATTCTGTGATGGAAAAACATGGTTTTAAGCATGAAATTATCTTTATTAACGATGGGAGTACAGATGATTCCTGGGAAATTATAAAACAACTTCACTCTGAATTTAATAGCGTTAAAGGTATTAATTTTAATAAAAACTACGGGAAATCTCAAGCACTACATGCCGGATTTATTGAGGCTAAAGGGAGGGTCGTGATCACTATGGATGCGGACTTACAAGATAATCCTGAAGAAATTCCAGAGCTATATAAACTTATTACTGAAGAGAATTACGATCTTATCTCTGGTTGGAAAAAGAAAAGATACGATTCCATCATTTTTAAAAACTTACCATCAAAAATTTTTAATAAAGCAGCACGATGGACTTCTGGGTTAAAACTTCACGACTTCAATTGTGGACTTAAAGCCTATAAGCTTCAAGTTGTAAAACATATTAATGTTAACGGTGAAATGCATCGCTATATACCTGTTTTAGCTAAACAGGCAGGATTCTCAAGAATTAGTGAAAAAATAGTTCAACACCAGGCTAGAAAATACGGTAAAACCAAATTTGGTGCAGAACGATTTATCAACGGATTTTTAGATCTAGTAACCCTTTGGTTTTTTGCTAAATTTGGTAAGCGACCTATGCATTTTTTTGGAGCCATAGGTGTGTTGATGTTTTTAGTAGGTCTCCTTTCTGCTATTTGGATAGGATCCTCTAAATTATATAAGCTTTGGAATGGGCTACCAAATATCTTGGTTGTGAATAATCCTTGGTTTTATATAGCTTTGTCAGCTATGATTATAGGTGTACAAATGTTTTTAGCTGGTTTTTTAGGAGAGTTATTATTAAGAACAAAAAGTGATCAAAAACGATATTTAATTTCAGAAAAAATTTAAAAAGAATATAATGAGTGATTTTTTAGATAAAGCAAAAGAGTGGCTTACAGAGACCTTCGATAAAACTACCAATAAAGAAGTACAAGACTTAATGGACTCTAAATCAGAGTTACTAGAGGAGAGTTTCTTTCAAGATTTGGGTTTTGGCACTGGTGGAATGCGCGGTATAATGGGAGTGGGTACCAGCAGAATAAACAAATACACCTTAGGTAAAAACACCCAGGGGATTTCAAATTACATGAAATCTGTCTTTCCAGATGAAAAACTAAAAGTTGTCATCGCTTTTGATTGCAGACATAATAGTATGGAATTTGCTCATCAAGTAGCAGGCGTCTTTTCTGCCAATGGGATACAAGCCTATATCTTTCCTGAATTGAGACCTACTCCTCTTCTCTCCTATTCGGTAAGACACCTTGGATGCCAATGTGGAATCATGCTTACAGCAAGTCACAATCCACCAGAGTATAATGGATATAAGGTCTATTGGGAGGATGGAGGACAGCTCGTGCCACCTCAAGATTTGGATATTATTTCTGAAATAAATGCATTAAATTTCTCTGATATTAATTTTGAAAGCCAATCAGATTTAATTGAAGTTTTAGATGATTCTGTAGAAAAAGCATATCTAAAAAAAGCAGTGGAAAATGTAAATTTCAATCTTCCTGCTGAGTCCAAAAAAAATCTCAACATCACTTTTACCTCTTTGCATGGGACCTCCATTACAACAGTTCCTCAATTACTAGAAAATGCAGGTTACCCCAATTTAAACTTGGTCTCTTCTCAATCTGAACCAGATCCTGAATTTCCAACGGTTAAATCTCCAAATCCTGAAGAGCCTGATGCTTTAAAACTCGCACTAAAACTAGCCAACGAAAAGAAGAGCGATCTAGCTATAGGAACAGACCCTGACGGAGACCGATTGGGTATTGCAGTAAGGAATAGAAAAGGGGAACTCACCTTGCTCAATGGCAACCAAACCATGGTGCTCATGACTTGGTACTTACTAGAAAAAGTAAAAGAAAGCAATAGTTTAAAAGAGTCTCACTTTATTGCCTCTACAATAGTATCGACACCTCTTATGAGAGTTTTGACCGAAGCGTATGGTGTGAAGTATATGGAAAGCCTCACCGGCTTTAAGTGGATTGCAAAATTAATAAAAGATAATCCTACCCTAGATTATATTGGTGGTGGTGAAGAGAGTTTTGGTTATATGGTAGGGGATTTTGTTAGAGACAAGGATGCGAATACGGCGATATTACTTGTTTGTGAAATGGCTGCAGAGTTAAAATCAAAAGGATCTTCTATTTATGAACAGCTGATTGATATTTACATAGAGCATGGTTTTTTTAAAGAACATTTAGTGTCCCTCGTCAAAAGTGGAATTGAAGGAGCTAAAGAAATTAAAGCTAAAATGATAGAGTTGCGCAATAACCCACCTAAAGAGATCAACGGAGAAGAAGTGGTGCTTATTGAAGACTATCAAACTTCAATAGCTAAGAATATGCAATCTCATGAAACGCATAACATCAACCTGCCAAAATCTAATGTTTTAATTTACTATACAGAAAACGGGACCAAAGTCGCTGCTAGACCCAGTGGAACAGAACCGAAAATTAAATTCTATATCAGTGTAAATTCAACTCTCAAAACAAAAAATGATTTTGAAGAGATCGATTCAGAATTGTCTTCAAAAATTGAACATATAAAAGCCGATTTAGGTATTTAAAAATCAGAATAACACTAAATGAATTATTTTAAAAAAATACTTCGCTTTGCGAAACCTTATAAGAAATATGCAGTGCTTAATATCATTGCCAATATTTTTTATGCTCTCTTTAGCGCCTTATCATTTATAGCTCTTATTCCTATGTTGGATGTGCTTTTTAAAGGAAAAGATGCAACAAAAATTACTGAGCCACCAGTTTACAATGGCATCGGTAAAGCCCAAGATTATTTTAAAGACTATTTGTCATTTCAAGTCAATGAGTACGCCCAAGATGATGTTTCCATTGCTTTGATTTTGGTCATCAGTTTGGTGATCGTCTTATTTTTTCTTAAAAATATTTCAAACTACATCGCCATGTATTTCATAACCTTTCTTAGAAATGGCACATTGAAGGACTTGCGAAATGCCCTTTACAAGAAAACCATAGAATTGCCTCTTTCTCATTATTCTGAAAAGCGAAAAGGAGATACCATTGCTAGAATTACCAGCGATGTTTTAGAAATACAACACTCGTTTTTATCTATTTTAGAATTGATTGTTAGAGAACCCCTCACTATTTTATTTACCATTGGAGCGATGTTATTCATTAGCCCAGAGTTAACTGTTTTTGTCTTTATTTTTATTCCCATCTCTGGATTTATCATTTCATTAATAGGAAAATCTTTAAAGAAAAAGTCGGATAAAGTACAGCAAGAACAGGGCTTGTTTTTATCGATTTTAGAAGAGACCTTAGGGGGGCTCAAAATCATCAAGGGCTTTAATGCTGAATCCATTTTCTACACCAAGTTTAAATCTTCCACCCAAAATTTTAACGATTTTTCCAATAAATTACTAAACCGACAAAATTTAGCTTCGCCTGCTAGCGAATTTTTAGGAATAAGTGTTATTGCTGTTTTATTATGGTATGGAGGGACAATGGTTTTAGTCGGCGAGACTCTAGACGGACCTATGTTTATAGCCTATATGGGCCTTGCCTATAATGTTTTAACGCCAGCTAAGGGCATTTCAAAAGCCTTCTATAATGTAAAGAAAGGAAATGCAGCGGCAGAGCGTGTTTTAGAAATTTTAGAAACAGAAAACAGCATTACAGATGCTGATAAGGCTATTGATAAAACTGAATTTAACTCTGAATTGACTTTAGAAAATATTTCATTCAAATATGAAAATGAATACGTCCTGAAGAATTTTCAAGCCACGGTCAAAAAAGGAAAAACAGTAGCTCTGGTGGGACAGTCTGGAAGTGGAAAATCTACCATTGCTAATTTGGTCACCCGGTTTTATGACATCACCGAAGGTGAAATAAAAATTGACGGTATCAATATTAAAGACATGTCACAAAGTTCTTTGAGAGGACTTATGGGCTTAGTCACTCAAGATTCAATTTTGTTTAACGATACCATCAAAGAAAATTTGAAAATCGGAAAACCCAATGCTACCGATGAAGAATTAATAGACTCTCTAAAAATCGCAAATGCTTATGAGTTTGTAAAAGAACTCCCTAAAGGTTTGGATACCAATATTGGAGATAGTGGAGGAAAATTAAGTGGTGGACAGAAGCAACGTCTATCCATCGCTCGAGCGGTTCTCAAAAACCCACCTATCATGATTTTGGATGAAGCGACTTCCGCTCTAGATACTGAAAGCGAACAACTTGTCCAAAAAGCTTTAGAAAACATGATGAAAAATAGAACGTCTCTAGTCATAGCCCATCGCTTATCTACGATTAAAAATGCGGACACCATTATTGTTATGCATCAAGGTGAAATTGTAGAGCAAGGAAGACATGATGAATTGATTGCTAATGAAGGAGTCTATAAAAAATTGGTTAATATGCAGTCTTTTGAATAAGCAATACTATTGAAAGAGGACGAAATCATAGATCATTTACAAAAAGGCACCAAAACTAATGAGGCCTTTCAAGCCCTTATCTCTAAGCACAAGGTTAGGCTATATTGGCACATAAGGACTATTGTAAAGTTACATGAAGATGCCGATGACGTATTACAAGATACCTTTATAAAGGTATTTAGAAATATCAAGTCGTTTAAGGGTGACAGTAAGCTCTTTAGCTGGATGTACAGAATCGCTACCAACGAGTCCATTACGTTTCTGAATAAGAAAGCAAAAAAGATGAAACTTTCAGACCAAGAGCTTAATGATTTTTTAATTGATTCTTTGGAAAGTGATGTTTATTTTGAAGGAAGTGAGATACAGTTTCAACTTCAAAAAGCTATTGATACACTACCTCAACAGCAAAAAACTGTTTTTAATATGCGTTACTTTGAAGATATCCCTTATGAGGAAATGTCAGAAATCCTAGGTTCAAGTGTTGGAGCATTAAAGTCTAACTACCACCATGCCAGAAAGAAAGTAGAAAAATTTTTAAAGAAAGATTAAACTTTCAAATCAAATTATAGTCTAAAATACAGATGGAACATAAATCACATATAAACACTAGCAAATCAGGATTTAAAGTTCCAAAAGGATACTTCGATTCCATTGACCAAACTATGGCTTGTAAAGTGAAATCAAAATCAGAAAATAGCAATTTCGGGTATAAAGTACCTAAGAGTTACTTTAAAGATTTTAGCCTTGCAGTCCCTTTAGAGGAAAGCTCAAGCAAAGTCATAAAGCTTAAAGAGTTAAGCAAGTGGGTAGCAGCGGCGTCTATACTAGCATTTGCAGTACTTGGCGCTCTATATATAAATGATATAAGTCCAGATGAAAATCTTCAATTTTCTGATTTAGATAGAGATATGATTGAGGATTATCTAGACTATAACATGGAGAATCCTGAAGAATTTATTGAATACGAAAATACATCATCGATTAATAGCATCGTAAATGATAATATCGTTAACTTGAAAGATAATGACATCTTGGAGTATTTAAATGACGAAATCGAAGATCAAGATTATGACAATGAATAGAAAAAAGATAATTATTACACTATGTCTATTAACTTTAGCCTTTTTTGCGGAAGCTCAAGACAGAGACACTGAGCAAATAGAACAGTTGAAAATTGCATTTTTTACTGAAAAATTAAACTTATCTGCTAAAGAAGCTGTAAGGTTTTGGCCCGTCTACAATCTTCATAACAAACGTTATGAAGAATTAAGGGATAAAGAGTGGTCTACTATTAAATCTAAATTAGAGATCATTGAAACCTTAAGTCAGAAAGAGGCTGAAGTTTTACTAGACAACTACATGTCATATAAGCAAGCTGGAGTAGATTACAGAGAGGATTTTGTAAAAAACCTCAAAGAAGTCATTACTTCCAAGCAAATCATGATGCTTAAAAAAGCTGAATATGATTTCAATAAAAAACTTTTGAAACAATACCAATCTGATAAGTCATCTAACGAGTAAATATCTATTTTTGCAGATTAAACCAAAATCATGCGCTTACATAGAAATTTAGTCTTTGCCGTTGTTGATACACTTCACCTTATATTCAATGAAGATAAATATGCGGATAAGGAAATCTCAAATACTTTAAAGCGAGATAAGCGCTGGGGGGCAAGAGATCGAGGGTTCATAGCAGAAACCACTTATGATATCGTAAGGTGGAAAAGACTATATTCTGAAATTGCAGACGTAAACCCTCCCTTTTCTAGACCTAACCTATTTAGACTTTTTACGGTCTGGGCCACTTTAAAGGGTATAGAAATTCCAGATTGGAAACAGTTTGAGGATACTCCTACACGAAGAATAAAAGGCCGATTTGACGAACTTTCAAAAATCACAAAATATGCTGAATCCATTCCAGATTGGATGGATGAACTTGGCAGAAAAGAATTAGGAAAACTATGGGAAAGTGAAATCCATGCGTTAAACGAACAAGCGAAAGTGATTTTAAGAACCAATACACTTAAGATCACTCCCACAAAACTTCAACTGATCCTAGATGAAGAATTTATTCCTACTAAATTAATAAAAGGATATCCTGAGGCCTTAGAGCTTTATGAAAGAGCGGATGTTTTTAAAACAGAAGCTTTCAAAAAAGGATTTTTTGAGGTGCAAGATGCATCGTCACAGAAAGTAGCACACGCCTTAAAACTTGAGCCTGGCTTAAGAGTTATCGATGCTTGTGCAGGTGCTGGAGGGAAAACGTTACATATCGCTGCTTTAATGGAAAACAAAGGCCAAGTTATCGCTATGGATATTTATGGCAATAAACTTAAAGAGCTAAAACGCAGAGCAAAACGTGCAGGAGCTCATAACTTGGAAACTAGAGAAATAGACTCCACGAAGGTCATCAAGAAATTACATGACTCTGCAGACCGCGTATTAATTGATGCTCCCTGTACAGGCTTAGGTGTTCTGCGACGAAATCCTGATGCTAAATGGAAGTTAACGCCAGAATTTCTGAAGGAAATTAAAGAAAAACAACAAAATTTACTCTTAGACTATAGTAAAATGGTAAAGCCAGGGGGTTTATTGGTATATGCCACATGCTCCATTTTACCGACAGAGAATCAAGTTCAAATACAGGATTTCTTAAACTCACCTGAAGGTGAATTCTTTCAACTAGATACAGATGAAAAAATCCTAGCCCATAAATCAGGATACGATGGGTTTTATTATGCCGTCCTCAAAAATAATAAATCATAAAGTGAAATTTCTTACATCTTCCTTATTTTTGGTTCTAACAACATTAACCTATGCACAAGCACCCTCTGGTTATTATGAAAGTACCAACGACTTACTGAGTTACGAACTTAAAACTGCCCTTAAAATTATCATAGATGATATTGGTGATGATAATGATTTCCCTTTTCATCAGGACCAAGGGTATGGAGCCTTATACGATGCCTATGCTGCTGAAAATAGTGGAGATAGTGACGATTATTTTGAAAATGATGGGACTGTGTTGGATATGTATTCTGAACGTGTTCCAGGGGTTGATAATTATAACTATGAGCATTTGGAGAATAACTGTGGTAACTATTCTGGTGAAGGAGATTGTTATAACAGAGAACATTTAGTACCCCAATCTACATTTAATAGTGCATCCCCCATGAAGAACGACTATTTCCATGTGGTCCCTTCCGATGGAGCTGTTAACGGAGCACGAGGAAGTTTTCCTTTTGGAGAAGTCACAAGTCCAAATTACACCTCCACAAATGGGTCTAAACGAGGTCCAAATACTTTCCCTGGTTACACAGGAACAGTATTTGAACCTATTGACGAATTCAAGGGGGATATCGCTAGGGCTGTACTTTACTTTGCTATTCGATACGAAGATGAATTCAATTCTAGTTGGAGAACAAACGAAGTATTAGCAGATAATCCTCAAGAGTTTTTTGTGGATTGGTACCTAGAACTTTTACTGTCATGGCACCTCAATGATCCTGTTGGCGAAAGAGAAATAGATAGGAATAACAATGGATATCAATTTCAAAGCAACCGAAATCCGTTGATAGATCGTCCTGAATTCGCATTGATGATCTGGGGAGATTTTACGGACAATGAGCCACCTTCTGCTCCATCAGATTTATCAGCCAACACTATCACTAATTTTAGTTTACAACTAAGTTGGACTTCATCTGATGATAATGTTGCTGTTGCCCACTATATTATTGAACAAGATAATGTTGATATCGGTACTGTAGGGTCCAACCAATCCACCTACCTCGTTACAGGATTAAACGCTGAAACCCTTTATAATTATAGGGTCTATGCACTGGACCAAGGTGGAAATGTGTCTGAACCAAGTGAAAATCTTGATGTTTTAACTCTGGCAGACCCTAACTATCTCATTTTTGAAGATTTTGAGAACTGCACTACTGTTTTAGATAACTTCACGGCCGTAAGTGAAATAAGTCCATTAGACTGGAGATGTGTTTCTGATGGTGGTGAAAATAATTCTCAGGGATATCAAATGAACGCTTATCAAAATGGACAAGTTCCTAGTTTAGACTGGTTAATTACAAGTAGCAAAATTAATTTTAACGAATTTGAATCTGAAAAAATAAGCTTTTTTGCTTCTGCAAGTTATGGAAACACAAAGCTAGAGCTTCTGTTTTCATCCTCCTATACTGGAAATGGAAACCCCTCTAGTTTTGATTGGCAAGAAGTACCCAATGTAGAAATTCCACTTCATCCAAATGAAAGTCCTTCTTTGTTTACATATAAAGCCGAATCTATTGATATTTCTGAAATACCTGAGAATGTTTACATCGCTTTTCGATATAATACAGATAATGATCGAGAGGCAACGCGTTGGACTGTTGATAATTTTAGAATTACGGGAGAACAGGTTTTATCTTCTTCCAGCTTCTATGATACTTTGGACATTAAGTTGTATCCAAATCCGTTGAAAAATTCACATATTCATATGAGTTTTAATTCTAATGATCAAAAAAGAATAGAGCTTTATGATTTAAATGGTAAAGTGTTATTAACAAAACACAGTCAGCAAAATTATTTTAAGGAAGATTTGAGTTGGTTAACGCCTGGAATCTATTTTTTCAAAATCTATCAACATGGTAATTCAGTGATTAAGAAGTTAGTGAAAAAATAAAAAAGGTCAGGAAAATATCCTGACCTTTTTTAGGTTAGCTTATATAACTAAGTTTACTTTTATTTTTTCATCGGATTCTCACCTGTCTTGTTTTTCATCAATATACCTTGCAATTTCTTTTGTAATTCTGGGCTATTCTGAAGTTGAGCTCCTATATTCTCATATTGCTCTAAGGTTAAACCTTTCTCCTTAATCTTATTTTGCATATCTTCTTGAACACCGCCTTGCATACCCTCAATCTTTTTAAGAGCTGCCTTTTGCTTCACCATTTCATCTTCAGTGGCATCTGCCTCAACCTCAGGATCCATTTCTGCTTGATAAATTTCATTGAAACGCTTCGCTGTTATTCCCTCAGCTTCAATAGCCGTAACCATTTCCTGCTGGATTTGTTGATTTACCTGTTGAACAGTTTGGTAAGCCTCCGCAAATTTTTGAAGTTGAGCATCGCTTACTTTTTCTTCTGTTTGAGCAGATGTAGATAGTAACGCAAACATAAATATACCGATGGTTAAAATTACTTTTTTCATGAGTTTCGTTTTTTAATAGTTTATAATAACAATGATATGAATTAAGGTTTAGCCAAAAAAAAATAGTGGCCTAATTATGTATATCTTTAACTTTTAGAAATTGAATTTTCTCAAAGTTAAAGATGTTTCGCTTCCTCCCAAAACTTATCCATTTCCTCCAATGACATAGTTGATAAATCTAAATTATGCTCTCCAGCTCTTTTCTCTAGATGTTGAAATCTAAAAATAAACTTTTTATTAGTTCGCTCTAAAGCTGTTTCAGGATCGATCTTTAAAAATCTCGCGTAATTGATCATAGAAAATAAAACATCTCCAAATTCATCTTCTATTTTATTTAAATCATTTGCTTTCACCTCTTCTTGTAGCTCACCTAATTCTTCCTGGACTTTTTCAAAAACTTGTGAGGGTTCTTCCCAATCGAAGCCTACACCAGCCACTTTATCTTGAATTCTACTAGCTTTTATTAAGGCTGGCAAAGATTTAGGGACACCTTGTAAAACACTCTTATTTCCCTCTTTTAACTTTATTTTTTCCCAATTTTCTTTAACCTGCTTTTCGTTTTCAACTTTTGTATCTCCATAGATGTGAGGATGCCTGTTAACCATCTTTTTACAAAGGCTATCTATCACATCAGTAATATCAAAATCTTCAGTTTCACTTGCTATTTTTGAATAAAATACAATGTGAAGCAATACATCTCCCAGCTCTTTTTTAATCTCCACCTTATCATTCTCCAAAATAGCATCTCCAAGTTCATAAACCTCTTCTACTGTCAAATTCCTAAGAGATTCCATAGTTTGCTTTCTATCCCATGGACACTTTTCTCTGAGTTCGTCCATCATGTCTAGCAAATTCTCAAATGCTTTTAATTGCTTTTGCCTTGTGTACATTTTTTTTATTTGTGTGTCAATTTAATGTTTATTAGCTGCGATGCCATCAATTACTAGCCTATCAGAAATTTGTTCACCAAAATATCTACGATTTAGTTTACGTAGAATTCAATAGTGTAAAGGTGAATATACTTTTTTTAATTTAATGAAAGGTTCCTGCAAAATTTCGTTTTGCATAACTTGTCGCTGAACCCATTCTAAAGTTTCTTTAGTGGTTCGTTCGTTCGTTTGATTTTTCAATGACATATATCTCAGCATAAACTACAATATTCACCTATGATGAACTATAATCTGTGAATACTATCGTTTATTCATCGTCTATTGACTCTTACAATAAATGGTCTATTCTCTCTGCCTTATCAACGTTTAATGCTCAGTTGTAGTTGTTTCCCTTTAGATAAAAAACCTTTCATAGTCATACTCAAGAGGAAAATGGTCTTGGACAATGTCATGAATAATAACTTTGAACTTAACATTAACGTTTCATTCAGCAACTACGGCTTCGATTAACCGGTTTTACACTGATAACCTCATTTGCTCTTAAACTTGGAGATGTCGAATGCTTAACAGCGGTTTCAAATTAATTTTATTTTATCCCGTTCCCCTTTAAATGAAAACGACATCCATTTCTGCTTAGAAAATAAAAATAATAATTATCTATGTAACTATTTTAAAATCAGGTAAATATATGAAATAATCTCAGAATTAGGGCTATTTGCGGATATACAAAACTAATTTAATAAAATTGATACACTCAAAACCAGTGAGAATAAATCTTTTGTATTACGAAATAGAAATAAATACAATCTATAAGAAAGACGGGGTTGGTGAGATAAATTTACTTCGAAAAAAAATAGTTATTCCAACAAGCTAAAAAAGTATGCTGAGAACTCCCTTTTTTCTGAAAAGCAAGGCCTTCTGGCATAATATTGAGATTAAAAATGATACGTTGAAATATGGTCTGTGACCCCATTCAAATATACGCCTACAAGAAAGATCTGTTTCTGACACTAATTAAGAGTTATGATTTCATTTCAGAAGAGATAATTTTAAAAAAGTATTGGATTTGATAAAGGAACACATAAGTTTATAAACAGCTTACACGAGATTAAACCAGCAATTTGATGTGATTAGGTCAAAAAAACGGAACCCTTAAGCGATAAGCCTAGTCATTGGAATTCTTTTTTTCTCGTCTTTAAGTACCTAAAAAACGAATAATCATGGCCGTTTTATTTTCTTCCTAAGCAATCAATTTTTACAAAAACACAAATTAAAAAAATTATATCCAAAATTCAGACGGACAATCAGAATGCAATGAAATCAGTGCCGAATTTAAAAAAAATAGATTGAAGGTTTCAGTAAAAAAAGAAATGGAAATATGAACACAAGAAAATACGCCCTAGGAATTGATAATCAAATTGATAGATTAACAAAAAGCGGCACTGAGTAATACGATATGACAATTGTAGAAGACTGCAAATGAATTGATGAATAAATCCAAGCAGGTTCAGAATAAGTGATAAACTCTTATCGTGAAGACTAAATTTCAAACACTCAATCCATAAAAAATGTTTATACATATTATTATATAATCAGTATATTCAATTTTTAGTTGCGTATTTTTCATAAAAATTACCCAATTAATAAATAATAAGCATTTATTACTCTTTTAATTATTATTTTTAATAAAAAAAATTATGAAAACAAAAACTATTTTAAGTGTAGCCTTAGCCGCTATTTTTTTAAGCAGTTGTGCCGTTATTAGGCCTGGTGAAGCTGGAGTAAAACAGACACTTGGCAAATTTTCAAACAAAGTAATAACTCAAGGAACTGTGGTTTACAATCCTTTTATAAGTAAAGTTATAAAAGAATCTACACAGACTAATAATATAAAACTTTTTCTGAGTTTACCCAGTAAAGAAGGTCTGAGTGTAAATTCTGAGATTTCAATTTTATATCGCTTGGAAAAAAATAAAATACCATCTGTATTAGAGAATTTAGGGCGAGGATATGAATCTATAATTACTAGCGTATTTAGATCTGCTTCTTCTGATATATGTGCTCAGTTTTTTGCCAAGGATATGCATTCTGGGATGCGTGCAAAAATAGAGGAAGAGATCAAAATCAGTATGGGAGAGAATCTTAAGAAACAAGCTGATGGTATTGAACTTATTGCTGTTTTAATGAAAAGCATACAATTACCTCTTGGTTTAGCTAATTCTATAGAACGAAAATTACAGGCTGAACAAGATGCGATGCGATTGGTGTTTGTACTAGAGCAAGAAAAATTAGAGGCCGAGAGAAAAATCATAGGTGCAAAGGGAGAAAGAGATGCGCAACTAATTTTGGCAGAAGGACTTACTGATCAAATTATAAAAACTAGAAGTATAGAGGCCTTTAGTAAATTATCTCTATCTCCAAACTCCAAGATAATCATCACCGATGGGAAGGCTCCACTATTGATTAATATTGATGAATAAATTTTGGAAACATAATTTGTGGTTCAACGGATACCCAGTAGATCCCCGAATGCAAAAATCGGTCGTATTAACACTTGATTACCGATAATGCTAAATACTGATTAGAATACTAACTTTTTTTTCGTTTTGTTCATGTTTTAAGTCAAGGCCATCTCAAATTTGAGATGGCTTTTAGCTTGATGGAAAACGGTAGTGTATCCGAAGACACAATTACCTGAATTTTTAAAAGAAAAAAATAATTATATTCACATGATAATCAGACTTAAAACCTCAAGAGTTGTTTGAACTAAAACCGGCGCTTCACATTTATAAGCTAAGAGCATCGATAAAAATAGGCCTATTCATTGGAATTATTTTTTGCTCGTCTCTATGGGCTTATGGAACAAATAATGACGACCGCTATATTTTCTTCCTTCACAATCGATTTTTAGAAGAACACGAATTAAATGAATTACATCCCAAATTCGGACGGACAGAATACAATGAGATGATTGCCAAATTCAAAAAAAACGGATTTAAGGTTTTCAGTGAAAAAAGAAACGGAAATGTAAATGCGCGAGAATACGCCAAAGGAATTGTAATTCAAATTGATAGCTTAATAGAAAGCGGTACTCAGTCCAACAACATAACAATCGTTGGAACTTCAAAAGGTGGATATATTGCTCAATACGTTTCAACATTAGCAAGAAATCCAGACTTGAATTTTGTTTTTATCGGAAGTTTTAGAATTAGCGACTTGGTAAACAATCCAGAAATCAACTATTGTGGAAACATTCTAACCATTTACGAAAAGTCCGATCCCTTTGGAGTTTCTGCTTTAGACCGTAAAAAATCTTCAACCTGCAAAATCAAACATTTTGAAGAAATCGAGCTACATACAGGAATGGGACATGGCTTTTTATTTAAAGCTTTAAAAGAATGGATTGAGCCAACAATACATTGGGCTAACAGAAATTACAAAAGCAAGTAAAAAGCGTATGACAACATCTTAACAAATTAATGGCTTCAATGATGACGGCCTTATTCTCGAGGAATCAGATTTTCGCACTTTACCAAGGAGGAAATTAAGTTTTTATTTCCTAAATTAGTTATTAAATAAAACGTGCGTTTATCATATTAATAGTGTCGCCAATCCAATAAAAAGTATGAAAAAAACAACTCTAATTTTGATAAGTATCTTATGTAGCCATTTTTTATTTTCTCAATCTAATGAAAATCAAACAACCAGTAGGATAGTTGTAAAGTTTAAAACCGATAAGAAACCCAATAAAACAAGCGTTGAATCATATCAAAAATTTGATATGCCTCATATTGATTTGCTAAATAAGAACAACAATATTAGATCCATAAAATTAACAGGGAATAAGAGACAAGGAGACACTTATGTTCTTGAATTTGATGTCAACAGACCCATAGAACAACTCATGGAATTATATTTAAAAACAGAACTGTTCATCTATGTTGAATCTGATTTTATTGGTAAAGGTCATGGTTTTCAAACTACTCCCAATGACTTCTATTTCAACCGCCAATGGTCACACTACAACGATGGCTCCTTTTTGCTATCAGATTCAACTATCGACGCTGATATGGATACAGACTTAGCTTGGGACATCACCCAAGGAGACCCAAATTTAATAGTCGCTATTTTAGATTCTGGCTTAAAATTAGACCATCCTGAATTTTCAGGACGAATATGGAATAACACTAATGAAACTCAAAATGGTTCTGACTCTGATTCAAATGGTTATTCAGATGACTTATTTGGCGGGTGGGATTTTGTCAATAATGATAATGATCCTACAGATGACCATGGACACGGTACCAACGTTGCTGGAATTACATTAGCCTCTGGAAATAATAACATAGGATACGCTGGTGTTAATTGGAATTCTAAAATTATGATATGTAAAATATTAGACGAAAACAACAGTGGCTTTTATAGTTGGTGGGCAGAAGCTATTTACTACGCTGTGGATAATGAAGCTTCTGTAATCAACATGTCTGTTGGTGGAAATGTATCATCAACACTTTTGGAAGAAGCAATTAATTATGCATATGATGAGAATGTTCCCGTCGTGGTGTCAACTGGAAATCAAAACTCGGTGATACAGTACCCCGCCAAATATATAAATGCTTTTGCTATTGGCTCAACAAATTCTGACGATACTAGAAGTGCTCCATTTTTTTGGAGTGACACTAGCGGAAGTAATTATGGAGCGGAATTAGATTTTGTGGCACCTGGAAATTACATGTATGGGTTAGATCACTTGTCAAATACCAATTATGATTATTATTGGGGAGGGACTTCACAGGCAGCACCCCACGTAGCTGGACTAATTTCTTTATTATTATCTGTAAATACAGATTTGACTGTAGACGAAATTAGATTAGTATTAGAGGAATCTTCTGAAGACCAAGTAGGAGATTCAGAGGATACGTTTGGATGGGATCAATATTATGGACATGGTAGAATTAATGCTTTTCAAGCTTTAACGAGTCCCCTCTTAAACATTAACAATTTTGAAAACACTAATGAAAACGTAATGATTTATCCTAATCCATCAACAACGGGAAGTCCCTTAGAAATATTAAATCTAATTGATGGAGATTATAATTTGAGTTTTTATACTATTTTGGGGCAAAATTTATATGAAAAACAAGTAACAGCAAGTCACTCTAAAATAAGAGTATTGCTTCCTAAATTCAATTCTGGTACCTATTTGCTCAAAATAAAAAACAACTCTCAAAATATTACAATTTTTAAAAAACTGATAATAAGATGATTATATTCAACGTAGTGACAAAATGCATATCATATTTTTTTTAAAGCCGACTAAATTATAGTCTTACCTTACTGCTTTCAAAAATATAAATGAATCTATACCTCATCTAATAGTTTAAAGAACTCATGAAAAACATATACTTCGTCCTCTTACTCCTTTTTATCTCCCCCCTATTTACCAATAGCGCTCTTGCCCAGTGTGATGATGTAAATTTAGTGAATCTTACAAACCCAGGGCCATATGATGTAGAAACCCTTACCGAGGCAGATGGAATTCGAAATGGGCCTGATTATTCTGGAGCGACCATTTACTACCCAACCAATGCTAAACGGCCCTTCGCAAGTATTGCAATAGTCCCAGGATTTTATTCGTTTCCTTCAAGTGTTGAAGAATGGGGACCATTTTATGCGTCTCACGGTATCGTGACCATTATTATAGGGACAAATAATCTTTGGGATTCCCCAGAGGCACGGGCTAATGCACTGCTAGATGCTTTGGAAACCATCAAACAAGAAAATAGTAGAGCTTCTTCTCCGCTTGAAGGAGCCCTCAACTTAGACCAATTGGCCGTAAGTGGATGGTCTATGGGCGGTGGTGGTGCTCAAAGGGCTGCCGTTCTTGATAATAGCATTGCAGGTGTTGTGGCCTTATGTCCATGGCTTCCTAACTCTCAACTTGATCATGAAAGTCCAGTTCTTATTTTTAGTGGTGAGGATGATACCGTAGCTCCCCCTTCACAGCACGCAGATCTTCATTACAATGCAACACCGAGTATGACTGACAAAGTGCTTTTCGAAATTGCAAATGGCGATCACTCAGTTGCTAATACACCTAATGGCGGAGGCGGCTCTGTAGGTAGAATAGCCCTTTCTTGGCTTAAACTCTATGTGGAAGATAATGATTGTTATTGTCCATTGTTAACAGACAATCTTTTAGTAAACCCTCCTGCTGCCTCTAAGGTGGAGCAAAGTTTCGAATGTGGATTATTAGGGATTGATAATCAGGAATTAGCTATTGGATTTTATCCCAACCCAACCAGAAACATAGTCTATTTAGAAATTCTTAAAGACGTTAATTATGAACTCATTTCACCCCTAGGACAACCTATATTGGAAGGAAATCTAACTGGAAATAACAAGCAGATTGATTTGTCTCAATTTCCAGAAAGCTTGTATTACTTGAACATAGAAGGTCAAATTATAAAACTTATTAAATACAATTAATAAACTTTCAAAAGCATTATAGAAAATCCCGACATATACTAAAGTATAAGGTTCGTGTACCTAAACCCTTTATTAATTGATAACAAGAATAAAAGTAGTGAATTGATTTATATATGAAGAGGTCAGTAATTAGTTACACATTAATTCTGATTGATATATTTTGTCTCCCTCCACCATTTTGACAATTAGATTATTGAATATAGTTGCTTTATTGTGCCACCTATTTATCCTAAAACAAAATTCATTAAAATATCTATTTAAACTGACACCACAAACCAGGAGTATGCCATTCTTATCCAATATTTAACCTGATGTATCCTTGTATGTAACGCCTTAAAATTCAATTCTCGATTGCTGTCAATCTCTGTTCTATCATAAACCTTTGCAATTGGTCTATACCCTCTCCATTTATCGGTGGTGACATTTGCTTCTCTACTCATATGGTTTACATAACTGCATTAAAAGTGGTTAAAGTCGATTAGTCCAAGGCAAAAGTCAAAAATCAATCGAAATTACTTTATATCGCTAGGGTTTCGATCATAGCATAGAGGAAATTAAAGATTTTTAAAATTTATAACATAAACTGATTAGCTCGCTTTCTGAGGTGTTTGAGAGCTTTCGACATCTGGTTTTCCACTGTCTTCACAGAAATATCCATGTCTTCAGCAATATCTTTATAGATGGTTTTTTCTAGTTTGTTTTTGACAAAAATCTCTTTACATCTGGGTGGCAACTCATCTATATACTGGTGTAATTTTTTGAGTTTGGTTTGCTTATGATTTTCCTGAGTATTCATTGTACTTGCAATCACCTCCCATTTAATAGTATCTAAATCATCAAACTTTATTTTCTTTTTTCTTAAATGCTGTAAAAATTGATTGTGACAAGACGTAAATAAGTAATTTTTAAGTGAACCTGTAATTGTAATTTTAAGACGATTCTCGTAAAATTTCATTAACACATCTTGAACAATGTCTTCAGATAGTTTTTTGTTTTCACAAAGCTTAAAGACATAATTACATAGCCATTGATAGTACTTATCATACAGTATTTGGTAGGCGATTTCATCGCCTTGTTTAAGTTTTTGTATGAAAATAAGATCTATCACTTTTAGCAATTTAAGAAATATATTTAATTTATCTTAAGTTAAATAGGGGTTTTTAAATAAAACCGCATCTTATAAGTAAGTGATCCACATAAATTATAAATGAATTCAGACCAACTTATTGACAATTATTTAAAGGGCAGTCTTTCTAAAAGAGAGAGTGTTCAAATGAATAAATGGGTCAAAAAAGACTTAAAGAATCTTAATTATTTTAAGGAACGTATCCGTTCACATTCATACGTCATCCCCTTAAATTTCGATTCGGATAAAGCCTTTGATCGTTTTTACCAAAAAATTCAAGAGAAAAAACGCTTGCGCAAACAAAGACTAAAAATATTTTATTGGGCTGCAAGTTTTACAGCCTTAATAGGTTTAGGTCTTCTCTATCAAAATTCAGAATTATTATTTACAGAACAAGACAATATAGCGGATAGAAGAGAGGCTAATGAAAGTCTTAAGGAAATCCAAGTTACTTTATCAGATGGAAGTCAACACCGTATCAACAAAAAATCTACTATAAGCCTTAAGGACAAATCAGGTAGACTTGTTGCAAGCCAATTAGATAATATATTGTCTTTTGAAGCTTACTCTTCTATTGCAAAAGATACCTCAACAACCCAAATTGACATACCATATGGGGAAAAATTGAGGCTTAGACTATCTGATGGTAGCTTGGTCTGGCTAAATTCTGGAAGTAGCTTAAGCTTTCCACAACACTTTAGTTCTAAGTCCAAAACCAGAGAAGTAAATGTGGTCGGTGAGGCCTATTTTGAGATTTCCAAAAACAAACAAAAACCGTTTATAGTCCACACGCCCAGCGTAAGTGTGAAAGTCTTGGGGACTCATTTTAATATTTCTTCCTATGCCAATGATTCTAAATCAGAGACAACCCTTATGGAAGGCAAAGTTCAAGTTTACAATAGCCTTCAAATAAATACTCCTGTTGAATTAGTACCGAATCAACAAGCAGTGTTCGAAAAAACAAATCAGAAGTTTGAAAAAAAGACAGTAGACGCAGATGCTTTTAACAGTTGGATCGATAACATTTTGGTTGTCGACGGTCTTTCTTTTCTTGAACTTAAGAGAAAGCTAGAACGTAAATACAATATTACAATTACCAACGAATTGGATTATTTATGGGAGAAAACCTATAGAGGGGAGTTTAAAGATGAATCTCTTGCCGAAACCTTAAAAACCATTGCTCTTAGTTCAAAATTTAGCTTTTCTATAGATGGAAAACACATTCGAATTTTTAATAAAAACCCAAAGGATTAAGCAGATCAACAAACAGTAGTTCAACACAAGTATTAATTTAAAACACTTTATGATGAAAATTTACACAAAAAGATTTGAACATCGGAGATGTTCAATTTTACGTATGACAACACTAAAAGCGATGCTCATAGTATTCTTATCGTTCTTTGTTGTTAACCCAAGTTTTGCAAACCCAAAACTGCAACAGAACATATCTATTGCTTACGAAGATGCAACGCTTCTTGATGTTTTAAAGGACATTAAATCAAAATCAAAATTCAATTTCTTTTATGATATTAATGAAATTGATGAGAATAAAAAGGTAAGTATTAATACCGAAAACGAAGCTTTTGAAAATATTTTAGATCAAATTAGCAAGCAAGTTAACTTCGATTATACTTTCAATGGAAATCAAGTAGTACTCACAGCTGGCATTACAAATGCTAAAATTGTTACTGATGCTATCCAAGACCGAGAAGTAACTGGAATGGTTGTAGGACCAGAAGGAAACCCACTACCTGGAGCTAATGTCATAGTAAAAGGAACCAGCGTAGGTGCACAAACAGACTTTGACGGAAACTTTACAGTACAGGTTCCTGAAGGTTCAAAATTCCTTGTCATCTCTTATGTAGGCTTTAAAGAGGAGGAGGTAAATGTAGAGGGAAAATCCAAAGTGACAGTTCAATTGAAGCCAGATGCTGGACAACTTGATGCCGTGGTTGTTATAGGTACTCGAGGTAAGCCAAGAACCTCTTTTGACTCTCCTGTAGCTGTAGATAATTTTAAAATAAAAGAGCTACAAAAAACAGGTAAAACGACAGTAGATCAACAATTGATGCTACGCGTCCCTTCCTACAATGCAACAGAACAGCCAGTATCTGATGCGGCTGCTCACTTTAGCCCTGCAGGTTTGAGAGGTCTTTTTCCTAGTAGAACTTTAGTATTGGTTAATGGAAAACGAAAAAATGCCAGTGCACTTGTTTACAGTTATGTCACTCCAGGTCGAGGTGAAGTTGGAGTAGATATGAAAGCTATTCCCTCTGCAGCTTTAGAAAGTGTAGAAGTTTTGAGAGATGGTGCAGCTGCACAGTATGGATCTGACGCTATTGCTGGTGTCATTAATCTAGTGATGAAGGAAGATGTAGACCCTTTTATAAATACAGGGTATAGTTCTACGACTCGAGGCGACGGTGAACAGTACCAAGTGGAATCTGGGTTCGGTATAGACCTTGGGCCTGAAGGGTACGCCAATTTCACATTGAGTCATATGGACTCTAAGGCTACACAACGAGCAGGAACAATCACAAGTGTTGAAGATGAAGCTGGTTATTGGGGTGTGACTGATGATTCAGCTTTTAACACAAGCGATTTGACGTCTTTCTTAGAAAGAAATCCAAGCGCTGGGTTCCAAGTGGGCTTACCCAATATGACTATTACTAATTTTGCTTATAACCTTGGTTTTACTTTAGATAAAGAGACCAATACAGAAATTTATTCTTTTGGTACACTAACGGACAGAGAAGGTTCTGCGCCCCAATTTGCAAGAGTACCCTATTGGGTACCTGGATTTGAGGCCATCTATCCAGATCAAGAATTCTTTTTAGCTAAAATGGCCCCTCAAATTCGAGATCACACCTTTGCTCTTGGTTTGAAAACAACCTTTAATGAGTGGAATTTTGACGTAAGTTCTATCTTAGGTAAAAATAGAATTGATTATTATATCGAAGATTCGTTTAACCAGTCTTTTGCTGGAAGTAGTCCTTCTGATTTTTATAATGGGGCCCATGAATTTAGCCATGTTGTAAATAACTTGGACATTAACAGAACCTTTTACGATGCAGGACTTGAAGCTTTATCAGTAGCTTTTGGTTTGGAACACAGAACAGAAAACTTTGTAACCGAAGAGGGTGAATTTGCTTCTTACGGCGACGGAGGGTCTCCCGATGCACAAGGAGGTAGAACAGGTTCAGAATCTTTTGGAGGTTTTAGCCCAGAAAATGCATCAAACGATTACAGATCTAATATTGGTTTTTACACAGACATCACAGCAGATTTTACAGAATCATTTTTAGTGAGTGGTGCTTTACGTTATGAAGATTATAGCGATTTTGGCTCTAATGTAAGTTGGAAGTTGAGCTCCAGATATAAACTTGCTGATGATAAATTGGTTATAAGAGGTTCTGTAAGTAGTGGTTTTAGAGCGCCATCTCTACACCAAGTCTACTATACTGCTACAACAACGACTTTAACAACCGATGGGGTTCAGCAAAATGGAATTTTGAACAATGCCAACCCAGCTTTAAGAGCACTTGGAATTCCTGAGCTAGACGCTGAAACGTCTTTTAACTTAAGTGGAGGTTTTACGTATAGATTCAATAGAAATTCTGGGATCACCATAGATGCTTACCAAATTGATGTGGATGATAGAATTGCACTCTCTGGGCAAGTTACAGCCACAGGAGATCCAAATAGCCCCATAGACCGGACTCTAGAGAATGTTGGAGTGGGTTCTGCTGGTTTTTTCTTGAATGCTATAGATACAAGGACCAAAGGGATTGATATTGTATATAGCTACAGTAATATAGAATTGGGGAGAGGTTTCTTAAGTGGTAGTATCGCTGCTAACTTCAATGAAACAGAAGTGCAAGGAACTAATTTTCCTGCATTTATTGAAGACAATAATTTAGGAGATGCTATATTTTCAAGAGAAGATATATCCAGAGTTGAAAGCTGGAGACCTCAAGAAAAAGTTGTCGCTACGGCCAGTTATGAAATCGATAAGATTACCGCAAATTTATCTTTGATGTATTATGGTTCTGTAACTTACAGACACCCAAATGATCCTATAAACGATGCTACCTATGGAGGTAAAACCTTAACGGATTTGAGCGTTAACTATGCGTTTACAGATAATATTAACTTTACTCTGGGCGTGAATAATTTATTTGATGTTTTCCCTGATACTTTTGCGGAAGCTTATGCGTCAACTGGTGGAACACCTCAAGATAGAAATTTAGATTTCGTAGGAAGATTTAAGTACCCGTGGCAAACCACACAGTTTGGTATTGACGGGACTCGAATCTTTTCTCAATTGAATATTAGTTTCTAATATAAAATTTATATTAATTTTTCAACCCTCTGTTTTCTAAAAACAGGGGGTTATTTTTTTTTGTGATTTCATCAACACAGTACAGCTAAACTATGATACAGGATCGAGTATGTTTCCAGTTATCATAGATCACCAAAAACTACTTAACATAGATAATGCAAGACCCATTGATACTCTATTTTATACCAATTTAGTATTCCAATGTCGGATAGAATAAGTTTCTTTTTCACTTATTAATCGTCATAAAATAGAACCTTAACTATACTTATATTTTTTTCCTCAACTAAGTAAAAAACCTGTGCTGAGCTTCGTCGTAGTATAATTCAAATTTTTAATACAACATTTAAAAACTAAATTGGTATTACATCACGAGTTGTGGTAAATCCTATGAGTTTTATAGAAGACAACTAAATTCCAATATAAAAGTAGTAGCACAAATCGAAGTGCAACCTTATGTATACTCCTCTATGAGTTTAAGCCAATCCGATTACTTCCCCAATGGGTTGATGATGAAATTAGCTGGAAATGAATTTTTCCTTAATAAAGTCCTTTTCATCGATACTGAAAATAATTTTTTCGGGAATAGTCAATGAAAAGGCCTTAACCCTATTGGAATAATTCTCACTGCTCTACATCTATCTTCTTAGAGAAATAATTTTCAAGGATTATTTAATACTAACGTGAACCAAAAACATCCAGCTTACTAAATGCTTCCGACTTCTTCTAAAAATTGAGAGTCATACACGCTCTCTTTATTTTAATTTCTAAAACGTACTCACCACTTAAACATCTGTATTAAAAGTCTCAATATAAGCGATATCGATTGCGAGAAAAGATACGATTTAGACGAAATAATTGCTTAACCACCCATATATAAGATCCGTCACACCTTTACAAGAGCATTAAACAACTATACATTACCCATACATTTTTATTTTTATTAACAAATATTTATATTTAACGTCTTTAGCTTATTAGATATAGTAAGACTTTATTAACTAATTTTAAGAATAATTCAATAAAACTACTTATTTTTTAAGACGTATGTTTTTTGTAGTGTATTTTTTTAAATAATTATCAACTCAAACCTTTAAGTTTGATGTACATGGATTAACAAATATCTAACACATGAAAAAAATTCTATTTATAAGTGTAGTCTTGCTCTCAACTGTAATGGGGTTTTCTCAGTCTCAAAAAGTTTCAGTGTCCACAGATGACCAAGGGATGAAGCTACAAGTTGATGGTAATGACTTTATGATTAACGGTATGAACTGGGACTACTTTCCTAGAGGAACAAACTTCAATTACAGTTTATGGAATCAATCAGACGATGTCATAAAAGCTGCCTTAGATGCTGAAATGGGCTTGCTCAAAAATATGGGAGTCAATACCATTAGACTGTATACAGGTATTCAACCAAAATGGGTAGAATACATCTATGAAAATTATGGTATTTACACCATGTTAAACCATTCTTTTGGTAGATATGGTTTAACTATTGATGGGAGTTGGACTCCTGTGACTAAATATGATGATCCAGCAACTCAGAAATTACTTCTTTCGGAAGTAACTGAACTAGCTAATGATTACAAAGGAACTCCTGGTCTTTTGCTTTTTCTTTTAGGAAATGAAAACAACTACGGCTTATTTTGGGCAGGTGCTGAAACAGAAGATTTCCCAGATGAGGAAGATGAAAAAAGAGCAGTTGGAGAAAACAGAGGCCGACCAATGTATCGCTTAATGAACGAAGCCGCTGTTAAAATGAAAGAAATAAATGATTCCTTACCGGTTGCTATTTGTAATGGTGATGTTTTATTTATAGATATTATAGCCGAAGAATGTCCCGATGTAGATATTTATGGAACCAACATGTATCGCGGTGAGTCTTTTGGTGATTCTTTTGAGACGATTAAAGAAGTTTATGGCAAACCTGTTCTATTTACAGAGTTCGGCGCAGATGCTTTCAATGCTTTAGAGAATCAGGAAGACCAAAAATCTCAGGCTTACTACATGGTCAATAACTGGAAAGATATTTATGAAAATGCTGCTGGACTAGGAAAAGCGGGGAACTCAATTGGGGGGTTTACCTTTCAATTTAGCGACGGCTGGTGGAAATACGGACAGACTAAAAATCTTGATGTTCACGATAGTAACGCCTCTTGGTCTAACGGTGGTTATGATAGAGACTATGAAGAAGGTAAAAATAACATGAATGAGGAATGGTTTGGGATTTGTGCAAAAGGAGCAACAAATTCAAGAGGTTTATACGAGTTATATCCACGTGCTGCTTACTATGCCTTAAAGGAAGCACATAAATTAGATCCTTATGCAGAAGGGGTTGATGCTCAATTTGTTGACAACTATTTTAGCAATATTTCATTAACAGATGCTGTGTTACGAGCTAGAGGCGATAAAGCCGCATTGGGTGGTGGAGATTCTCAAAAAGTAGGCATTAGTAGAATAGCAGCGCATTTATCTACATTTTATACAGGGGGTAGTTTAATCACTACTCCGGATAATCCTAATCCAAACGACAATTCTTACCCCAACCAACTTGGGTTCGATCAAATGCAGTCTTATTTTATAGGTGTAGGCGGACAACCAGCGCCAAACATTAACTTTAATGTAGACTTTAACATTGTAGGGGATGTTGCTGAAAATCCTATCAACGAGATTTTCTACGAAAACAGAGCTAGACCCATAACTGTGACTACACCCGATGGCGAAGTTATCCTTCAAGACAATAATAATTTACAGGTTTATCAAGCAGAGTTTGAATGGAAAAATGACAATTTTGATTTGAGAGGCTTTTACAGAACAGGACATTACCATTGGGGTTATGAAGGTGATATCTTTGGATTATATCCCGAAGCTAACTATGGCCCCAATTTAGATATCTACGGCGGTATCATTTCAGGTATTGAAGTGGATGCTAAAGGAAAGTTAGAAGGCTTAAAAGCAGCTCTAGGTCCACAATTGTGGTGGGGAGCTAATCCAACCATGCTATTTAAATATTCCAAAACTATTGCTAAGTGGGATATTACAGGGATTTATAATAGGGATGTAGAAACAGACTTAGAATTCGATGAAAATGGACGACGTGTTTTAGATCAAAATCAGGTTAGGAGTGGGGTGATTCCGCCCTGGCCAATGGAAAGAGCAACTCTTGCTTTTGAACGGGATTTTGGAAAGTTTGGATTAACCTTTGGTAGTATTTGGGCTGGAAGGCCATTAAATGGGAGTACTTACCAAGATATTAATGATGCAGGAGAGATTGTCGTAGATAAAATTAACTCAAATGATAATTGGGGTGGAAAAGCTAAATTAACCTACGAGGCTGGTAAATTTAAGTGGTATGCACAAGGTTCGATCATGGGTCTTGTTGCCAATGGAAGTGCAGACCCAACCATAACGTTTACAGGCTGGAAACTCAAAGATACTGGGAGCGGAAACCAAAGCAATTTTTTATCGGGCATGACCTATAATATTGGGAAATGGCAAATAGCCCCTAATTTTTTATGGCAAAAACCACTAGTAGACCCAATGCCTAACAACGGAGAAGCCCCTGGACGATTAAGGAATTTTATAGATGATCCTTTTGCGGTAAGATGGAACAGAGAAACAACAGCTGGTGAAATTCTATTTACCTACGACCCTACTCCTGGAACTTATATGTATGATTGGGATAATAATGTATCTGAAGATGCAGAATTTGCTATTAGTGCCGGATTCGTCTTTAGACATCTGCCTACAACAATGGATGCACATATAGGTTTTCTTGACACTCGAGAGTTTTTAGCCTTTGGGACTTCTGTTCCAGCTGAAGACCTTTATGAGGCTCACGCAAGAATTGTTTCTAAATTAAGCCCAGAATTGGGGATTGTAGGTGCTTTCTATTATGGAAATGGACAGGGGCAAGGGGATTCTCAAAGACTTGTCACCGACAGATTTGGTGCAAATTTAAATGTGTTCTATAAAAAATTTATCATTAATGGAGATGTAAAAGTAAACGACTGGGGTCCCTTTGATTACCACAGAGATTTTAACTTGACATTTCCTCTTCAATTGCAGCTTGACTTATCTACAACTTTAGGGATGCCACAATGGTATATATTACCAAGTACACAAATCGGAATTAGAGGCATCTGGAGATCTTTAAATGAATTTTCTCCTCGATTTTCTCCAAATAACACACCCATTGGTTCTTTTAACGCTGAACCTATTCTCAGCGCTGTTGGATTTCCTAATGGATCTGAGTGGGAAATCATGTCTTATATAAGATTTAACATTGGTAAATAATATTTAAAATGATACATAACAAATTAAAATATCTACAATTAATAGGACTTGTTTTACTATCTATGGTAGTAACAACAAGTTGTGAAAGAGAAGTATCTGATGATGCTATACTTGCAACTTTCCCTACAACAGCAGACGTGTTTACAGATAATCCAGTAGGACTTACAGATGAGTTTTTTATATCCTTTGATCCGGTAGAAGGCGCAAATACAGAGGCCTTTGGTACAGACAATAATGAAGCTTATTTAGGATCCTCTTCAATTAGAATTGATGTTCCTTCACCAGATGATCCCAACGGAAATTTTGTTGGGGGTATCTTTAGAGATCGAGGTGAGGGTAGAAATTTAACAGGCTATGATGCCTTAACTTTTTGGGCTAAAGGGTCTGCAACAGGGATCCTAAGTCAAGTTGGATTTGGAACGGATTTTCTAGAAGATAAATATCCTGCAAGTCGAACTGCTATACAGCTAACAACAGACTGGAAAAAATATACAATACCTATTCCTAATTCTTCAAAATTAACTCAAGAGAGAGGTATGTTTTTGTTCGCAGCAGGTGGTTTAGATATAGTTGATGACGAACCAAATGGTAACGAAATTGGTTGGACATTTTGGTTGGATGAAATAAAATTTGAGAAATTAGGAACACTATTGCTAACAGAAGCTTTACTATTTAATGGGCAAGATTTGTCTACTACAAGTTTTCAAGATTCAAGACTAAATTTGTTTGGAATTTCAACAACGTTTAACCTTGAAACAGGAGAAAATGTACAAGTTGCAACTAGTCCTTTATACTTTGATTTTCAAAATTCAGATCCAAATGTAGCAGAAATCGATTTTACAGGTGAACCCGTGATAAATATTATTGGGGATTCAGGAACAACTTTAATCAGTGCAACTATAAGTAATGCAAATGTTCAAGGATCTTATGAAATCACCTCCTTAGGGCCGCTACCCTTCGCTCCTATTCCATCACTTCTACCAGAAAATGTAAAATCCGTGTTTAGTGATAGTTATCAAGACGTTGTTCAAATAAATTTTGACCCTGGTTTTGGTGGTTCTACCACTCAAGTAAGTTTATTTGAAAGATTAAATAATACAGTTAGTGAACCCTTTAATGATCAAACACTGGTTTATTCAACAAATAATTTCACCGGGATACTATTTGATGGTATTGTAGATGCTAGTAATCTTTCTTTTATGCATGTTGATATTTTTATAGAAGATGAAAATGGATCAATTGAATTTCAAATAAGGGATGCAGGCGAAGATCGAATTATTGATTCAAATAATAATGGATTTCCGATTAACGATGACCGTGATTTTAGACGAACAATTAGCAACCTTAATCCTGGTGAGTGGAATTCTATAGAAATCCCTCTGGCTGGGAATATTTCGAACCAAAAAGATAATTTGGCTGGTATTATTTTGGTTGGTGGTCCCGACTTTATATTAGATAATATTTATTTCTACGTTCCTTAATAATTTAATTTCAGAAGACATGAAAAGTATATTTAATTATATAATTTACAAATATGCAGCCACTATTTTTTTAACAGGATTGCTATTGGTTTTTATAGGTTGCGATCTAGACGAAACACAAGAAGTCACTACCCTAGATAATCTAGTATGGTCTGATGAGTTTGATGTGGATGGAGCACCAAATTCTCAAAATTGGAATTATGATATTGGTGATGGTACAGCAGAAAATATCCCTGGATGGGGTAATAATGAACTTCAATATTATACCGATAGACCCGAAAATGCAGTTGTTGAAAATGGAGTACTCCTTATTACAGCTAGACAAGAATCATTTGAAAATAGAAATTATACCTCAGCGAGGTTAACCACTGAAGGTTTGCTTGAACAGCAATATGGACGTTTTGAAGCTCGCATTAGATTGCCTTATGGACAAGGCTATTGGCCTGCATTTTGGCTTTTAGGAGTGCCTGAAACCATAATGGTTGATGGTGAAGAAGTTTTAGAAGAATGGCCTGCTGTAGGCGAAATAGATATTATGGAATATCTTGGAGACGAACCAACCAATGTATTTGGAACTTTGCATGGTCCAGGGTTTTCTGGGGCAGAATCCATTTCTAAAGAATTTACTCTTGAAAACGACCGTTTTGATACAGGTTTTCATGTGTTTGGGATTGAGTGGTCGCCGACTTCCGTCAACTTTTATGTTGACGGCAATATATACCAAACTCTTACTCGAGAGGACATAGCAGAAGAAACGGATGGAGAAGGAGAATGGGTATTTGATAGACCTTTTTACATCCTATTGAATGTTGCTGTCGGTGGTAATTTACCTGGAAATCCTACTAGTGAAACTGTATTTCCTCAAAGCATGATTGTAGATTATGTAAGAGTATATAATTAAAACTAAAACTATGAAAATCTTGAAATATAGTACACTTATTATTTGTCTGTTATGTATCGGATTATCTTTTCAATCTTGTGAGGATGATGATACTGGTATATCAACCGAATTAGTTGCAAGGTTTACTCAAACCATTAATCAGAGTAAAGGAACAGTCACTTTTATCAATCTATCAGAAAATGCGGCTTCCTATAATTGGGATTTTGGTGATGGAACATCATCGATAGTCATAAATCCAGAAAAAACTTATGATGCCAGTGGCACCTACGATGTGAAGCTTACAGTAAGTAATGAAAACAGTGAAATAGCAGCTTTTCAAGATATCATTGAAATTGAGATCATATTGATCATTAACGGAGACTTTGAAAATGGTTCGGAAGGCTGGATAGTTGGTGTAGATGATAATGTACCCGCGCCGGTTGTCACAGAAAATGATAATTCTTTTTATGAAGTTAACATCACTAACCCCGACCCAAATCAACCGTTTTTAGTTAATGTAAGTCAAAAGGTGACTATCACACAAGGTGAAATTTATGTCTTAACATTCGAGGCCTGGTCAGATGGTAATAGAACTTTAATTGCAGGTATAGGTCTTAGTGGAGGTGATTTTTCAAATGACACCCAAACTGTAAACCTTACTAATACACAACAACAATTTGAAATCACACTAAGCTCACAAGAATTTGGAGCTCTTGACGCTCGAGTTTTATTTGACTCTAATGGGGATGCCGGTCTTGTGAGAATAGACAATGTCTCTTTAAATTTACAATAGTCTTTATAAGAACACTGTATCTATTTAGAACTACATATAATTTAAATAAAACAGTAAGTCAAACACAAGAATTAAACAGATTTAAGACAAGCGGTAACCTAAAACCTTAGCGTTTTGTTCCTAAATTAAAAAATAAACCAAATAGTAAAGTAATGATTGAAGACAATATGACTAAAGATCAAACGTCTAAAACTAGTACCTTAGAGCAAGTAAGGTTAAACGGTGAGAAATTCCTTAAAATTAATAACAACGATGCCATGAGACCTTTTTTCATGAGTATTGTAAGCGACTCTAACCACTGGATGTTTATTTCTAGCAATGGAGGCTTAACAGCAGGAAGACGAAATGCAGAATATGCCTTATTCCCATATTACACGGACGATAAAATCACCGAATCGGCAAATTATACAGGAAGTAAAACTATTTTTAGAGTTCACTTAAATGATAATATTAATTTCTGGGAACCTTTTTCAAACCGTTTTGTAGAACAGTATCAGATTACCAGAAATATCTATAAAAATATTTATGGAAATAAACTGTTTTTTGAAGAAATCAACCACAGCTTAAACCTTACTTTCACATACCGATGGTCAACTAGTGATCAATTTGGTTTTATTAAAAAATCTCAATTGGTTAGCCATAACTCTACTCCAATAAAAGTTGAAGTTGTAGATGGGCTGCAAAACATCCTACCAGCTGGTGTCGTCAGTGATTTGCAAACTCAAAGCAGTAATTTGGTTGATGCTTATAAACGCAACGAGCTTGATAAAAAAACAGGCTTAGGCATTTTTGCACTTAGTGCTGTACCGGTAGATAAAGCCGAACCTAGTGAAGCTTTAAAAGCTAATGTGGCTTGGTCTCTGGGAATTGAAAACCCTACCCACCTCCTTTCCTCTTTACAACTTGAAAACTTTAGGACAGGAAAAGACTTGACTGAAGAAACTGATGTTAAAGCAGAAAAAGGAGCTTATTTTATTAATAAAACACTTCAACTAGAAGCAGAAGAGACTATAACATGGCATATTGGTGCCGATGTTAATTATAATACTGCTTCAGTAGTAAAACTTCAGCAAGATTTACTCCAAGAGAATCTTTTAAATCTAATAGAAGAAGATATAAATTCTGGAACTGAGAAATTAGTTCGACTTAATGCGGCCGCAGACGGACTTCAACGCTCTAATGACAACTTGAGAGATATTCGTCATTATTCCAACACCATGTTTAATATAATGCGTGGAGGAATTTTTGATAATAATTACCAGATTGAGCGATGGGATTTTAAAAACTATATCCTAAAAGCAAACGCTCCATTAGCTAAAAAATTCGAAGCAAAGATTAAAGCCTTACCTGAGAATTTTTCATTAACAGATCTAAAGGATTTAGCTAAAGATCAAAATAATGACGATTTCACTAGGCTTTCCTATGAATACTTGCCTCTAAAATTTAGCCGTAGACATGGAGATCCAAGTCGACCATGGAATCAATTTTCAATAAATACCAAAGATGAAAATGGCTCCAAAATTCTTGATTACGAAGGCAACTGGCGTGATATCTTTCAAAATTGGGAAAGCTTAGTACACTCCTATCCTCAATTTATTGAAGGTATGATTTACAAGTTTTTAAATGCTACAACTTTTGATGGTTACAACCCCTATCGTGTCACCAAAGATGGCTTTGATTGGGAAACTATAGAGCCAGACGATCCTTGGTCTTACATAGGGTATTGGGGAGATCATCAAATTATTTATTTGCTTAAGTTCTTAGAATTTTATGAAGACTATCAACCAGGGAGT